>DAOQAF010000026.1:0-40884 GCA_035353775.1 Bacteroidales bacterium | reverse complement strand
CAAAAGTAAAATAAATTGCGGATAAAATCAAGTTGGACTGAGCCGCTTGAACTACAGCAAATTATAATGAGTGTAATTAGTGTCTGCACGAAAACTCCATTTTCATCGTTACGCTTGAGAAAAAAATGCTCATTTATAAACATAAACTCCGCTTTTTTTCGCTGTGCAAGCCTCGAAAATGGAATTTTCATATCAGACACAGCGTTTCCGTGCAGACACTAATTACTGTTTTCATTTTTACTTTATTTGTTGTTAATTATCAATATTAAGTAGAACCGACCTGGAAATAAAATTGTTTTTCGAGTGGGATGGAAAGTATGAAGTCATTTAACCCAAATTCCGCAATAGAAAATTCCTAATGCGTAGCATTAGAGATAGTATTGCATAATTTACTGTAATTTATGAACTTATGCTGTAATTTTTATTGCGGAATCGACAAAGTAAATGTAATCCCGACAAGTCTATACATAGTTTTAATTATAACCAAAATGTCGGGAAACATATACTCCCATAGGGATTCCTTCGGAATAAATCGGGATAAACCCAACTAAAGCATTAGTTCGCAAGCTCCTAATGCTTAATTTGGGTTAAAAATAGTATTACATTTGAAACCGAAAAGATCATCCGTCGGAAAGTGAAACAAGAATGCTGACCACCAAAAAAGTTTAGGAGATTATGTATGCGCATTTACCTTGATAATTCTGCCACTTCATGGCCAAAGCCGCCCGCGGTTATTGAGGCAGTATGTAATTATCTGACAAACTGCGGGGCAAGTCCCGGACGTTCTGGTCACACGATGTCACTCGAAGCAGCTCGGATCGTATTTGACACCAGGGAACTGGTAGCGGAACTGTTTAATACCGGCTCATCAGAAAAAGTCATTTTTACCGCCAATGCCACAATTGCCATCAATACCGCGCTGAATGGAATTCTGAAAAAAGGCGATCATGTGATCATCAGCCACATGGAACATAATGCAACGATACGCCCGCTTCGCCATATGGAACAACAGGGATTGATTGAACTTACCATCGTAAAATGCGACACAAAAGGGAATATTGATCCTGACGATCTGGAAAGTTGTTTCAGGCCAAATACCCGAATGGTGATAACTATCCATGGCTCTAACGTCAGCGGAACAATTTTCCCCATACAAAAGATAGGCGAAATATGCCGGTTAAAAGGTGTGATTTATCTTGTAGATGCTGCACAAACCGCCGGAATACTCCCTATTGATATGCAGGCCGATCATATCGACATTTTGGCTTTTACAGGCCATAAAAAACTGTACGGGCCTCCCGGAACCGGAGGTTTGTGTATAAACGGGGAAATCAATATTGATTCATTGATCCGGGGCGGAACAGGCAGCAGTTCGGAATCGGAAATACACCCTGACTTCTACCCCGATAAACTGGAAGCCGGGACTCTGAATACTGCCGGAATTGCCGGATTAAAAGCAGGTATTGAATTTATCAGGCAGGAAGGCATTGAAAATATACGCACACACCTTCAAAATCTGACCAAATATTTTATTGATGAACTTAATGATATAGAAGAACTCGTTGTATATGGACCGGACGCCTATGCAGAAAGGCTGCCTGTCATATCAATCACATCCGGCAAAATGTTGCCTGATGTCTTGTCGCATATTCTCGACAAAGAATATGGTATCATGACACGCCCGGGCTTACATTGCTGTCCGCTCGGACATCAGGCGCTTGGGACTTTTCCAACAGGGACTCTGCGTTTCAGCCCGGGGCATTTTCAAACTGAAAATGAGCTGAGCTATACAATTGAAGCATTAAAAAAAATTATACAAAGCAAAAAAACCACCTGTTGAAAACTATAGATACAAGAGGAAAAACCTGTCCCCTGCCCCTGATGATGGCAAAAAAGGCTTTATCTGAAATGGAGGAAAATGAAACATTGCTGATCCTCATTGATAATGAAATTTCCATGACGAATGTTACACGTTTCCTGAAGGAACACGGAATGTCCGTCAGTACTGAAAAACAGGGCGAAGTCTACAGACTGCTGGTCAGCAAAACCGGGAATATTCCTGAAAGCACCAACATGGAAGCGTATTGTGAAACGGCCCCTGCAGGTAACAGCGGGTACATTATTGCTTTTCAGCGTGACTGCCTGGGCGATGGCGTTGAAGAACTCGGGAGGATACTCATCCAGGCCTTTATCAACACATTGCCTGAAACAGATCTAAAACCTGATAAACTTATTTTTATTAATTCCGGAATATTTCTGGCGTTGAAAAGCTCGCCCGTTACAGAAACACTGAAAAAACTCGAAGCTGCCGGGACTGATATACTGGTTTGCGGCACCTGTCTCGATTACTATGGTAAAAAGGATGAGCTGGGAGCCGGGCATATTTCCAATATGTACGACATTTTAAGTTCTATGACAAAAGCATCAAAAATAATATATCCATAATAATGGCATTAAAAGTTCTGATATTAGAATCTACGCACCATGTGCTAAAAACGGAACAGCTATTTATTCAGTACGATCTCCGTTTTGATATCATTCCAACACCGAAACATATTTCGGGCAATTGCGGACTGTCCATAAGGTTCGACCCAAAGATCTCAGATACGGAGACAATAACACAAATGCTTGACAATCAAGACATAATATATAAAATATATGACATCCAATGCGAAGAAATTTGATCTGTTAAGCACTGTTGAAGAAGGCGGATGCTCTGCCAAGCTTCCCGCAGCTGAGCTAAGCAAAGCCTTGCAAGGACTGCCTTCCAGCCAGCATCCCAATCTTCTTGTTAAAATTGAAACACATGATGACGCAGGAGTTTATAAAATCAATGATGAACTGGCCCTGATACAGACCACGGATTTTTTTCCGCCGGTTTGTTCCGACGCTTATGAGTTTGGCCAGATAGCGGCAGCCAATGCCTTAAGCGACATATTTGCCATGGGAGGCAAGGTTCTTACTGCGCTCAACATTGTCGCCTTTCCAGCAAATATTCCGCTCGAAATTTTGAGTGAGATGCTCAGGGGAGGCATGAAAAAAGTTGAAGAAGCCGGCGGTGTAATAGCCGGCGGGCACACCATCGTTGATTCTACCCCAAAATACGGGCTTGCTGTTACAGGAAGTGTTCATCCCGAACGCATCATCACCAATTCCGCGGCACAAGCCGGAGACATCCTCGTACTAACAAAGCCCGTTGGTGCCGGCATCATCATGGCGGGAAAACGAATCGGGCAGACTGATGAGCAAGACTACCTTGCCGTCATTGAAAGCATGAAACAACTCAATGCCCGCGCAGCAGAAATTATGCAAAAATTTGGTATCAGATGCTCGACGGATATTACAGGTTTTGGATTGGCTGGCCATGCCCTGAAACTCGCAAAAGCATCCGGTGTAACGTTAAATATTCATGCTGATGCCGTTCCATACTTTGACGGCGCCAAAAATCTTGCAGAATTGGGTTGCCTGCCGGGAGCCTGTTTCCGTAACCTCGAATACGCAGAAAAAGACACCTCCTTTGCCGATGCGCTGAATTATGAAAACAAAATGCTGCTCATGGATGCTCAGACATCAGGCGGATTGCTGATTTGCTGCCCTGAAACGGAGGCTTCCGAGTTAGTCATACAACTCAGGAACGAAGGCTATATTAATACCACCTCAATAGGAAACATAACATCCAAAAGAGATTCATCTCTGATTATTGATTGATCCAAAATTCCGAATCACAGATGCCATTCGCGTTGAAAAACGGGCATACTAAATGCTTACCTAAATTTTGTTATTTCACCAGATTAGCTTCTGAACTGATGGCTACATTTAAAGCTCTGGAAATAACGCAATTCTTTTCAGCAGCCTGGGTAACGGCAACAAATTCCTCTGCACTGATACCAGCTACTGAACCTGTAATCGATAAGTGTATGGCCGTAATTGTCAATCCTTCCATGGTCAGCGTTGCCACCGTATCCAGCGAAGTGGGATTTAGGCCTTTTTCAGTCAGCATAGCGCCGACAGACATGGTAAAACAACCGGCATGTGCGGCAGCCAATAGCTCTTCAGGATTAGTTCCTTTTTCACCTTCCACAAAACGGGTTTTGAAACTGTAATTTGTCTCGTTTAATATTCCGCTTTCTGCGCTTAATGTTCCTTTACCCTCTTTAAGAGTTCCTTGCCAATGGGCTTTTGCTGTTCTTTTCATACTTTTTTTTAATTTGTGAATTATATTTAATTTTTCATTGTTTATTTACATAGGTATGACACGACCCCCTTTTAGGCACAACGGTATTTGGGAGTTCAATGTTACTCCGTATGCTAGTGATTCCTTGCCTCCTGCATTAAATATTATTTAATCTCGAGGGAAGTGGCCCATTTGCAAACAATTTCTATTTGCGCTTTAGTCGGAACCTTATCAGGGCTGGATTGCCTTGTTCCTGCCGGTGGCATGCTGCCGGTAGTCATTGAATTACAGATGGCTTTTGCTTTTTTTGCTTTTTTCTTGGCATTATATGTATCCCAGGAAGAAAAACTCCATATTGATGCAGCCATTCCGCCGCCGGCATCATGGCAGCTTGTACAGGAATTTTTAAGAATTTTTGCTACATCTTCGGGAATAGAAGTTCCGGATGGATTGATTTGCTGCTGGCTGACAGATTTTAAAGGGCTGATGGCCATCACTGCCACAAGTGCTAAAACAGACATCGCGGCTAAAATAAATTTTTTCTTTGTCATTTTTTCTTTTTTATGATTTTAAATGATCTTTTCCTGAAACAACAGATTTTCTACAAAGATAACATAAGATTCTCATTTAAGCAATAATATTTATATGAAAGAACTAATTTTTTTCACCGGTTTTTTCATAAACAAATCCTGAGGTTGGGGGGATATTTCATTCTTTGATAGTTTTTCTGCTGCTTTCTGTTTCGAATATCATCATATGCTGCCATTTCAATACCTCAGCATAGCTCACAGGAAGATCACCATAGCAGAAAAGAAGAGTCCATAATATTTTATTTGCATTCAAAACAGCATGTTTTCTTTAAAAATTGCGTTATAATAAGTACTTTTGCAAAGTTTTTTAATCATATATAATCATGTGCCTGGGTATCCCATCAAAAATCATTTCTATCGACGGCGATGCTGCCATCGTATCTGTCGGCGGCACCGAAGTAGAAGCCTCTCTTCAACTATTAAATGATGTGAAAGTCGGTGACTTTGTCTTGCTTCATACGGGTTTTGCTATTGAGAAAATCAGTGATGCAGAGGCAAAAGAAACATTGGAAATCCTCAAAAAGCTCTCTTATATCAACGATGATACTGATGAGGCACAAAAAAAGCAGTAAATCCTTTTAATTTTCCCCTTTATTTTTTCAGATGGAATACATTGATGAATTCAGGAATGCGGAATTAGTGAAGATGCTTGTCGGCAAGATATCCTCGATGGCAACCAAAGACGTTGCATTGATGGAAGTTTGCGGCGGGCATACCTGGGCCATACAAAAATCCGGGATACCCTCGCTGATGCCCAGGGAGGTCAGGCTTTTATCAGGGCCCGGCTGTCCCGTTTGCGTTACCGGCAGAAAATATATCGATCAGGCGGTGGCGTACAGCCGTATAAAAGATGTCATCATTACCACATTCGGAGATCTCATTAGGGTTCCGGGCTCCACATCTTCGCTGAACCTTGAAAAAAGCAAAGGTGCAGATATCCGTATCGTGTATTCCATTCTTGATGCACTGAAAATCGCCAGAGAAAACCCTTCAAAAAAAGTAATTTTCCTTGGCATCGGGTTTGAAGCCACAGCCACGAGCAGTGCTGCCGGTATGCTGAATGCCTGCAAAGAGAACCTTCGGAATTTTTATCTTTTCAGTTCTCATAAAATTATGCCGCCAGCTATGGAAGCCCTCATCGATGAAGGAATAAAGATCAATGGGTATATTGCCCCGGGGCATGTCAGCGCGGTAACCGGCTCGCATATCTATGACCGGTTTCCGGAAAAATATAACGTAGGATGCGTTATTTCAGGATTTGAACCCACGGATATTCTGCAGACTATTTATATGCTCTTAAAACAGATCCGTGAGGAAAAATACAGGGTGGAAATACAATATAAAAGAGTCGTAAGGCCTGAAGGAAATTTAAAAGCAAAAGAGATCATCGAAGAGGTTTTCTCATTAAGGGACGACTGGTGGCGCGGATTAGGAGTTCTGAAAAATAGCGGACTTGGATTATGTAATAAATATGCCAGCTTTGATGCAGAAAAAATGATTGCCGTAGAAGTTGAAAAAACCATTGAAGAAAAAGGATGTATCTGTGGCGAGATCCTGAAAGGCCTCAAAAAGCCCAATGAATGCAAACTATTCGGAAAGGCATGCACTCCTTCAAATCCGGTAGGTTCCTGCATGGTTTCGCACGAAGGCGCCTGTGCAGCTTATTATAATTTTGGAAGGTGAGGAAGGTGAGAAGGCTGATAGGCTGTTAGGATTAGGTGATTAGGTAGTTGGATGATGGATGTGGAAAATAGCCTAAAGCTGATATATAAAGAAAAAAAGAAAAAAGATGGAAGACAAAACGGTATTACTTGGACATGGCAGCGGAGGCAGGTTATCGCACGACCTTATAAAAAACATTTTTTACAGATATTTCAATAATCCCGTATTAGATCAGCAAAGCGATTCGGCTTTATTACAAATAAACTCATCCGATATTGCATTTACCACAGATTCTTATGTGGTTGATCCGATTTTTTTCAAGGGTGGCAACATCGGCAAACTCGCTATCTGCGGAACCGTCAACGATTTGGCTGTTTCAGGGGCAGTGCCAAAATACATCAGCGCCGGGTTTATTATCGAGGAAGGATTTTCCCTTCAGGATCTGGAAACCATCGTTTCAGCCATGACTGAAGAAGCAAAAAAGGCCGGAGTCATCATAGCAACAGGTGATACGAAAGTTGTGAACAAAGGACAATGCGACAAAATATTCATCAACACGGCCGGGATCGGATTTCTGGATGAAAAGCACAAAGCCATAAGCAGCGGAAAATCAATAAAGACGGGAGACAGCATCCTTATCAACGGAAGTATTGCCGATCACGGAATGACCATCATGGCTGCCCGGAACTTTGGAAATTTCAACACCGACATAAGTTCCGACTGCGCCCCTCTGAATCATATGATCAAGGAGATACTGGATGCCGGATGCAGGGTGAAGTTCATGAGAGATGCTACCAGAGGCGGCCTTGCCACTGTGATTTGCGAATTAGCTGATCATAATAACTTGGGTGTGGTGATAAATGAAACAGATGTTCTCATAAAAGAGAAAGTCAGGGGTATTTGTGAGTTACTCGGATTTGATCCGTATTATGTAGCCAACGAAGGGAAAGTGATAATAATCGTCGAAGGAGCGGATACAGAAAAAACTCTGCAAATAATGAAGCAGAATGAATTCGGAAAAGAAGCGTCCGTTATTGGTAAAATTGTGGAAGATCACCCTGGCAAGGCAATCTTAAAAACCAGTATCGGTGGCAAGAGAATTATTGATATGCTGGCAGGTGAGCAACTGCCCCGAATCTGTTAAATAAAGACTATGCACGAACTATCCATCGCCACAAATATTGTAGAATTTGCCGAAGAATTCGCACACGATCATCAGGCAACAAAGATCAACCGTATAGAACTCGAGGTCGGACAACTTTCAGGAATAGTTATCGACAGTCTGAAATTTGCGCTCGAATTTGCGGTAGAAAATACCGTGCTGGAAAAAGCGGAAATTATTATAACAGAAATTCCCGGTAGATTCAAATGCTATAATTGCCAGACTGAATTTGACAAATCTGTATGGTACACTCCCTGCCCATCTTGCCAGTCGATGGATTCTGAACTTCTTGGCGGAAAAGAAATGCAAATAAAATCCATTTTCATAGACTGATTTTTGTAATTTTGTAAAATAATTTAATACTTTTTTTTATGTGCGACACCTGCGGCTGCAACGATCCCGACTCAAAAATAACCATCCGTAAACCCGGAGAAGAACATACCCACGAACATTCACACAAACACGGTCATGATCACAAATATACTCATGAACATGATCACCAGCATGAACACGATCAACACAGCCATCAGCATGAACATACCTATTCACACGAACATGACCACGATGAGCATTCACATAGCCATGAACACAGCCACGAACATAGTTCTCACGAGCGCGAGCACGATCATGGGCATTCGCACGGAAAAGAAATTAAGGTTGAACACGATATTCTTGATAAAAATAATTTGCTGGCAGAACGCAACCGCGGTTATTTTGAAGCCAAAAACATCCATGCCATCAACCTGGTAAGTTCGCCGGGATCAGGCAAAACGACACTGCTGGAAAAAACTATTTCAGATTTGAAAAAAGATATTGCTTTTTGTGTCATTGAAGGCGACCAGCAGACCATGAACGATGCCGACCGCATTAATGCCACCGGCGCACCGGTCATTCAGATCAATACCGCCAGCGGTTGCCACCTTGATGCTGCGATGGTGAGTGAGGCTGCAAAGAAACTTAACATCGCCGATCATTCAATGCTTTTTATCGAAAATGTTGGCAATCTTGTTTGCCCCGCTATGTTCGACCTTGGGGAATCGCACCGCGTGGTCATCATCAGCGTTACCGAAGGCGATGACAAACCACTGAAATACCCGTACATGTTCCATTCCTCCGACATCTGCATCATCAATAAAACCGACCTTCTCCCCTACGTTGATTTCGATGTGGAAAAGGCAAAGATGTATGCCCTGCAGGTAAATCACCATTTGCAGTTTTTTGAATTGTCTGCAAAGACAGGACAAGGCATGGATGCCTGGTATGCGTGGCTAAAAAAAGTTTTGGTATAGATTTTTCTATTCGAATTTTTCTTTTCTTAAAAATCAACATTTTTTTTTGTTTTTTATTTTTTTATTTATTTTTGTGCCAACTTTTTATTAAAAAGTAACACATGAAAGTCAAACGTTTTGGCGTGTCCTTAGATGAAAGTATCCTTGCTGAACTGGATCATTTTGTCGATATGCGTAAGTTTCCCAACCGTTCGCAGGCCATACGCTATCTCATTTCCAATTATCTGATTGAAGAAAAAATTGATGAAAATAAAATTGTAGCAGGCAGCATAGTGTTGGTTTACGACCATCATAAAAGAGAACTGCAAAGCAAATCCACATCGATACAGCATGATTTTCATGACATCATTCTTTCGGTTATGCATGTGCACATCGATCATCATAATTGCCTTGAAACATTAGCAGTGATGGGTAAGGCAAGGAAACTAAAGGAACTGGCTGATAAGCTGATTGCTATAAAAGGAGTAAAACACGGGAAACTGATCCTTACTTCGACTAATTAATTTTTTTTATCATAAGAGTAACACCTTTATAAATAATAGTAACATCTAAAATCAGGAAATGAATATAAAACCAGCCCAAATAATTTTAATCCTGATGGGGTGTTTTTTTTCATGCAGTACTTTCGGGCAACTTCCATTTATTACAGATAATGCTGGTATTATGGGAAAGTGGAACAAACAACTCGAAATGTCCTATGGCGTTGGATTTGATAACAGCCACCGCTGCACAAATAATTCAGTAGAAATATCTCCTGTTTTTACGTTGGGAATAACAAGTAAAATAGATATTGTCGTTGGATATCCCTTTGTATTTTCATCTAAAATTGAAGATTCTGTTATATCACGGGTTGCGGGTTTTTCCGATATTGGGATAGAAGTAAAATACAGTTTTCTGGACTACAAGTTTTTGCATCTTACTATAAAACCCGGATTGTCAATACCAACCGGTAATTACAAATTTGGTCTTGGCAATGGGAAGATTGGGTACTCAGCCTTTTTTATTTCGACATTCACTTTCAAGCGTTTCAACATAAACTCGAATTTAGGTTATATTCGTAATGATAATAGGTGCGGAGATGCACAAGATATCTGGCATGTTTCGGCAGGTTTTGATTATGATATAAAAAACAATGCACATATCGTATTGAATAGTGGAATTGAAAAAAATCCTGACGTCAGTTCGAAAACGCCTCCAATTTTCACAATTTTGGGGCTTTATTATTGCCTCAATGAAAATTCAGAGATAGCGTTAGGGTATAAATTCGGTTGTACGAAACCCGAAACAGACCATTCGTTTATTGTAGGCACTACATTTAGATTTTAAAACTAAATCAATAATTATGCATATTCCAGATGGTTACTTAAGTCCGCAGACCTACGTGCCTCTCTTCGGCGCATTTATTGCTGTTACGGCTGTTGCCGTAAAAAAAATACGGAAGGAAGTTTCGGTAAAAAACATTCCCTATCTTGGCATGGCTGCAGCATTTTCCTTTATTATCATGATGTTTAACTTGCCCATCCCTGGAGGAACCACAGGCCATGCTGTGGGGTCGGCATTGGTGGCAATCATTTTAGGTCCCTGGACAGCAGTGGTGGCAGTTTCTGTAGCATTAATAATTCAGGCATTGATATTCGGAGACGGCGGAATTACAGCCATCGGGGCTAACTGTTTCAACATGGCGATCTTCATGCCTTTTGTGGCATATTATCTTTTTAAAATTTTTTGCCGGCATAACAAAAAGAAATCAGGAGTTTTCTGGTCGTCATTTGTTGCCGGATATTTCAGCCTGTTTGCTGCTGCCGTATTGACTGCTATTGAATTTGGCATCCAGCCTATGATTGCTCATACTTCCGATGGAAAAGCGCTGTATTGCCCCTACGACCTGAAAATAGCAATTCCCGCGATGGCTATTGAACATCTGGTGATTTTCTGCTTTGCCGAAGGCCTGATCACGGCATTGATCGTGATGTATTTTTATAAGCACGAAAAATCGCTGATCTATGCGTTAGACAAGGGAGGTAAAAATGAATAAGCTTCAAAAAAAGATTTTGGTATTTCTTATGATTCTGACTTTGCTTACGCCCGTAGGGATCCTCCTGCCCATTTTCTTTGACGCCGGGGATGCCTGGGGCGAATGGTCTGCTGAAACAATTAAAAATATGATTGGTTATGTTCCACAAGGATTGGCAAAATATACAGACAACTATAAAGCCCCCCTGTCTGATTATTCGACAAACAGTAGCGATCCATCAGTCATTCATCAGTCCGGATATTACATTTTGTCCGGTGTGATTGGCGTCATAATTATCCTAGTTGTGATGTTTATTTTTTCTAAAATCATCATTAAAAAAAATGAATAACAGCACTCCTGAATTTTTGTTGATAACGGAGGTCCGCGAAACAGATAGAATTTCCGGGCATAATACTAGATTTGGCTTTATAGACCGTACATTGAAAGCTACTGCAAAGGCTGTGAATACAATGTATTATCAGGCTAATATTTCATCCGGACGGACATTCACAAATCGGCTACATCCGGCAATCAAAATGTTTTCGTTGATTTATATCATTGTGATCATCAGCATCGCAAATCACCTGCCGGCTCAGGGAATAATCAGCGGCATGTTATTCCTGAGTTTTATATTTTCTTCATTTGACCTTGTGAAAACTTACAAGAGGGTTCTGATATTAGGCTTTTTCTTTGGATTCATCGTTGTAGTTCCCGCAGCGTTTAATGTGATCACTCCCGGAAAAACCCTGTGGCATTTGTTTTCATTCCCTGAAAATTTTCAGTTGTGGATCTATCATGTTCCTAAAAACATTGATATTACTGAAGAAGGATGCTGGCTGGTTTTGCGATTCTTTTTAAGAGTCTGCAATTCTATATCCATCACATACCTGGTAGTGTTCAGCACCCCGTTTGCAGAACTTATTAAAGCGTTGAAGACAATGTTTGTTCCTGACACTTTTCTGATGGTCATCACGCTGGCATACAAATACATTTTGATATTGAGCCTGTGTATTGAAGAAACATATTTCGCTATGAGATCAAGGATTCTGGGACATGTCAGGCACAAGAATATCCGTGATTTAATTGCCGGGCGAATTCATTACATTTTTCGCCGTTCGAAACTGACTTATGAATTAACTTATCTGGCAATGGTTTCTCGAGGATATACCGGGAAAATCGCCCTTGGCCGGCCACAAAAAATAATGTACACTGATATTATCGTGCTGATAATGGTTATTACTTTTGGAATCACAATTTTGTTTATATAATTATGGAAGACTTTTTTTTACTTGACCGTGTGTCATATTGTTATCCCGGAAATGTCAAAGCACTTGACAATATAACTCTAAATATCAAAAAGGGCGGACTTTTTGCAATCATCGGACAAAACGGAAGCGGAAAATCGACCTTGCTGAACATCATGAATGGCTTGATATATCCTGCTTCCGGGAAAGTTTTTTTTGATGGGGAAGAAATCTCCGGGAAATCACTCCAGGATAAAAATTTTAATAAAAATTTCCGTAGCCGTGTAAGCTATATTTTTCAGAATCCCGACATACAATTATTTTGCCCGACGGTAATGGATGAATTGCTATTTGGTCCGCTACAATTGGAAATTCCTTATAATATCGCTATGGAACGCGCATTACAAACCCTGAATTTTGTTGGCATCACTGAATTAAAAGACCGTCAGGCATTATTGCTTTCAGGAGGAGAAAAGAAAAAAGTTGCCATAGCCTCTGTTCTAACCATGAATCCTGATGTAATTTTAATTGACGAACCTATTGCAGGGCTTGATCCAAAAACGCAGACATTTTTTATCGAACTGATCATCGAGTTAAACAAAAGCGGAAAAACCATAATTTTCAGCACCCATCACCTTGACCTGATTGACCACCTACAACCCACAGTAATGGTGCTTTCAGATGATCATAAGATACAAAAAACCGCGTCTGCTTCCGATATCCTGAATGATGAAAAATTTCTGATCAGTGTAAATCTCATACATAAGCATGTTCACAAGCATGGCAATGAAGTGCACGGGCACTTTCATTCACACTATGTTTTTCATAAGCATGAATAGAAACTAGTGAAGCTGGTTAAAATTTTTGGATATATTGTTCTAAAAAATTAAAAGCAACATATGAGTTCTTCTCTACCGGGGGTGTCAATTCTTCAGTAAATACAAACTCATAGAATTAATATGTAACAATAAGTTTCAGTATGCTTACAAAATTTCCGGTACAAGCCAGCACATTCGAAATGGGGACTTCATACATGAAGGCTATAAATGATATCAGCGAGGAAAGGAAACCTTTAGGTATATATGCTTAATTTTTCACTCATTCTGAATGAGACAATTTATTATTACCTTCACTGTTATTAATAAATACGATGGTATCATCTCAGGCGGTAATTTATTTCAAACTTAAAAAATGAAACTTAACCTTTTATTAGTGAATATCCTGATCGTATTGTGTTTGATAAGCCAAAATGCTTTTTCACAGGATACAATCGTTTTAAAAAACGGCAAAGAAATCAAAGCTGTTGTGAGTGATATAGAATTTGAGGTGATAAAGTATAAAAAATTTGAAAATATTTCCGGGCCTAATTATACTTTGAAAAAATCAGAGATTTCTATGATTAAATATGCCAACGGGACTAAAGATGTTTTTGGCGGTGAAGCCGGACAAAACAATGAAGCACCTGCGGCTTTTCAAACTTTTACCGATGCACGGGATGGAAAAACCTATAAAACGGTAACCATTGGCAGTCAAACCTGGATGGCCGAGAATCTTGCCTTCAAAGCTGACAAAGGATGTTGGGCATATGATGATAATGAAGCAAATGTGGCAACATACGGCTATCTGTATGACTGGGAAACAGCTAAAAGAGTGTGTCCTGCAGGATGGCACCTGCCAAGTGAAGCTGAATGGCAAACATTGTTTGCTTTATTAGGTGGAAAATATGCTGCTGCTAAAAAGCTGAAATCAACAAGCGGATGGACTATCGATACCAAATTAAAAAATGAAAGCGAATCTTTTACTCCAAAACAAAAAGCCCGGAACGCAAAAAATTATATTATTTATGATGGCAATGGCACTAACGAAAGCGGCTTTAATGCGCTTCCCGGAGGATCGCGCGGTGGCACTAAAGCCTACAGCAAAATTGGCGTCAATGGTTACTGGTGGAGTTCTACACAAGATTACGATTATAATGCCGATAGAACCTCATGGGCTATGTGGCTATATTCCAAATATGATTTTCTTGATTGGGTGTGCCTTACTTTTTGGGATTTTGGGCTCTCAGTGCGTTGCGTTAAGGACTAATTCATTTATCTTTATTTTAGTGCGTACCGAATATTGCGGCCTACCATTGCGGGAATTATTAAAAGTGGCACATAATCTTTTTTCAGAAAGAAGGCATTATTTTTTCTAGCATATACTCCTTCAAAAAAATAAAAGCAGCATTTAAGTTTTCCTCAGCTTTTGAAGTTAATTGTTCGACAAATTCAAACTCATAGGCTTTGATATGCAGCACATGAGTTTCGGGCTGTTTATGATAGATCTTCTGGCATAGATCAAGCACATACGATACGGAAACCGCGTGCATGGTAAACTCGATGGTGGCATCATTCGGTTCTACTTTTTCAAGCTTGTAATCTTCAATATCCGCAACAGATGCATCTACAAAAATAACAGTATCATATTCTGAAATGGTTGCCGCATCTTCGATGTTTAACTGGTAATTGCAATCTGTAAACAGATTTTGAATGTTTTCTTTTGCGATCCATTCATCCATCAGTTCAACAAAACGTTCACCCAGTCCGTCATCCTGCCGGCCGGCGTTGCCGTAACCATATATCAAAATTTTTTTCATAAGCTCATCTATATTTAAGGGCTAAAGCCCTTTAAGTTTATCTGTACCTTTAATAGCCCCGCCCTTAAGGGCGGGGCTATTTTTGAATATCAGAGAATATCAGGGCTTCAGCCCTTTTATTCATCAAAATTATAATCCCGGAAAAATTCATCACATTCTCCCTGGAACGATTTCTTCCGGTGATGTTCCTCCTGATTGTTGATATAATCATTAACAATATTGAATTGCGATTGACCCACTGAAACAGCATAATACTCATCCTGCCATTCAAATTTTTCCATAAGGGATAAATTTTTATTAGCCCAATATGAGGATTCACCTTTTATTAAACTCATGATTGTTGCAATACTTTGTACAGATGACATTGAAATAAAACAATGCAAATGATTTTGATGACCGTTGATATTAATCAGGTGAATATCCTTTTTCTGGGCATTTTCCTTGATATGTTCACATAATTTATTCTTATTGTCAATGCTTAAAAGATTTTTTCTATCTTTTGTAGCCCAAACAGCATGAATGAGAATTTTTACAAATGGCATAAAAAAGCTTTTTTACAAAAATAAAAAAAATATCAAATTAATTAAAATATTTGAAGGACTAAAGCCCTGGCATTATTGGCTATAATTTAATAGCCCCGGACTAAAGGCCGGGGCTATTAAATTAATTCATAAAGAAAAAGGCTTTATTACCTATTACTTATGATCTGTAATGATCAACTTCATTGCCATACGAATCATACATTTTGATATCGAGAGGCATCTTACCTAAGGCATGTGTGGCACAGCTCAGGCATGGGTCATAGGCCCTGATGGCAATTTCCACGGCATTTTTCATAGACTCGGTTATGGTTGCCTGTCCGCCCATCATTTTTTTAGCAACAAAATTAACGGATTGGTTCATGGGCTCATTATTGTTGGTAGTAGAAACAATAAGGTTGGCCATCACAATCTGGTCATCGTCGTTGATCCTGTAGTGGTGGAACAAAGTCCCGCGCGGAGCTTCGATAAGTCCAACGCCTTCTTTTTGTTTGGTACCTTTTACAACGAGGTCATTCTTCTGCAAATCCGTATCGTTCAACAAATCCTTTATCATTTCTGCAGAGTGGAGCAATTCAATCAGACGTGCCCAATGCGTATGGAGACAGTAATTATTAGGCTTACCGTTGGTATGAGCTTTGTAAATTTCGAATTCCTTCTGAGCCATAGGAGTCGGGATAAAATCGCAGGTATTCAGACGTGCCAATGGGCCCACACGGTACCAGCCCTTTTCTTTACCAAGATGTTTCAGATAAGGGAATTTCATATAACTCCACGAACGGACTTCTTCTTCAATGTATTTGTTGTACTCCTGATAATCTACATCGTCAAGGATCTTTTTACCATCAGCATCAACAGCTCTTAAAACGCCGTGATACAAATCCATAGCGCCGTCTTTTCTGACCAGGCTCAGGTGGTTTGACGGAAAATAAGCAAAATTATCAACAAATTCGCGATTTTTCAGGTAATAACCTTTGAAAAACTGCACTGCTGAATCAGCCCATTCGATCATTTTGTCGATGTTCAACGGGTCAGCACCTTTCAGGAATATATCGCGTTCTTCCATGCTGAGGTTTTTGTTGATACCCCCCGGGATTGCTCCTGTTCCGTGAACTTTTTTACCGGCTGTATGTTCAATGATTTCCTGGCCGAATTTACGCATCATTACACCCTGAACAGCTAGGTCCGGGAAATTCAGAGCCACGCCGATCACATTGCGTATTGCCGGGTCAGCATCATAACCTAACAAGAAATCGGGAGAGGCAAGATGGAAAAAATGTAATGCATGTGATTGGAACATCTGTCCGTAGTGCATCAGCCTTCTCATTTTTTCGCCGGTTGGTGTTAGTCCGTGCCCGGTTCCTGCACCAACAATTACGTCGAGTGCTTTAGCAG
The DNA here is from genome assembly GCA_035353775.1 of Bacteroidales bacterium. Lineage (GTDB taxonomy): Bacteria > Bacteroidota > Bacteroidia > Bacteroidales > CAIWKO01 > CAIWKO01. The sequence continues at coordinate 24,180 of DAOQAF010000026.1, read as the reverse complement.
CAGCCAAATGATGGCTTACAGGACAGATACCGCATAAACGTTGTACCAAAACAGGTGCTTCCCAATAAGGACGGCCTTGCACGAAACGTTCAAATCCGCGGAATTCAACAATATGAAGGCGGGTCTGAGCTACGTTCAAATTGTCGTCGAGATGAATAGTTACTTTGCCGTGACCTTCAACTCGTGTTACAGGTTCTATAGTTACTTTTTTCATTATGTTCTTTATTTTTTTATGTTTATAATTTCATCATTCGCTGAGCGGTTATTAATTGTCATTTGCTGAGCTGTCATTTATTGTCATTCGCTTCGCTGTCATTTGTTGTCATTTGCTTCGCGGAAAATTAGTATTCATTTGCTTCGTGGTCATTAATTGATAACGGTTGATATTATTTTTTACCGATAGAGTTGATATAGTTATTTAATTTTACTCCAATAACGTTGATGTTATTCATAAATGTATTGAAATCATTTTCAGCAATCAACTTACGATTATTTGCTTTTGTAAGCCAGGTTTTTGTTTCATATAATGAACCTCTTGAATAATAATAAAAATGTTTCGATTCATTATAGTGATACCTCCCAAAACCTTCACTTAAATTTGCAGCTATCGAATCCACCGATCTGACCAATTGTTTACCAACCGTATCTTTGGAAAAAAAGTCCCATTTAATAACTATTTCCCAAACCTTTTCACCCATTTCCATAGATAGTTGATAAACTTGCAATTCCTCTAATTTCATTTTTTTAATTTTCAAAAAGTACTTTTTTTTCCTAATGACTATTAATGACTAAGAATGACTAAAAAAAAATTAATCAAATTTAACAAGTTCGTAAGGTATGTTCAGCGTATCGCCGGTAACCAATGCTACCACGGCAGCCCATATCAGGTCGGCTCTTGGAGCACAGCCCGGTAAAAAGTAATCGATTTTTACGATTTCGTGGCATGGATACACTTTATCGAGTATCATCGGAAGCTCTTCGTCATTAGGCATGATCTTTTCGGAGTTTAGCCCCACTGTCGGGCCACCGAGGTATGCTTCTTCGAGGCATTCCTTTACCGGAATACCATTGCGCATCGCTGGCAAACCGCCCATAATGGCACATTCGCCCAATGAAATAAGAATTTTACAATGTTTACGGAATTCTTTCAACACTTCAATATTATCGCTGTTACAGCATCCACCTTCAATGATTCCGACATCACATTCTTTTGTAAAAGTTTTAATATCATCAATAGGCGATTTGTTGAATTCGACAAGTTCGATAAGTTTTAAAATACGGTCATCAATATCAAGTAATGACATATGGCAGCCAAAACAGCCGGCCAGTGATGTTGTTGCAACAATTGGTTTACTCATTTTTCAATCCTCCTGGTTTATTGATGTGAATTTTCTATTTCTGAGCCTATTACATTTTTATCGTACTTGCGTGATCCGATAGGTATGCTGAAGCCGACCTCTTTTTTCAGGATACAGCCAACCGGACAAATGTCCATAGCTTTTTGAGCCAGTTCATCAGACATGGTTGCTGCAAGTTTTCCGTCTATATTAATTTCAAGGGTTTTGCCTCTGCCTTTGAAAGCAAAGATGCTTCTTCCCTCACTATCTTTTATCATACGGACACAGCGTTTGCAGAATATGCAACGGTTGCGTTCGAGAAAGATCTTCGGTGATGTGGCATCAATTTCCCTGCGTTCAAAAGCATAAGGGAAACGAGGTACCATCATCTGGTATTTATATCCTAAGCCCTGAAGATCGCAGTTTCCGCTTTTTTCGCAGGCAGGACAAAAATGATTGCCTTCCACAAAAAGCATTTCGACGATAGCCTTGCGGATATCTGTCAGTTCGGGGGTATTGCATTCCACTGTTATGCCTTCTTCAACAGGTGTTGTACAGGCAGCCATTTTACGACCGTTCACATTTACAGTACAAATTCTGCAAGAGCCGGCCGGAACAACATCTCTCATATGGCAAAGCACGGGAATGTAAATACCGTTATCCGTTGCAGCATCAACGATATACTGGCCTTTCTTACCCTGACATTCCTTGCCGTCGATTGTGAATTTTACAGTTTCACTCATATTATATTTCCTTATTTTATGTTAATATCTTATTTGAATTATTCATGAACTTTTGCAGCACGGCCAACAACTTCGCAGGATTCAAGAACAGCTTTCTGCAAATCGAAATCACTCTGGTAATCGAGATTTTTCACTCTTGCATCATATAACTCCCTGAAGTTTTTGATAGTTGTGGCAATCGGGTTAGCAGATGTCTGACCTAAGCCGCAGCGGGTGGTCTTGCGGATTATTTCGCTCCAGGCTGCCATGTCGTCCACATCCTTTTGAATAGCATGACCTTCAACAACCTTTTCTATAGCTTTTTTCAGGATCATGTTGAAAGAACGGCAGGTAACACATGAGCCACATGATTCATCAGCAAAGAATTCCATGAAGTTCAACACGACATCTTTTAACAAATCACGTTTTTTTCCGACCACGATCATAGAACCGCCTGTTGGCAAATCTTCAAGTGCTATTTTACGGTCGAACTGGCTTGGCTGTATACAAATTCCCGAAGGGCCAGCAACCTGAACAGCCTGAACATCCTGAGCACCAACCATCTCTAGCATTTCTTTAATGCTCATCCCCCATTCTATTTCATAAACTCCCGGAGCATGGCAATCGCCGGAAATACTGATTACTTTGGTTCCTGATGATTCCATCGTTCCGATGGCTTTATGCCATGCACCGCCTTTATCAAGTATTCGTGCGGCTGAGCAGAATGTTTCCACGTTATTTACAATGGATGGTTTGTTTTTATAACCTTTCTGAGCCGGAAATGGAGGACGGTTTCTTGGTTCACCGCGTTTGCCTTCTGACGATTCAATAAGAGCTGATTCTTCGCCACAAATATAAGCACCGGCACCTAACTGTATCCTGATATCAAAATCAAAGCCTTTTCCAAGGATATTTTTTCCAAGCAGATTTTTTGCTTGCATTTCTTTAAGTACATTTTCGAGATGGGCTTTCAGATATTTGTATTCTTTCCTGAGGTACAAAATCCCTTCATGAGCACCAATGGCATAACCACCGATCACCATACCTTCGAATACCATCTCGGCACGCTCGGTAAGCAGTACACGATCTTTGAAAGTACCCGGTTCGCCTTCATCGGCATTGCATAACACATATTTATCACCAGCTTCCCGTGAACAAAAGTCCCATTTCATTCCTGTCGGGAATCCCGCTCCACCGCGTCCGCGTAAATTTGATTCTTTAACCTCGGCAATTACTGCCTTGCTATCCATTCCAAAAGCCTTGGCAAGTCCAGCGCCGGATTGATATGCGTCAAAAACTACCGGACCGGTTTTTCTGAGGTTGTTTCGTACCATTGCTTTTATAAGCGGATTAGAATTATTTCCATCGCCGTAATCTGTAAACATTTCGTCAACAGCTTTTCCAGCCTGAATTTCAGCAGTAATCTTCTTCACTTTGTCGCGGGTAAGGCTTGTAAAAACCACATCATTGATAATAGCTGCCGGTTCCTGATCACTCATACCGATACAAGCGGTATAATGAAGGCTGGCAAGGTCATCTGCGGTTCTTTCACCGAATTTTACACCAAGCTGCTTTTCAAATTCATCGGCTACATCAGCCATTCCCATCATACAGGAAACTACACTGTTATTCAAATATACGGCATACTTTCCAACTGGTTTGCTTGTAAAAAAATGGTAAAACGAGCGTGTTTGAATCACATCCACTTCAGAAATATGAAGTTGTTCAGCAATCACCACAACGGCTTCATCAGAGACACAACCAAATTCTGACTGGACACCTGATAATATATCCATCAGCCGGGATGCATCTTTACCATAAGCTTCAATAATACTGATAATTTTTTCTTTCATAGATTTATATTATATTTATTTATGTATTTTTTGGAATTTCAGCAACGAATTTTAGAAATTCTGGGACAAATTTAATTTAAATTTTATATTAGTTTAATAAAATATAAAAAAAAAGGTAACAACATGGCCGCTTGTTTTTCTTCAGTTTAAAAAAAAATTAATTATCAGCATATTACAGATAAACACCTGAATAAAAAAACAAGAATACATGAAAATTTAAATTTCATCCTTATGATAATAACAATCTTTACAATAAGGTAAAATACTTTGTTGTATTTTTTTTCTTTAATATTTAACAGTAATAAATTTCTAAGACAGATTTAAGAAATATTTACTTTAATCACTAAATTTGCAGGGAATATATAAACGATGCCTTACAACTTTATCATCATAGCAACATCTATTGTCCTCATTGTGGCGATAGTTTTAATAATCCGGATGCTTGCCATTGCAAAAGGCAAAAAATCATGGATACTGATCGGCCTTGCGATGCTCTTTATGACGATAGCTTTGTTGCTGGAACTCTATAATCTATATTTTGAAAATAATAGTACAACCCTGCTAACCATATATTTTATATTGGATTTTGTTGTTGCGGTACTCCTGACTTCAGGAATTATCAAAATGGACAACCTGCTCAGAAAATTAAGAAAAGTTGAAAAAAGCCGCCTTGAATCCGAGGACCGCTTCAAACTGCTTTTTGATAATACCGGCGATGAAATATTCCTGGCAGATTATGATGGCAATTTCATTGAAGTAAATGATGAAGCAATAAAAAAGCTTGGGTATACAAGGGAAGAACTCATGAAGAAAAATTTTGCAGATATAAAAACACCGAAATACATCCCCCTTGTCCAGAAAAATATTGAAATTATTTTGAAAAATGGTCATCATGTTTACGAAACCGAGCATGTTGCCAAGAACGGGAATGTTATTTTTTTGGAGATGAGCAGCCGTGTTATTGACTATTTCGGAGGAAAAGCAATACTAAGCATAGCAAGAGACAGAACCGAACGCAGAGAGATAGAACGAAAAATCGCTGCAGCCATTATCGAAACTGAGGAACGGGAACGAAAGCGTTTTGCAGCTGACCTGCACGACGGGGTAGCTCCGCTTCTTTCTACTATCAAGCTCTATACGGATCTGCTGAAAAAAGGTAATTTTAATAAAATCAGTCCGGCAGAGACTATTCAGGCGGTTGACGAACTCGTTGACAAAGCCATTGTTTCCACCCGGGAGATCTCTAATAATATTATGCCGAGTATACTTCAGGATTTTGGTCTTCCTGCTGCTGTCAAAGACTTTTGCAATTATATCAACAACACCAAGTCAATAAAAATCTCACTGGATACTTCACAATACAAGCTCACCGGGCCCCGAATTGAAGAAACTGTTTTGTTTCAAAGTATCAAGGAACTGGTAAACAATACACTAAAACATTCCCAGGCTCACAATATTGAAATATTTTTGGAAAGCCACGAGAATCAGATTAATCTTTTTTATAAAGACGATGGTATCGGTTTTGACGTGGATAAAAAAATGTTGCTGCCAACAGGCTTAGGCCTGAACAATATTGTAAACAAGGTAAAAAGCATCAACGGCTTATCTCTTATCAAAAGCAAAGAAGGTGAAGGAATGACGGTTTTGGTAACATTGTATATTAAATAGATTTTATGAAAATTATCCGATTAATCATAGCTGATGACCATGAGATTTTCCGCAAAGGGCTGCGGATCATCCTTAACGAACTGGACGAGGTAAAAGTAATTGGCGAAGCTCAGAACGGACACGAGCTTTTTGAGATTTTAAAAAACCATGAAGCAGATCTGGTGCTGATGGATATTCGTATGCCAGTAATGGATGGTATTGAGGCTACAAAAAAAATCATTGAAAGATATCCAAAGGTAAAAGTTATTGCGCTCACCATGTTTGAAGAGATCAGTTATTTCAACCAGATGATCGAAGCCGGCGCTGATGGTTTCCTGTTAAAGAAAACCAATAAGGATGAACTACAGCGCGCCATAACGCAGGTAATGCAGGGCGAAACATATTTTTCAGAAGAGTTCATGAGCAACGTGAACCGTACGCAAAGGCCAGCTTCAAGGCTTGCATCCATTGAACTCACCGATCGCGAACAAGAAGTATTGGAGCTTATTTGTAAGGGCATGTCAAATGCGGAGATCTCAAAATTTCTTGGTGTCAGTGCCCGTACAGTCGACGGCCATCGCGCCCACCTGCTGGAAAAAACCGGAGCCAAAAACTCACCACATCTTGTGATGTTTGCAATAAAAAACGGATTAATAAAAGCTTAAAAAAGATTTCGCCCACCTTTAGTTTTCTGCAAAATACCAAAATTTGTCGACAAAAAGAGTAATACAACCTCCGTAAAAATACCTGGCAAGTTTTTTATTCTTTTTTTTTATATTTTTTATTTTTTTCAAAATATTAATAATCAGAACATTAAAATATCGTCAAAAAAAATATTTTAAGAATAATTTTCAATATGCAAAAGTTATAATCCTTGCTAAACAAATCATTAGCGAATGTATGCAGGTATTTTTACCTGCTTTGCCTCATGTGGATTTTACTCTTTTGTACCCCAAAGTTCTGTCGTAATTTTGCATCGTAAAAAAAATAAAATGATCAGAGTAATAATAGTCGATAATGATGCAAATTTCCGCAAAGGATTAAAAACTATCCTGCTCAACATCGGTGAAGTGGAAGTAACTGCTGAAGCATCGAACGGCGAAGAGTTCCTGGAACTTTTGTCCAAGGTTACTGCTGATATTGTTTTTATGGATGTTAAAATGCCACTGATTGATGGTATTGAAGCGACCAGAAAGGCAAAATCGATCTTCCCCAAGCTCTGTATCATTGGTTTTTCTTCCTATGAGACAGAAGATTATATTAATAAGATGCTCAATGCCGGCGCCAATGGATACCTTTCAAAATCCGGCGATAACTATGATTTATTAACTCAAATAATAAATAATCCTCAAGCCGGTTTGATTCCGGCACAAAAAAAATTGTTTAACAAATAAAAAAAACAAGTTATGGAAACCAAAAAAATCTTAATCGTTGACGATGATATTGATGTGATCACTATCATTGAAACTATCCTGAAAAAAGAAGGATACACAGTAATCTCGGCAAATGACAAAAAAGAAGGAATGAAAAAAATCAGGGAAGAAAAACCCGATCTGGCTATCCTTGATGTCATGATGACCACTCAATATGAAGGGTTTGAGCTGGCAAAAGAGATCATCGATGATCCTGAACTGCACAAAATGCCGGTGCTGATGCAGACTTCCATCGATATATTAACAACTACAAAACCTGATGTGCAAGCTATGGCACGCGAATTCAGGAAGAACCCTGGGTTCAAAGACCTGCATGTCATTCTTGTAAAAGACATCACTACTGGAAAAGCAGGAATTGACTACCTGTCCGAAGACGGTAAATCAATTTGGTTCCCGGTAGATGGCTTTATTAGAAAACCTGTCGATGCAAAAAAAGTTGTTCCGGAAATTAAAAGAATACTAAGTGTTTAATAAATGAATTTTTAATGTAGCAACACCATAAAATAGTTATGAAAACGAAAATAGATGAAATACTAACAAATTACGACAATGGCGGCAGAGACACATTGATCCCGCTATTACAGGAAATACAGGAAAAAGAAGGTTTTTTGTCAGAAGAAGCTATTGTAAAAACCGGAAAAAAACTAAAAATTCCTACCAGCAAGATTTATGGAGTTGCTACATTTTATAATCAATTCCGCTTTGAACCGGTAGGAAAATACCACATTATGGTATGCCGTGGCACGGCATGTCATGTGCTGGGATCAGCTACCGTGCTGCAGGAACTGGAATCACAACTTAAAATTAAAGCAGGACAAACAACACGCGACGGTCTTTTCAGTATTGAAGTTGTTGCCTGCATAGGAGCGTGTGGCCTGGCACCTGTACTCAATATTAATGGTGAGTTTCATGCTAATGTAACTGCCGAATCAATAAAAAATATCATTGATACTTACCGCGCAAAAGAACAATAAAATGAAAACAAAGTCAAATATAACTACCCGGGAATATCTGCAGCAATTAACCATAGGTTTTGAAACCGGGAAAATGCCACAGGCCGAAGATTTAAAAACAGTGCAGAATAAAACAATCATCTATATCGGGGCAGGTACCTGCGGCTTAGGCGCCGGGGCTGGTAAAACCAAAACAGCCATTATTAAGTATTTAACAGATAAAAAAGTTGATGCGGACATTATTGAAGTCGGTTGCATTGGATTATGCACGGCTGAGCCGATCGTAGACGTTCAGATACCTGAAAAAAGCCGCATTTCATTTTCAAATGTAACGGCTGATAAAGTAGATACATTACTTGATGCTGTTTTTGCCGGAATAACTGATGGGTTCAAAACTCTCGGACAATTTGAAAACAAAGAAAATAAGCCATGGAATAATGTTCCCAGAATTTCTGATCACCCGTTTTTTATAAAACAAAAACGAATAGTCTTACAGAATTGCGGTATCATCAACCCGGTCAGTATTGAGGAATACATTGCCAGAGGCGGATACCAGGGCTTAATACAAGTATTGAAAAAGTTTTCATCCGATGAGGTAATTACAACGATCGAAAAAAGCGGCTTGCGCGGCAGAGGCGGTGGAGGGTTCCCTACCGGATTAAAATGGAGATTAGCTTACAAAACTCAAAGCGATCAGAAATATATGATCTGCAATGCTGATGAAGGAGACCCCGGTGCTTTTATGGACAGGGCAGTTATTGAAGGAGATCCTCACCGCTTGCTCGAAGGGCTGGCGATCGGTTCATACGCCATTGGCGCTTCAGTGGCTTACATTTATATCAGGGCAGAATATCCATTAGCCATAGAGCGCCTGAAAATTGCGATCAGCCAGGCTGAAGAATACGGATTATTAGGACATGGAATTTTGGGTACGGGTTTCGATTTGAAAATTAAAATAAAAATGGGTGCCGGCGCTTTTGTTTGCGGAGAAGAAACAGCCTTGATGCACAGTATTGAAGGATACAGAGGCATGCCAAGCCCCCGGCCACCCTTTCCTGCAGAAAAAGGTCTATTCGGAAAGCCATCAGTTATAAATAATGTAGAAACATACGCTAATGTCCCTGATATTATTCAAAAAGGATGGGAATGGTTCAGTTCTGTGGGAACTGAAAAGAGTAAGGGCACCAAAGTTTTTGCTTTATCAGGAAATGTGAAAAATACCGGCCTGGTAGAGATCCCTATGGGAACAACCGTTCGACAGATCATTTTTGAAATTGCCGGCGGGATCAGAAATAATAAAAAGTTCAAATCTGTTCAGATTGGCGGTCCTTCAGGTGGTTGTATCACCGAAGAAAACCTTGATATACAAGTTGATTATCAGAACCTGATAGCCGTCGGGGCCATGATGGGATCAGGCGGCCTGGTTGTTATGGATGAAGATACCTGTATGGTTGATATCGCCAAATTCTTTATGGATTTTATCCAGCGTGAAAGTTGTGGAAAATGTATTCCATGCCGTGAGGGAACAAAGCGCATGCTTGAAACTCTTCAGAGTATCACCTCAAAACCTAAACCCAATGACAACAGAGATGCTCTGGAACGCTTTCAGGGTGTTGTACAGCTCGAAAAACTGGCAAAAGTCATTAAAGAAACATCGCTCTGTGGCCTGGGACAAACGGCACCAAATCCGGTGTTAAGCACCCTTCGTTATTTTAGGCATGAGTACGAAGCCCATGTTTTTGAAAGAGTCTGCCCTGCCGGAAAATGCACCGACCTGAGGAAATTCCGTATTTTAACAGATAAATGTACCGGCTGTACAGTTTGTTCAAAAAAATGTCCCACCTCAGCAATTATTGGAACCCGTAAGGCTCCGCATTTTATCCAGGAAGATAAATGTATCGGCTGCGGCGCTTGCCACGAAGCATGCAAATTTGAAGCTATTGAAATGATTTAAAAATTAGGATATTATGAGTCTGAATATTGAAATAAACGGAAAAAATTATAACGCTGAAAAAGGCGAAACTATTTTGACAGTGCTTAACCGCAATGGTATAAAAGTGCCTACACTATGCCATATGAAAAAATTCATTCCTTCGGGGGCCTGCCGTATGTGCGTGGTAGAACTTGAAGGCAATGCGAAACTGGTAAGCTCCTGTTCTTACCCTGTCAGCGACGGGATGAAAATCAACACCCGTTCGCCCCGTGTTCTCGAAGCACGCAAAACCATTGTTGAGCTGCTGCTGTCGAACCATCCCGACGATTGCCTTTATTGCGTGAGAAATGCCAACTGCGAACTGCAGCACCTTGCAAAAGAATATCATGTGGTTGATCGCCGTATTCATGGCATGAAGAATAAACATAAAATGGATCATTCCAGCCTGAGCATCATCCGGGACCCGGCAAAATGTATTCTTTGCGGGCGTTGCGTAAGGGTGTGCGAAGAAGTAATGGGTGTGTCATGTATCGAATACATCAATCGTGGCAGCAAAACGCTCATAGGTACATCCATGGGAAAAGGCCTCAATACATCCAGTTGTGTCAACTGTGGGCAATGTATCATGGTGTGCCCTACAGGAGCTCTTTCGGAAAGAAACCAGACATCGGAAGTTCAGGAAATTTTACACAAAAAAGATAAAGTGGCTGTTGTTCAATACGCACCATCCATCTCAGTTTCACTGGCCGAGGAGTTTGGAATGAAACCTGGCCAGGACATAAACGGCATCCTGAATTCAGCCCTTCGTAAGATGGGATTCGCCTATGTGTTTGATACCACCTTTGGAGCCGATCTTACCATTATGGAGGAATCTGCTGAACTGATCGACCGTATCGTGAAGGGTAAAACCATGCCCATGTTTACCAGTTGTTGCCCTGCCTGGGTGAAATATGCCGAAGAATTTGCTCCGGATTTTTTAGATAATCTTTCAACCTGCAAATCACCGCAGCAGATGACCGGCGCCATTATTAAGAATTATTTTGCACAACAGGCTAAGATAGAACCCAAAAATATTGTCTCCGTGTCTATCATGCCCTGTACCGCCAAAAAATTTGAAGCCCAGCGCGATACTATGGGCCGCGATGGAATAAACGATGTGGACATCGTAATGACCACCCGCGAACTTATCGAGTTAATAAAACTTCACGGCATCGATATGCACAACATAGAACCGGAACTGACCGATTCACCGCTGGGTGTCCGCAGTTCGGCCGGTAAAATTTTCGGTGCTACCGGCGGAGTTATGGAAGCTGCTCTGAGAACGGCCTATAAACAACTTACCGGAAATGAGCTGACAAATTTTAAAATAAATGCTGTCCGCGGACTTCAGGGTCATAAAGAAGCACGTATTAAAATTAATGACCTTGAGATAGGAGTGGCTGTTGTAAGTGGACTGGCCAATGCAGGAAAACTGATAGAAGAAATCAGGAATGGCAGGAAAGACCTCCATTTTATAGAAGTGATGACATGCCCCGGTGGGTGTATTGCAGGCGGAGGACAACGTATTGGAATAACCGAAGAAGTTATCGAGGCTCGAATGAATTCTTTATATGAAATAGATGACAGGGAATCATTGAAAGTCTCGCATAAAAACCCGGAAATTGTTGAATTATACGCTAACTTCCTGGGTGAGCCGCTGCAGCATAAAAGTCATGAACTATTACATACAAAGTATTTGAAACGCGAAGTTCTTCTGTAATTTGAATAATTCACATTAATAAAAACAGGTCAATGGGGAATCTGATAAATAACGAACTGGTTTATACGGTAAAAGACCGCTGCAGGGTATGCTATACCTGCGTCAGAGAATGCCCCGTAAAAGCAATAAAAATCATCAACGGGCAGGCCGAGGTCATTTCTGCCCGTTGTATCGGCTGTGGCAATTGTTCAAAGGTCTGCAGCCAGAAAGCAAAAGTTTTTATTGATACCACGGCCCCTGTGTACGAATATCTTAACAACGGACAGAAAACCGTCGCCCTGATGGCGCCAAGTTTTGCAGCCGAGTTTTCAGAAATCGGAGATTATAAAAAGCTCATCGGGATGTTACGTAAACTGGGTTTTGATTATGTTGTCGAAGTTGGTTTTGGCGCAGATATCGTCTCAAAGGAATATAAAAAATTAATAGACGATAAAAACTCAAAAAAAAGCATTTCTTCTGACTGCCCGGCAATAGCCTATTATGTGCGGCATTATCATCCGGATCTTATCGAATATCTTGCACCGATCGTATCTCCCATGGTAGCCATGGTACGTGTTATAAAGAAAAAATATGGCGAAGACCTTAAAACGGTGTTTATTGGCCCGTGTATCGCAAAAAAAGCAGAATCCAATGAGGTAGACCAGGTCATCACGTTCATCGAATTAAGGAAGATGCTGAGTAAGTCAGGTATCACTCCGGATAAAGTAACCCCCTCGGATTTCGATCCGCCATTAGCGGGAAAAGCTTCTATTTTCCCTGTTACCCGCGGAAAACTTCATAGTATCAACAAATCGGATGACATCTGTGATGAAAACATTATTGTTGCTTCCGGCAGGGTGCATTTCAGGGAAGCTATCAAAGAATTTGACCAGGAACTTAACAAATCACAACATCTGGAGCTGCTATGCTGTGAGGGCTGTATCATGGGCCCGGGAATGACTATAAGTGGAAAGATGTTCAAAAAAACAACAGACATCCGCAATTATGTCAGAAAAAAACTGGAAAACCTGGATTATACATTATGGGCAAAAGAATATAACGAGGTGAAAAATCTGGATTTTTCCCAGAAATTCACTCCTGCCGACCGTCGTATCCCTGCTCCTTCGGAAGAAGCCGTTGCGGAAGCCCTTATAAAATTAGGCAAAACAAGCCCTCAGGATCATCTGAATTGCGGAGCCTGCGGTTATGACACATGCTTTGAACATGCCACTGCCATTGTGGAAGGGTATGCAGAAACGGAGATGTGCCTGCCCTACACCATCGAAAAACTGCATAATTCAGTTAAGGATCTAAACCTGTCAAATGAAAAGCTTGCCAACGCACAACAATCACTCAAACAATCTGAAAAACTTGCAAATATGGGCCAGCTGTCAGCAGGGATTGCCCACGAACTCAACAACCCTCTTGGAATAATTACAATGTACAGCAATATTCTGAAAGATGAGGCCCCCTCGGACAGCCCCATTCAAAAAGATCTGATCCTGATTGCAGAACAGGCCGACCGATGTAAAAAGATCGTTGGTGGCTTATTGAATTTTGCCCGCAAAAACCAGGTCAATCTCGTGGAAACAAATGTCGTCAACTTTACCCATCATAGCCTTGATTCAATTATTATTCCTGAAAACATTACTGTTGACGTACAATCCATGCTGACCAACCCATATGCTCAAATCGATACCGACCAATGGATGCAGGTAATGACCAACATTGAAAAAAATGCCATAGAAGCCATGCCTGATGGCGGGAAACTTACCATCACTTTGGCAGAATCAAACGGTGATGTTGAATTCAGTATTGCGGACACCGGCGTGGGAATATCAAAAGAGAACCTGGATAAAATTTTTACGCCATTTTTCACCACTAAGCCTATCGGAAAAGGAACAGGACTTGGTTTGCCGCTGATTTACGGCATCGTAAAAATGCACAATGGACAAATAAATCTTGAGACCAACCAAGATACATCAAAAGGGCCTACAGGCACTTGCTTTAAAATTAAAATACCCCGACATAAATTATAAAATAAAGAATCATGGAAACCAAAGAAAAAAAAGTAGTTTTAATTGTTGATGATGACATTGATAGCTTAAATCAATTGACCATGCACATGAAAAATATGAATTTTGATGTGATTACAGGCGAAAACCAGAAAGAAGGAGAAGACCTCATCAATAAAATCAAACCCGACCTGGCCATTTTCGACCTGATGATGGACAACAAAGACAGCGGATTTATTCTCAGCTATAAGATAAAAAAGAAATATCCCGATGTCCCGGTTATTATTGCCACAGCTGTAACTGCCGAGACAGGAATGATGTTCGGTCTGAATACGGATGAAGAGCGACAATGGATCAAAGCAGACTTGTATCTTGAAAAAGGTTTGCGATTTGACCAACTCCAGGTCCAGATCAAAAATTTATTAAAACTGTAAAAAAATAAAATAATGGCAACGCTGAAGGTATTGATTGTTGACGATGAAGACGGTATCCGTTCAGGGATAGTCCGGATTTTGCAGAATTATTCTGTAGATTTTCCCTTTATTGATGAAGCATTTACTTTTGAAACAATAGAAGTCGGCACTGGTGAAAAAGCATTGGAATATCTGGATACCACACCCATTGATATCGTTCTTCTCGATAATAAACTTCCCGGTATTCATGGCATCGAGGTGCTGGAACATATTAATCAGAAAAAAATTGATACCAATGTGATGATGATCACTTCGTATGCCTCCCTTGATCTTGCCATCAAAGCCACCAATAACGGGGCTTATAACTTCGTCCCGAAACCTTTTACTCCGCAGGAGCTCAAGACAGCTATGGAAGGAATAACCAAACACCTGTACCTGCAGCGGATGACGAAAAAAATGAATGATGAAGGCAAACAGGTTCAGTTTCAGTTTTTATCCGTATTGTCCCACGAACTGAAATCACCGATCAACGCGGTGGAAGGATACCTGCGCATTATGCAGGACAAGCAGGCTGGAAATAACCTCGATGACTATACCACCATGATAGACCGGTCTCTCGAGCGCATCAAAGGAATGCGTTCACTGATAATGGACATGCTGGACCTGACCCGGCTGGAGAACGGAAAGAAAAAAAGAGAAATCCTGAAAGTCGATCTCGTACAGATGGCAAGAGTTTCCATAGACACCATGACGCCGATGGCCGTTCAGAAAAATATTAAAATCTACCTTGACACCGATGAACCCCATATTTATCTGAACGGGGATAATTCTGAAATTGAGATCATTTTCAACAACCTGATTTCGAATGCCGTTAAATACAACAAGGAAAACGGAACGGTAAACTGCACTATCAAATCGGAAGACAGCAAAATAATAATTTCTGTCAACGATACGGGCATAGGAATGAGCGAAGAAGATATTTCCAAGCTGTTCCAGGATTTTGTCCGTATCAAAAATGAAAAGACCAAAAGCATCAGCGGTAGCGGGCTCGGACTCTCTATCATGAAAAAAACTGTCGAAGAATATTACCATGGGAAAATATCCGTGACCAGCAAGCCCGACGTTGGAAGCACATTTGTAGTTGAGATTCCGAAAAACTGCTGATCACTAAAAGCCACCACACAGGCAATTTGTGCGCCCACTGAGGCTGGGGTTAGCCGAACAGATCAATAAGAAAGGACACCAAATGAAATTCACACCTGAAAAATACAAGATCCCCGATATCCCGATGCAGCCATTTATTGACGCTGAGGAAATCGACAGCTATATAAAAAATACTGTCCCGACTCCGGAATCCGTAAGGGCTGTCATCGCAAAATCGCTGTCAAAAAAACGTTTAAGCCTCGAAGAAACAGCGGTACTCATCAATACCACCAATCCGGAATTAGTTGAAGAAATAAAAGAAGGTGCCCGGACACTGAAAAAAAATATATACGGCAACAGAATTGTTCTGTTTGCACCCTTATATATTGGGAACAAATGCGAAAACAATTGTTTGTATTGCGGATTCAGGGCCTCCAACAAAGAAGCCGAACGGGTAACACTTTCTGATGATGAAATCGTAAAAGAAATTGAAACGCTCGAAGATAACGGACAAAAACGACTGATACTTGTTTATGGCGAACATGCCCAATACAACCCGGAATACATAGCCCATACGGTAAAAATTGCCTATTCAGTAAAAAAAGACCACGGCGAGATCAGACGCGTAAATATCAACGCGGCACCATTGGATATTGATGGATTCCGGATTATTAAAGAAGCAAAAATTGGTACATACCAGATTTTTCAGGAAACCTATCATCCTGAAGCTTACAAAACATACCATTTAAGAGGTAAAAAAGCCGACTACGGATACAGGCTCACCGCGCTTGACCGCGCCCAGGAAGCCGGTATTGATGATGTCGGCATTGGCGCCCTGTTCGGATTATACGACTGGAGATTTGAAGTATTGGCCCTGGTAAGACATACTAACCACCTGGAAGCATGTTATAACGTCGGCCCGCACACCATTTCTTTTCCCCGCATCAAGGACGCCTCCATGCTGAATATGGGCGATAAATACTTTGTGAATGACGAAGATTTTGCAAAGCTGATAGCGATTCTTCGTCTTGCTGTGCCGTACACCGGGATGATATTAACAGCCCGCGAACCGGTTAGCGTCCGCAACGAGCTTCTGCAGTTCGGGGTATCGCAGATAGACGGAGGTACCAAACTCGAACTTGGCAGCTACGCAAAGGTGGAACAACACCAACAGAATCTGAACAAAGGCCAGTTCAGAATTAATGACGACAGAACCCTGAGCGAAGTAATCAACGAACTGGTTGATCAGCAAATGCTGCCCTCGTTCTGTACGGCGTGTTACCGCCTGGGAAGGACCGGCGAGCATTTTATGGAATTTTCGGTGCCCGGGTTTATCAAACGTTTTTGTACACCCAATGCCATACTGACCTTTGCGGAGTATTTAGTGGATTATGCCAATGAAACGACCGCCAAAAAAGGCTGGGCGCTGATTGAAAAAGAACTTGCCGGCCTCAATGAAAAAGGTGCGGAAGTAAGAAAAAGAATAGAAGAAATTAAAAACGGAAAGAGGGATTTATATTTTTAGTTTATAGTTGGGAGTTTGGAGTCGGGAGTCGGGAGTCGGGAGTTGGGAGTTGTGAGTCGTGAGTCGTGAGTCGTGAGTCGTGAGTTGGGAGTTGTGAGTTGATCCGCACGGCAGATTGATAAGTAAGGATTGATAATTGAAAATTGATAATTGAAAATTGAAAAGTTGTAATGAAAATACTAAAATGAACAAAGGCAGAGATCAGAAACCGCATATTGGTATCTTCGGACGGAGAAACAACGGAAAAAGCTCGTTCATCAACACGCTTGTGGGACAGGAAGTGTCCATAGTTTCAGAACGATCCGGAACAACTACGGATCCGGTAAAAAAATCGATAGAGATTTTCGGTATCGGACCGGTGATCATGGTGGATACGGCAGGTATTGACGATACCGGTGAATTAGGTGAAAAAAGGGTCAAAAAAACATTACAGGTGCTTGCCACCATCGATTGCGCCATTCTTATCATCGCAAACAATCAATTCGGCACTTTTGAACTGAACCTGATCCGCGATTTTAAAACCCATGAGCTGCCTTTTATTATTGTCCATAACAAATCTGACCTGCAACCATTATCAGTAAATACAAGACAACAAATAAAAGATCACACAAGTTCCGATCTTATCGACTTCAGTACACTTCGTCCGGTAAACATGGACGAGGTTATTGATGCACTGAAGAAAAACATTCCGGAAACATCGTATGTGAACCGCTCGCTGATTGGCGACCTTATCAGTGAAGGTGACTACGTGCTTCTGGTAACACCCATAGATTCTGAAGCCCCGGAAGGGCGTATGATACTGCCGCAGCAAATGGCAATCCGCGATGTCCTAGATAACCATTGTATCTGTATTGTCCTTCGTGAAACCGAATTGAAACATTTTTTTGAAACAAGTAATATAACACCCAGGCTCGTCATTACTGACAGCCAGGCATTCGGCGATATAAAAGGCATCGTTCCCGAAGATGTGCCTCTGACGAGTTTCAGTATCGTATTTTCAAGATTGAAGGGTGATTTTGACAATTATATCAAAGGTGCAGAAAAAATATCCCGGCTAAAGGACGGCGACAACGTCATGATCATGGAATCATGCACTCACCGTATCAGTTGCGAGGATATCGGGCGGACAAAACTACCTGCCTGGCTGCAAAAATTTACCGGTAAAAAACTAAATTTCACTATAATTTCCGGAATGACCGATGTGCCGGAAAACCTTACTGATTATTCACTACTGATACAATGCGGAGGCTGCATGTTCACCCGCAAACAGATACTGAACAGACTGAAACCATTCACAAATAATGCGGTTTCCATAACAAATTACGGAATGGCCATAGCCTATATGAACGGGATCTTTGAGCGGGCACTGCAGCCTTTTTTTTTAGACAACAATCACTTAAACGATCATAAATAACAAGCGTTCCACAGCAAGCAGACTATATCCGAAAAAATGATGAACAAGGTTATTAACGGCAAAGTTGATTTTGAACAGATAAAGCACCTATTATCTCTTCAAGACAGGGAGGAAATCAGCAATCTGTTTGCAATAGCCCGCGAAACCCGTGATACACACATCGGAAACAAGGTTTATCTGCGGGGCTTGATCGAATATTCAAACCACTGCTCAAAAAATTGTTATTACTGCGGCATCCGGGCAGGAAACAAAAATGCGTTCCGTTACGAGGTTAATGATAATGAAGTATTGGAAGCAGCAAAATTTGCCTGTGAGAACCGCTATGGCTCAATTGTACTCCAGTCGGGCGAAAGAAGCGATAAAAAATTCATTGCCCATATATCCGAACTGATACAAAAGATCCATGATGCCACAAACAACAGTTTAAGGATCACATTATCATGCGGGGAGCAGTCAGAAGAAGTTTACCGCACCTGGTACGAGCTGGGCGCACAACGATACCTGCTGCGCATCGAAGCGTCAAATCCGGGATTGTACAAAAAACTGCATCCGGACAATAAAAATCATAGCTATGAACGCCGCCTGGAGGCATTGAAAACATTGATAAATATAGGCTATCAGACCGGAACAGGCGTGATGATCGGACTTCCTTTTCAAACACTCGATGATCTCGCCAACGACCTGATCTTTATCCGCAACTGCGGGGTTGTAATGATAGGCATGGGCCCTTACATTGAACATGCAGAAACCCCTTTATTTAAATACCGCGACGAACTTCTTCCACCTGAAAAAAGAGTTGAACTGTCCCTGAAAATGATCGCCATACTGCGCCTTTTAAGGCCTTCAATAAATATCGCATCCACCACCGCATTGCAAACGCTTGACCCCATGGGACGGGAAAAGGGGCTACGTGCAGGCGCTAACGTTATCATGCCTAACATCACTCCGGTTCAATATAAAAAGAATTACGACCTGTACGAAGGCAAACCCTGTCTTAATGATGAACCCAGTGACTGTGGCTCCTGCATAGAAAAACGCATTGAAATGGCCGGATGCGAAGTGGCTTACGGCGATTGGGGCGATTCAAAAGCATACCATAGAGCAGGCATCTGAGAATATTTTTCCGTAAAAAATTGATAATACCAGCTAATTTTTTATCTTGGGTATAAAGGTTTTATCGTTCATCGAACTTCTGACAATTCCAATACAAAAAAAAGAAACTATATGAAAAAACCTGCTTTTTATCGGTATAATCTTTTTATTTTTTCATATATGTTTTACGAAAGTTTTTGTAAATTTGGTTTCTAATTACAAAAATCAACCTTATGAAATGGTCAGGCAGAAGACAAAGCGATAATGTAGAAGACCGCCGCGGCATCAGCGGCAAAGGAATAGCCGGCATTGGCGGAATTGGTGCTATCGTAATTGCGGTTATTGCATTTTTTATCACCAAGGATCCGTCACAGTTGATAAATACTCTGCAGCAGACGGGTGGTGCACAACAGGAACAACTCAGTGCGGAAGATCAGGCACATCAGGACAGCTTAGCCAGCTTTATCGGCGTGGTATTAGCAGATACGGAGGATGTCTGGGGCACTCTGTTTAACAACATGGGTAAAACATACGAAATGCCCAAACTGGTGATGTTCACCGGAGCCGTCCAATCTGCCTGTGGCAACGCTCAGGCGGCTGTTGGCCCTTTTTACTGTTCAGGGGATTCCAAGGTCTATCTCGACCTGAGTTTTCTTGAAGAACTTCAGGAAAAACTCGGCGCCCAGGGCGACTTTGCACAGGCCTACATCATCGCCCATGAAGTGGGACACCACGTACAAAACCTCTTAGGTACGCTGGATCAAGTTCATGGCATGCGTAGCCGTCTCAGCGAAGCTGAATATAATGACCTCTCGGTGCGGCTGGAGCTTCAGGCTGATTTCCTTGCAGGCGTATGGGCGCATCATGCACAAAAGATGAAAAACATACTGGAAAAAGGCGATATTGATGAAGCCGTAAACGCCGCAGGCGCTGTGGGCGACGACAAGATACAGATGGAAAACCAGGGCTATGTGGTCCCCGACTCTTTTACTCACGGCACTTCCGCACAAAGGGTAAAATGGTTTAAATTAGGATTTACTACCGGAGACATCAATAAAGGCGATACTTTCAACGCGAAAGTTTTGTAGGGAAAGAAGCACTGTAATCTGCGAATAATTCGTTGTGTACCTAAAGGCACACCCCTTCTCTCGTTAATTTATTTTTACCAATATTTTGTGCCTACGGCACAAGGTCTGATTCATAATTTCCCAGCCGATACTTTCAACGCGGGATATTGCAGATAAAGGGCAACAATGCTGAAAAATTACATGGTCAGCCTTCGACACCTTGTTCAAAAAATTTCGAAAAAATAGATAGTACCAGAACACGGGCTCAGTCTGACAGATATAATCAGTGCATCCGGCTTACTTTTCAGGAAGCTCCGACAATTCCAGCCAACGGTCAGTTTTTTCTTCGAGCAGTTTTTCAATTTCGTTGTAACGTTTGCCGTATTGGGCAAATTCTTCAGCGCTGCCCTCTCCCCCGTTCAGCTTCTCAAGCAAAACACTTTTCTCAGATTCCAGCAGGCTGATCTCTTTTTCCAGCGCCTCTAACTCACGGGCTTCTTTGTAAGTCAGCTTTCTGGGAAGATCTTCGGCAACAACAGGTTTTTCGGGTTTTTCCTTGGGTTTTACATTGCGTTTCTGCAATAGTTCCAGCTTTTTTTTCTGCAACGCATAGTCCGTATAATTGCCCGGAAAATCTTTTACTTTTCCCTCTCCTTCAAAAACGAACAGGTGGTCGGTAAGATTATCAAGAAAATAACGGTCGTGCGAAATCATGATCAGACAGCCCTTGAAGTCGGTCAGAAAATCCTCGAGGGCATTAAGCGTCTGAATATCCAGGTCGTTGGTCGGTTCATCCAATATCAGGAAATTGGGGCTTTTTATCAGCACCATCAGCAATTGCAGCCTTCGCCTTTCACCACCGCTGAGTGAAGCCACATAGTTATACTGCACGTTGTGCGAAAAGCCGAAACGATATAAAAACTGGGAAGCCGAAAGTTCAATTTTTCCCATTCTCACATATTCCGCCACTTCTTTTACGGCATCCAGCACACGGAGGTCTTCCCTGATAAGTGCCGGCTCCTGCGTAAAATAACCCAGTACTATGGTCTGACCCAACGATATCTTTCCCTTGTCCTGCCTGATATTACCGGTAATCATATTGATCAGCGTTGTTTTTCCGACTCCGTTTTTTCCGCAGATACCGATGCGTTCGCCTTTTTTAAATGTATATGAAAAATCGTCCACAGCCACAAAATCCCCGAAGGATTTACACACATTGTGCATTTCAAGGACCTTGCCTCCGATACGTACCTCGGTGACCTGCAATTCCAGCTGGTCGTTGTTCAAACGTTTGTGAGCCTTTTCTTCCAGGCCGTAAAAAGCATCCTGGCGAGCCTTGGACTTGGTGGTGCGTGCCTGCGGCATACGGCGCATCCAGTCAAGCTCTTTGCGATACAGGTTCACAGCCCGCTCCTGCTCAGCCTTTTCGTTTTCGAGCCGTTCCTGTTTTTTCTCTAAGTAGTAGGAATATTTCCCCCTGTAAAAATACATGCCCCCTGTTTCCAGTTCCATAATCGTTTCGCAAACATTATCAAGAAAATAACGGTCGTGAGTAACCAGAATGATGCTGAGATTTTGTTTGGATAAATATTCCTCGAGCCATTCTATCATTTCGATGTCGAGGTGGTTGGTCGGTTCGTCGAGTATCATCAGATCGGCATCTTCGAGAAGCACTTTGGCCAGCGCCAGACGTTTGCGCTGACCTCCTGAAAGCTCGTGCACCGGCTGGTTTATATCGGCAATCTTTAGCCGCGACAGTACCTCTTTTACGCGAGTTTCAAAATCCCAGGCATGGAGGCTGTCCATTGTATGAATGGCGTCTTCGAGCTGCCTGTTCAGACCGCGCATGCTTTCTTTTTCGTCAGGATTCTGAATATGCAGGCTGTCAATGATGGATTCGTAATTTTTTATCGCATTGACAATTTCATTGTCGGAATTCAGGATGGCGTTGAGCACCGAAAGCTTTTCCTCAAAAACCGGATTTTGCGAAAGGTACGACACCCGGATATCGTTACGGAGAATCACCTGGCCGGTGTCGGGTATTTCGATGCCGGTAATGATATTGAGCAGGGTGGTTTTGCCGGTGCCGTTGCGGGCTATCAGCGCTACTTTATCGCCTTTGTCGATACCGAAAGTAACTTTTTCAAACAGGAGTTTTTCGCCATAGGTTTTCGACAGGTTTTCGACGCTGAGGTAGTTCATGGATTTTCCAAAAAGAAATGCAAAATTACGGAATAATCCTGCAACCCCCATTTTAAATAAATTTATTCTTTTCAAAATGTATCTTGAAAATCTTTTTTATTTTATTAATGAGCAAGTGGCGGTTTGACTGTCAGCGCGTTGCATGTTGGCAGTCAATCTGTCACTAAAGACTGTTTCCTATATGATTTTTATTTATTCCCTGGCTTTAATAATTTAACCGTGATGGGCTCCATGGAAACCAGACAACCTTTGGGCATTTTAATAAGTTCAGGTTCAATCTGCCTGTAAAAATCATCAAGAACTTCGGTTTTATCAACCATTTCAATCACTACGGGCAGTTTCTCTGTCAATTCCCAGAATTTTGAAGAATCTACATGGCGGCTGCTTAATCCGCAGCCCATTATTCCGCGGTAAACGGTTACGCCTGAAATACCTTTCTCCCTGGCTGAAAATACGATGTATTCATATAGCAATTTCATACCTACTTTATCCGTTGTGCTTACGTATATCTTTAAAACGCTATGATCCTTAGTTTCCATGTTGTTATAAATTTGAAGTTGCGTAACCTAAATAAACAGCTAAAAAACCTAAAATGATACTCAAGCCTGTGTATAAAAAAACTGAGAGAAATTGTCCGTTATGCATCAGCATTAAATTTTCATTGGTAAACGTTGAAAATGTGGTGAAGCCGCCACAAATCCCGACCATGAGCAACAACCTTAAATCCGGGGTGAGGATGGTACTTTTCTCAGCGATTCCTGTTAACAGGCCAATAACAAAACTTCCAATAATATTTACGCTAAGTGTTCCTATGGGTATGGCAAAGAAGTCGATATAAAGATTAAGTTTTGACAGGAAGTATCGTGCAACACTTCCAACAAAACCACCCATTCCAACTAATAAAATGTTTTTAATCATGAGATGTTCTAGCTTGATAAATTATTGCTCATGGCTCGGTCGCAATCCACCTACAACCGTTTACAACCGTGAGTAACCATTTGCAAATATTTTCGACAAATATATTATGAATGGATAAATAAAACAAGTTAATCACCAGATTACTTTACTATTTTATCAACCAAATCCCTTACCTGCACCACAATTTCCGGATATTTCTCCTGTACCTCAGGAGTAAAATCCTCACCAAAAGTCAGGTCTTCAACAATCTCAATGGCAATGATATGAAGATGTTCAGGAACCTCCATATTTAGTTTTTTCCCTATTTCAAGCGCTGTCAAAAACGAAACATCATGGAGGTTCGACAAATTGGATGTTTCCTTGAAATCAGCGGGAGTGAAATAATAAACCGTTCCGGGTATTCCGTCCGAAGTTTTAATGGCATCAATAAAAATTACGTTGTTGTACCCTTGTATAAATTCAAGTATTTCAAGCCCTCCAAGGCTGACGGTATCAAAAGTTACAGATTCTTCCGAAAAATAATGCTGCATTTTCTTGCAGAGCCGGATACCTATTCCATCATCCATCAGGATGTCATTTCCAAGTCCAAGGATCAGTGTATGTTTATTCATCAAGTATTAATATTTGACACAAGCCATGAGCCATCCGCCGCGACGGAGCCATGAGCATGTTTAACAATTCCCTCAATCCCTTTTAATTGTCTGAATAATGTCTCCATCGGCCTTCCTGATATTTAAGATCATCGGCATCTTCCCGGGTAAGCTGTGCGTGGCAC
>DAOQAF010000025.1:0-42919 GCA_035353775.1 Bacteroidales bacterium | reverse complement strand
TACCTGATGAAAATATCATCATCCGGTCAGACGAATCCATTATGATGAATGATCCAAAATATTTCGAAGTTCCGTTACGGATAAGTACAAAAATGAATGAGCTTTCCGCAGTGGGCCTGGAGTTGAGTTATCCAAGTGATAAATTCAAACTTGTAAGTGCATCCATGTCAAATACTGGTAAAAAAAGTGGTGCAATAAAGATCAATCCTACATTGGAAGAGATCATTGCTGCAAATAATGACTTGCTGGTGACAGATGACCAGGGAATAATCAGAGTGGTATATGCCACAACAGATTTCTTCGATATTGCTGCTAATGATGAACTGGTCAGGCTGGGCTTCGTTTCGCTCAATGATCCGGGTCGCGGAGAATTGGATTTTGACCTGAACGGTACTGGTTTGATAGCTAATCAATATGGCGAAATAAATTCAGATGCTTACCTAACTATGCCTAAGATCTTTGTCCAGGGTAATAATACTGAAGCCGGATTTGAGTTTGCCGGATATCCAAACCCGTTCAGCGGTTCTGCAACTTTGACTTACAATTTACCGGAAAACGGAACAGTAAAACTCAACGTTTATAATGCTATCGGCGAGTTGGTATCCGAACTTGTAAATGAAACCCAGATCAGCGGAAAACATGAAGTGGTATTTTCACAAAAGGATTTATCTGCCGGCATGTACACGTTCAAACTCGAATTTTCAGGTTTGAATGAATCAAAAAACATGTTATTGAAGATGATCCATTGATCAGGGTAAAAATCTGATTCCAATAAAAGAGGCTGTCTCAAAATCGGGATGGCCTCTTTTATTTTAACGTCAATCGGTGTTATCGAAAATAGCTACAAAAAGTAATTATCCTTTGTCCGATTCAACGTCAATTTGTCAGGTCGTAATTAACCTATGTTTTATGGTATACTTTTGGTTGAGTTATGCCGTTAATACCTTGGTTATTTCATTAAAAGCCCACATAGTTTTTATTTAATTTGTATTTTTACAACCAGCTAAACCATCCGACATAAATGAAAAATAAAGTACTGAATACTTTTATAATACTATTTTTACTTGCCTTTGTAAACGTGAGTTTATTTGCCCAGAAATTCACTATTAGCGGTTATGTCAAAGATAATGCTACCGGCGAATTTCTGATAGGAGCCAATGTATATATCAAGGAGCTAATGAAAGGTACTACTACCAACACCTATGGTTTTTATTCCATGACCATTGAGAAGGGAGAATATAATTTGGCTGGTTCTTTTGTAGGTTATAAGGATTTTGAGCAGAAGCTTACCCTTGATAAAAGCATCAAATTAAATATCAGCCTGGAAACTAATATTATTACCACTTCCGAGGTTGTTATTTCCGGGGAACGTGAAGATAAGAACATCCAAAGTTCTGAAGTGGGCCGGGTGGAAATTCCTATAGAAAAGATCAAAAAACTTCCTGCCCTGCTTGGGGAAGTTGATATCATTAAAGCCATACAACTCACTCCGGGCATACAATCTGCCGGTGAAGGAAACACAGGTTTTTATGTCAGAGGCGGCGGCCCAGACCAGAACCTGATCCTGTTGGATGAAGCCATCGTTTACAATGCTTCTCACCTACTCGGATTCTTTTCTGTTTTTAATGCCGACGCACTTAAAAATGTCGAGATGATAAAAGCCGGTATGCCGGCCAATTACGGAGGACGCCTTGCTTCAGTGCTCGATATTTCCATGAAAGAAGGGAACAACAAAAAGTTTGAATTCGACGGAGGTATAGGTTTGATATCTTCACGCCTTACTGTGCAAGGGCCCATAAAAAAAGAAAAATGCTCATTTATAGTTTCCGGACGCCGCACCTACCTTGACCTTATCATGCAACCGTTCCTGAAAAAAGATTCACCCTTTAAAAATGGCGGATATTATTTTTATGACATTAATGCAAAGATCAACTATTATTTTTCTGACAAAGACCGGCTGTTTTTAAGCGGTTATTTTGGCAAAGATGTTTTTACGCTGAAGGGTGGCGAATCTTTTTCAAATAAAATTGACTGGGGTAATGCCACCGCCACCGTCAGATGGAATCACCTGTACAACGATAAATTATTCCTGAACACCACATTGATCTATAGCAATTATAAATTCAATATGGGCGCTGAGCAAAATTTTTATGAAATGAAACTGCATTCAGGCATTACCGACTACAGCGCCAAACTCGATTTTTCCTACCTGCCGTCCATCCGTCATAATATTAAATTCGGCGGCCAGTACACTTATCACATCCTGATGCCCAACAGTGCCTCAGCCAAATCGGATACTACTGAATTTGATCTCGGCGGAACGGTCAAAATGCATAGCCACGAGGCTGCAGTATATATCACGGATGATTTTGATGTATCTGAAAAGATCAAGATCAGCGGTGGATTAAGGTATTCCATGTTCTTTCATACTGGCCCTTTCGACCGATATAAGGTAAATGAAACGGGAATAATAACGGACACTATTTCATATAAAACCGGCGAACTGATAAAAATGTATCATGGCCTGGAACCCAGACTGGCTGTAAAATTCGGCATCGACTCCAAATCATCGGTCAAGGCTTCTTTCACCATGAACTACCAGTACATACACATGGCATCCTACACCTCTGTTTCGCTGCCCACGGACATATGGGTTCCCAGCACCTCACTTGTAAAACCTCAGATCGGATTTCAATACTCACTCGGATACTTCAGAAATTTTTTCAAAAACATGTGGGAAACTTCGGTTGAAGTCTATTACAAAGATATGCGCAACCAGATCGAATTCAAGGAAGGTTTTTCGGCTATTGACAATCTTAAAAATAATACCGACAACAATTTCACTTATGGCAGGGGCTGGTCCTATGGCGCCGAGCTTTTTATCAAAAAACGCATGGGGAAAACCACCGGATGGATCGGATACACTCTTTCGTGGACACAGCGTAAATTTCCGGAGATCAACGGCGGGAAAACCTATCCTGCCAAATACGACCGGAGGCATGACATATCCATCGTTGTTACACAGCAATTAGGCAAACGATGGTCTATTTCTGCAGTGTGGGTTTATGCAACAGGAAACGCCATGACGTTGCCGCTGTCGAGGTACTTTCTGTCCGGGAGTATCGTCAACGAGTACAGCGCGCGTAATGCGTTCCGCATGCCTGCCTATCACCGCCTTGACATTTCCGCGACATTCACAAGCAAAGATAAGCCCGGAAAAAGATTTCACTGGGATCTGAATTTTGGCGTTTATAATGTTTACAGCCGCATGAATCCCTATTATATTTACTTTGAGACTACAGGCGATATAACCACCTTAAATCTGCAGACCGTAGCTAAACAGGTTTCATTGTTCCCGATCATACCTTCTGTAACATGGAATTTTAAATTCTAAAAATCATGAAAAACAAATCTTATATATTCCTGATAATAATATTAATTAGCGCTTTCGGATTTATTTCATGCGAAAAAGAAATCACGATTGAACTGCCGGAAGAACCATCAAAAATTGTCATTGAAGGCTACATTGAAAATGGGCAATTCGCAAGGGTTTCCATAACAAAGAGTGCTCCCTATTTCGATCCGATCGACTCTGCTACATTAATAAATTCCATGGTTTTAAATGCCATAGTCACTGTGAGCGATGGCATAACAACCGAACAACTTCACATGGATACCATAATGGCGCTGCCTCCTATTATCTATGCCGGAAATACCATCATCGGCGAGATTGGTAAAACGTATTATCTTACTGTTGTCGTTGACGGGCAAACCTACACTTCGCAAACAACCATACAAAACCCGGTTGCCTTTGATTCACTATGGTTTAAACTTTCGCCCGGCAACGACACCATCGGAGACATTTTTGCCGTTGGTACCGATAACGGAGCTGAATACAACTATTACCGCGTTTTTACAAAAAATAACAGTATTGACTATTCCTTCGTACCGATTTTTGAATCCGTTTGGGAAGATAAATTTTTTAATGGAATGACTTTTACAATACAGCTCTACCATGGTATGTCCAGCAACCTTACCGAGATGTTTCAGGATGATGGCGGCAGAGGCCTGGGATATAAAGTAGGCGACCAGGTAATTACAAAGCTATGTACCATTGATTACGAAAGTTATAAATTCTGGTCTGCTGCAGAATCAGAGATTACCTATGGTGCCAACCCTTTTATGACCACCACCAGTGTTCCGACAAATATCAACGGTGGCGCCATCGGATGCTGGACAGGCTATTGCGCCACCTACGACACTATCATTTGCACACCATAAAATAGAAATATGAACGAAGAATTTGAAAAAGTAAAAGTGCTGATCATCGGTTCCGGCCCGGCCGGATACACCGCAGCCATCTATACCTCGCGTGCCGATCTGAAACCGGTATTGTACCAGGGATTACAGCCCGGCGGACAACTCACGATTACTACAGAAGTGGAAAATTTTCCGGGCTACCCGAACGGAGTTGGCGGATTTGAAATAATGGAAGACATGAGAAAACAGGCCGCGCGTTTCGGGACCGACATCCGCTGGGGAGTAATTACAAGCGTGGATTTTTCGTCCCGGCCATTTAAGGTTGTCGCCGATGAGTCAAAAACGATACTGGCAGATACGGTTATCATTTGCACCGGGGCATCCGCCAGATGGCTCGGGCTGAAGTCAGAGCATAAATACAGGGGTTACGGACTTTCTGCCTGCGCTACCTGCGACGGATTTTTTTTCAAAGGTAAAGATGTTGCTATCGTTGGTGGTGGCGATACCGCAGCAGAAGAAGCTACTTACCTCGCCAAACTCTGCAGAAAAGTTTACCTGATTCACCGCCGTCAGGAAATGAGGGCGTCAAAGGCTATGCAAAACAAGGTATTTTGTACTCCAAATATTGATAAACTCTTTGGGTATGTGCCTGTTGAAATTACCGGAGAAAAAAATGTAGAGGGTCTTATCATTAAAAATGTAGAAACAGGCGAACTTCAAAACCTTATCATTGATGGACTGTTTTATGCTATCGGCCATGTTCCTAATTCTGTCATCTTCAAAGGACAGGTTGACCTGAACGAAAACGGGTATATCATAACCAAACCGGGGACAACCCAAACCAGCGTGAAAGGTGTATTTGCTGCCGGAGATATTCAGGATCCTGTTTTCAGGCAAGCCACCACTGCGGCAGGAACCGGATGTATGGCCGCCATTGAAGCTGAACGGTTTTTATCTTCAGAATACTGATCGGGTAAAATATAGAGAAAGTCTGAAAAAGTCATCAGATAACCCGGCTGTAAACCCGGTTATTTTTTTGCTGCCGCCATCTGTTCGGCCAATATCAGTGCATTGTAAAGATTGACAATACCGCCGGATACGCAAAGTGTACTAAAATTGACTCTTTCGCCCTTACCAAATTCCACAGGCTTTTGAACCGTTTCATCTATCTTTGTAACAGATCTCATAATAATATCTTTGACCTCTAATGCAGATAACTGAGGGTAATAGCTTCTGATCACCGCTGCCACACCAGCAACAACAGGGCTTGCCATGGAAGTCCCGCTGGCTGTTTCATAACGGTTATGTGGTTTTAATCCCCATAAGTCAACACCCGGCGCAAAAACATCAACAGTTTTTTGTCCGTAGTTGGAGAAATTTCCTGCCAGATCATCGCCAATACTCATGGAGCTTGCCCCTACTGTAAGCCAGTTTTGGGTGATCGGTTTTCCATCATCGCCGATATTTGCAGGAAAATTGTCAACCACATCATTATCTTCGGAATCATTTCCGGCCGCATGAACGAGCAATACATCATATTTGTCTGCAAGAGGCAGCACCTCATCAACAAATTTTTTCTGGGGAGAAAACGCTTTCCCGAAACTCATATTGATGACCTTTGCCCCATTCTCAATCGCATACCGGATACCGTTTGCAACATCCTTATCCCTTTCATCACCATCAGGTACCACACGGACGATCATCAACTTTACATTATTTGCAATTCCATCTGCACCCATGCCATTATTACGCACAGCCCCGATCTCTCCCGCCACAAAAGTGCCATGTCCTGGATCGGGACCTATCACATCATTGTTGCCGTATATGCGGTTGCTGTTATCTTTATAATCATCACCCACTATTGACCTGGAGTCGAAGTCAAGGTTATAATGATAATTGAGTTCACTATTTATTTGTTCGGAATAACCGACCAGGTCACTTGCTTTTATGCCGAACATAAGCCATACAGTTAATTTTTCTGCACTTTCAGCAACATTTTCGGGCGCCTTACTGAGTTTTTTCAGGTCTTTGATGGTATAATCATCTTTTTTAAGGTATGCTTTTACAATACTATCTGCCTCTTTTAATTCCTGTCCTGATTGCGCCATTCCGGAATTATCAAGAGATTCTCCGTATTTTTTGGCGTACACTGCTTTTACTTTTTCATAGAGTTCAAACTCCTTTTTATCCTTTATTAAGTCAGGATCAGCATCCTTGTATTTTGCATCCAGTTCCTTGTATAATCGGGTTACTTCTAAATTATCCTTATCCACGTTTTCACCTTTTGAATTACCGATAAAGTTCCAGCCATGAATATCATCAACATACCCGTTTTTATCATCATCAATACCATTACCCGGAATTTCATCCGTATTTGTCCAGATATTACTTTTGAGGTCTTCATGATTGATATCTGTTCCACCATCAATTACAGCTACAATTACAGGCTGAGAAACTTTATTCTTAAGCAGTTCCTTGTATGCCTTTTCAGTACTGACACCAATAATTTTATCTGATTTCAGTTCTTTATTATACCAGTTGACAAGCTTCTTTTCTTCTTTGCTCTGGGCAAATGCTGTTGAAAAAACGATGAAAGCCAATGCCAATGCGACTATCTTCTTCATTCTATAAAATTTTATAAATTGATATTGAAATACTAACGGGGTACAATGATATATATTATGCGTCAGATGGCAAAGAAAAAAACAAAACAATGGTTTTTTAAAATTTCTGCGATGTCTATACTCCGTGGAAATCCGGACTCACAACAACCTCGTATTTGAAAAATATTATTAATTTAGCTGCAAATTCTAAAGTTCTGAATCGCATACTCATCATACAAACCGCGTCTATCGGTGATGTGATACTTGCCACACCGCTCATCGAGAGTTTCGCCGAACAGCAGCCACCGGTTGAGATCGACTTCTTGCTTAAGAAAGGCTGTGAATCGCTCTTCGAAGGGCATCCTTATATCCGCGAAGTCATGGTCTGGGACAAGAGTGAAAAAAAATATGCTCATCTTTTTGCATTACTAAAAACAATAAGAAAAAGAAAATACGATCATGTGTTCAACTTGCAGCGTTTTGCCTCTTCGGGATTCCTGACCGTATTTTCAAAAGCATTGAATACCGTGGGCTTTGACAAAAACCCTTTTTCTTTTTTGTACAAAAATAAGGTCAGGCATATCATCGGCACGGGAACCAGCCTGCACGAAATTGACCGCAACCTAATGCTCATCGAAAATATTGTTGAGCCTAAACGGCAGATAAAACTTTATCCGAACGAGGCCGATATTATTGAAGTTCAGCAATACAAAAACAAACCCTATATCTGCATTGCTCCGGCCTCTTTATGGGAAACAAAAAAATTCCCCGAAAAAAAATGGCTCGAATTTCTGAATTCGCTGCCCGAAGACTTAGCTGTTTTTCTCATCGGTTCGAAAAACGATGAAGAACTGTGTAACAATCTCGTTAAGAAAAGCGTAAAACCATCCGTCTCCAGCCTCGCCGGCAAACTCAGCTTACTGCAGACTGCCGCCCTGTTAAAAGATGCAAAAATGAACTTTACCAACGATTCGGCCCCCCAGCACCTGGCTTCTGCCGTGAATGCACCGGTGGCAGGTATCTTCTGCTCCACAGTGCCGTCATTTGGCTTCGGGCCTTTGTCCGAACGTTCTTTTATCATCGAAACACAAGAAAATCTGGGTTGCCGCCCTTGCGGAATTCACGGATTCAAATCATGTCCCGAAAAACATTTCAAATGCGCGACAACTATCACCAATAATCAACTATTATTTTGTTACAACTCATGAAAGACGAGATATTAAAAACTTTTGAAGTAATTCAGAACGGAGGTGTGATTCTCTACCCTACCGACACCGTTTGGGGATTAGGATGTGATGCCAGTAAACCGAAATCCATAGAGCGCATCGCTCAAATAAAAAAACGCCCGGAAAAGAAAAGCATGATCATTTTGCTCGACCTGCCTGAAAAACTAAGCCAATACGTTGATGATGTTCCCGAAATAGCATATGATTTTATTAATAACATAACCACGCCGCTGACCATCATTTACCCGAAAGCTAAAAACCTTCCCAAAAACCTGATCGCCGAAGACGGAAGTATTGCTATTCGCATCATTCACGATGAGTTCTGCAGCAAACTGATTAATATGATGAACAAGCCCCTGATATCAACATCGGCAAATTTTTCGGGCGAACCCACACCGCTGATTTTCAGCAAGATTCGCAAAGAGATCATTGATCAGGTGGACTATGCGGTAAATCTCAACAGGACACGCATTAAAGAAGTAAAATCCTCAACAATCATCAGGTTCAACCTTAAAGGCGAGTATGAAATAATACGCTCCTGAACCATCTTTTTTTAGTATTTTTGCACGATCCTGTTTTAAAAAATCTTGAACGAACATTTACAACATCCGGTATTTAATATCATTTCAGATATTGCGAACAGCAACAATCTTGAAGTATTTGTCATAGGCGGATTTGTAAGAGATATTATACTGAAACGTCACAGCAAGGATATTGATATCGTTGTAAAAGGCAGCGGTATTCAACTGGCACAAAAAGTGGCTTCTGCCATTGGCAAAGACTGCCAGGTTAAGGTATTCAAAAACTTTGGTACAGCCATGCTGCATTATAACGATAATAATATTGAGTTTGTTGGTGCCCGCAAAGAATCGTACAACCCCAACTCACGAAAACCCTCGGTAGAAGAAGGCTCCCTTGAAGATGACCAGAACCGCCGCGACTTCACCATCAATGCACTGGCAATTAGTCTGCAGAAAAATAATTACGGCGAACTCATCGACCCTTTCAACGGATTAAACGATATAAAAAAACGTATCATCCGCACACCTCTGAACCCGGACCTAACTTTTTCCGATGATCCCCTGCGCATGATGCGCGCCATACGGTTTGCCACCCAACTGAATTTTACTATCCTACCCGAAACGTATGAGGCCATCTCTAACAATAAAGAGCGGATTAATATTATTTCGAAAGAGCGGATCATTGATGAATTAAACAAGATAATCCAGTCACCCATACCCTCCATAGGCTTTATTCACTTAGACAGGACGGAATTGCTCGGGATCATTTTCCCGCAATTTGCGGCATTAAAAGGCGTTGATGTCAAAGACAATAAAGCTCATAAAGATAATTTTTTCCATACCCTTCAGGTGCTCGACAAAATCTCTTTAAAATCCGACAACTTATGGTTGCGTTGGGCTGCCCTGCTGCATGATATCGGAAAACCGCCCACAAAAAAATACATACCCGAAACCGGCTGGACATTTCACGGGCACGAAGCCAAAGGCTCGCAGATGGTCTATGATATCTTTAAAATGCTGAAATTACCGCTGAACGAAAAAATGAAATATGTTCAGAACCTTGTTTTTCTGCACCTGAGGCCTATCGCCCTTGCGGAGGATGTGGTTACCGATTCGGCTGTCCGGCGCCTGCTTTTCGAAGCCGGCGACAATATTGATGACCTGATGCTGCTTTGCGAAGCAGATATCACATCAAGAAATGTCAAGAAAGTAGAACGTTTTCTGAAAAACTTTGAAACAGTTCGTTTAAAGCTGGCCGAAATTGAAGAAAAAGACCGTCTGCGCAACTGGCAGCCGCCTATTTCGGGTGAGATCATCATGGAAACATTCGGGTTAAGCCCTTGCATTGAAGTAGGACTGATAAAAACAGCCATACGCGAAGCCATACTGGATGGTAAGATCGGTAATAATTACGAAGAAGCATACCAATTCATGCTTCAGGAAGCCGAAAAACTGAACCTGAAAAAAAAATAAACATTTCCGGATTTTTCCTTAAATTGCAGATAATTTACAATTTTTCACTTTTCATGCAACCATAATAACAAAACACGTGTTATTACAATATTGTTGCTCTGATGGAAATAGCAGAACTCATAGACGGTTGTAAGAAGTGGCATAAAAAAGCCCAAAATGAGCTTTATGACAAATATGCCGGCCGGCTGTTTGCCGTATGTCTGCGTTATATTTCCAACCGAAACGACGCCGAAGATGTTCTGCAGGAATCGCTCGTAAAGATTTATAAAAACATTGATTCCTTTTCCTATACCGAAGACAAGGCATTTTATTATTGGATGAACAGAATAGTCGTGAATACAGCATTAAATCACATCAGAAAAAATCTGAAAAACAAATTTGACACAGATATCAATCAGGTTGAAAATGAATTTTCCGGTCCCGACAATGCTGCCTTTTCTCAATATGATGAGATTATTGAATACATCGGAAGCCAGAAATTATTCCAAATTGTACAGGAATTACCGGATGGTTACCGCACAGTCTTTAATCTTTATGTGGTTGAAAATTATAGTCATAAAGAAATATCTGAACAACTTGATATTTCAGTGAATACGTCAAAAACACAGTTGCTTAGAGCCCGCAAAATGTTGTCGTCAAAAATCAGTAAAATAATTGATAAAAATATTTTTAAAGAAGTAGTATGAAAGACTCAGAAAAAGACTTCGATCTGTTAATAAAAAACAGCCTGAGTGATATGGAGATACCACCTCCTGAACACCTGAAAAAAGGAGTGTTCGGCAAACTCAGCCGTTATGCGTTAGTGCACAAAATAAAACGATACGGAATTTATATATTGTTGTTCGTTTTAATAAGTGCTGTGGGGATATTTGCTTATCAAGCACTCCATGAACCAACCGCTACATTACCAGAAAACCCCGATCTCCATGCCGGTTTAAACAAGGAAATTCCGGGAAATGATCTTACTAAAAACCAAAATAATTCAATTGTAAACCATAGAGAAACAAAGGCCGGTATAATTAATAATGGGAATAATACTAACACGGATAACACTAATAAAACAACAGTAACAGGTAATACGAAATCTAATTATTTAGAAAAATATCCCGAAAAAGAAAACAAATCCTATACGAATGAAATAAAATCAAACTCAGGAAATACTGCTGATAAAGATAATATTAATGCGAAAGATAAAACTCATGTTAAATCCGGCATGGTAAAAAATATCTCTGCTGAAGCCCCAACAGACAATAATGATCATAATAAGGAATTTACAAATAATATCCAGGAAACCACATTCAAAACAAAAGAGCAAACGGATCTTAACATTATAGAAAAAAGCAATTCACCGATATCAGAAAATAAGCGGGTTGTAAATTCAATTCCAAAAATGATATTATTGAAAAACAGTGTTGGTTCAGATAACTCACTATCAATAATAAGCGCCGCTTCCCCTGTGAAAAAAAAGTACAATCCCCTCATTTGGTCTGCCGGATTCAATATAGGCCAAGCCATACATCAGAATCCCTTGATACAACTGCAGAAAGCTCAGGATGAAAATAATTACAGTTTTAATACCTCCCTGGATTTTCCTTCAGCGATAGCCGGACTGGATTTCAGGGCTGAGAAAAAACATTTTTTCTTTGATTTCGGTGTGCAGTATTCTCATTTCTCGGAAAATATCAAATCCGATGATCTCTTGATCAACCCACAAAGCCAGCAATTCTATAATTTTGCCGGACAGACCATGAATATTGATACAGGCGGCGGATATTATCATTATTTCTGGATATGTGATTCCATCATCCGTATCATTGATTCTGTCTGGACATGGAAAATTGACTCTTCCTTCACGGATAACTATGATACGATCAATACAACGGTATACGATACTTTGAATAATCCTGAATGGAAAAATTCGTACACCTTTATAGAACTACCTTTTTCTGTTGGATGGCAGTACAATTTTGGAAAAATCAATGTAGGACTGAAAACAGGCCCGATACTAAGTATGCTTATAGGCACTAAAGGATTTATACCTGCCTATATGAACGATCAAACAACCCAGAATGCCGTGGACACTGAATTCAGGAATTTCAGGATAGGGCTTTCGTGGCAGGTATCAGCGGTGGTGAGTTATTTTATCAGTGAACGGATACTCATCGAATGTCAGCCATACAGCAGATTTACCATTACAGGCATTAAATCCTCTTCGGGTTATACATTAAAAAATAATTCCCTGGGTTTAATGGCAGGTATAAGATATTATTTTTAATTTTTCACAAATCCATGCAACCAATATTTTCTAAAATTGTTTTATAGTGTACTAACCTTAAAAAAATACCACCATGAAAAAACTATTACCAATTCTGTTTTTTGTTGTGATAACAACAAATGCGTTTTCACAACAGCCATGTCAGGCATATTTCTCTTATTCTTATAATCCTGCCGGCAATACAATAAGCTTGTATGATAATTCGTACAATATTGATTCAACGCAGCTTAATGTTACTTCATGGATATGGACTGTCCAGTATGGCGGAGTCTCCACTACATATTCCATGCAAAATCCCGTTATTCAACTGAACGCTGCTCCTCCAAGCATTTATGTCTGCTTGCAGATCGGGACACTATTGTGCCAGAGCACTTATTGTGATACCATTCCTATAAACAATTTACCCCAGAATTCCTGTACTGCTGCTTATAATTATCAGGTTGATTCTATGGGAAACAATATCTTCTTTTTCGATGCTTCAACTACGAATAACGGAAACATAACTTCATGGTATTGGCAATTTACTAACAATACCGGCATTATAGGCACATCAACACTTCAGAATCCTTCATTCCCTTTTCCTGGAAACGGTCTTTATGGGGTATGCCTGACCATTAGCACAGATAGCGGTTGCACCGCTAACCATTGTGATTCTGTTTATCTGCAAAACGCAAATACCTGTTACACGAACTTTACATATACATTGTCAAATAATACCAGCAGCACGTATGATTTTTCAGGATATGCATATTTTGGCGGAGCTTTAATAAATGTGGCTTCATGGCTTTGGGATTTTGGAGATGGAACAACTGCTACCATACAAAACCCAACACACACATTTGTTACACCCGGAACTTACACGGTATGCCTCACCACCACCACCACCAATACAAATTGCACCTCCACTTATTGTGCTAATATAGTTGTACCGGATACTTCATGCATCCTAACAGTTACAGCAAACATTTCAAATGTTACGGTAGCGGGGGGCAACGACGGCTTTATTGAACTAACTGTAACCGGAGGCACACCGCCATACACCTTTAACTGGTACAACTTGCCATACACCACCCAGAATATATACAACCTTACAAGTGGAGTTTACACCGTAGCCATATCATGTTCTAATCCTGCATGTCCGACTGTAACTTATACCTGTCAGATACTCGAACCATACGACAGTACAAATGTCATTGTTGATACACTCTATACCAATGTACTGGACACCTGCTTCGGTTATCCCGTGGATAGTTTTTACATTGACAGTATTTTTATTTCAGGGAACAACACGGTAACTGTAGTGTGGATGTTTGTTGGCGGCAATACGACTACGCCGATTTACGTGACGTACACCTATATCATGACCGGCACCCAGATTATTGTATTAACTATAAATTGCGACAGCGGGGCAAAAGATATGGCCACTTATATGGGTTATATTTATATCAGCCCGACTTTAGGTGTTGACGATAACACTAACCAACAAATTCTGAATATGTATCCTAATCCTGTTAGTGACAGGCTAAACATAGATTTCGGGACATTCATGCCGGCACAAAGTGCCATTCAGATTTATTCAGGTTCAGGACAGGAAGTATATAACACCATACTGACTGAAGAATCAAAAAATATTGCTATCGATGTAAGCCAACTGAAAACCGGGATATATTTCATTAGAACAGTTGATAATAAAAACAAAATAATCACCGGAAAATTCATCAGATAATATTTTATTTGTTGAGATTTATAAGAGGTTGTTTCAAAAGAACAACCTCTTTTTTTTTGGGAAAAATCAATTTTTATATTGCTTTTTATTTAATTTTGTAGTACTTTTATAATAGTAAATCAATAAAAAAAGAAACAAAAAATGCTCATATATAAGTTTAAAATAATCAACGACGAGATCGATAATTTTTACAGGGAGATAGAAATAAAACCAGGCCATACTTTCAA
Organism: Bacteroidales bacterium; assembly: GCA_035353775.1. GTDB lineage: Bacteria > Bacteroidota > Bacteroidia > Bacteroidales > CAIWKO01 > CAIWKO01. Next base: position 28,608 of record DAOQAF010000025.1, on the reverse strand, counting down.
AGATTTTCACGACATCATGGTTGACTGTATTAAGCTAACACCCGGAGAAATGGCATCATTCTATATTTGCGACAGCAGATGGAACAGACTACAAGAGATATCGCTTTTGGATATGAACGAAGAGGATGATAGCGAAAAAGACCCTGAAAGTAATGTAAAACCGGTAAAATTAATGTCTGATGTAAAACTTAAAGAAAGCATCATCGATCCCCACCAGCGTATGATCTATGTTTATGATTTCCTGAAAATGCATATGTTCTATATCGAGTTATCAAAGATCACCGATGGCGATGAAAAAAATGATTATCCGCGGTGTACCAAGTCTGTCAGTGATATAATAAAGCCCAAAAAAATTCAGCCCAAACCTGATGAGATTATTGATAAAGAAGAAGAGATCATTGATGAAACTGATGAGTTTTTCGATGAAGACGAAAACCCTATTGATGAAGGAGGCTTGGACATAAGCGACGGTTTCGAAGACAATAAATACATCTGAAAAAATTGATGGGTGATCCACTACCTTATCCTGACAACAAACATTTAATTATAATTGCGGGGCCGACTGGTGTCGGAAAAACCTCACTTGCCATACAACTTGCACAAAATTTTCGCACTGAAATTATTTCTGCCGATTCGCGGCAGTTTTTCAGGGAAATGAATATTGGCACAGCAAAACCATCACCCGAAGAAGTGGGCATGGTGAAACATCATTTAATTGACATGCTCTCCATTTCAGATAATTATAATGTTTTCCGCTTTGAATCAGATGTATTGAAAATTCTGGAGGGTCTTTTTTTAACTCATCAGATTGTTTTCATGGCCGGCGGTTCAGGACTTTATATTGATGCAGTTTATAATGGTATTGACGATATCCCGGACCCTGCCCCTGAATTGCGTGCAGAGCTGAACAGTACTTTTGAAAAGAAAGGCATTCTGCCATTACGTGAGCAGCTTAAATTGCTTGACCCCGAAGCCTATGAAAAAATGGACATCGCGAATCATAAACGCATCATCCGGGCACTGGAAGTATGCATCACCACAGGAAAAACTTATTCATCGTTTTTAAACAAGAAAAATAGTAAAAGGCCGTTCAACATCATTAAGATCGGCTTAGAGCGCGAAAGAAGCGAATTAAATAATATCATCAACAAACGGGTGGATGCTATGATGGCAAACGGACTTGAAGATGAAGCGCGCAGCCTTTATCCTTACAGGGATTTCAACAGCCTTCAGACGGTCGGATACAAAGAATTATTCGAATATTTTGAAGGCAAGTGTTCCCGTGAAAAAGCTATCGAAAATATTAAAACAAACACCCGCCGGTATGCAAAAAAACAAATGACCTGGTTTGCACGCGATAAAAATATTTTCTGGTTTCACCCAACCGAAACTGAAAAAATTCTGGAATTTATAACAAAACAAACCCGGCAGGCGTTTTGACTTCAACGTAATTAATATATTTCTTAACTTTGCACCCGGTTAAAAAAACCTTCCCTTTATGGAAAATCGCATTTTTTGAACTCTATGAAACCGAAGAACTTTAAACTAAAATCATGTCCCGTTTCATTATAAGCATTTTGTTGTTTTTCACAGTAATGCCTTCTGCATACACCCAGAATTGCCCAAGGAATTTATACGACTGTAAAGGCGCCTGCGGCTGGTTCACCGATTCTGACCATGACGGATATTGCGACCTTACCGCTTTCAGCGATGCCCTGATAAAAAAGAGCCTGCACAAAAAAGATTCTGTCGCAGAAATCCAAAATCAAAAAAATAAACATACTGCCGACAGCATTAAAAATGCGAATACGCCTGTAATCACAAATGAAAGCGTTAAACAGAATAATATCAATAAAGATAAACAACAAAAAGAGAACATAAGTCATAACTGCCCTTTTGAAAATACTCCCGAATGTGAAAAGAACAAGACCACACAAAGCAATATAACAACTGCCAGTACCTTGCAAAATCCTCAGGAAAAGAACACCAAAAAGGATTTTAAAATAAAAAAATATGACCTTGCATTGATTTTCGGGCTTTGCGTTTTCTTTTATCTGGTCTCGTCAGTTTTAGCAAGAAGAAAAGTTTTCAAAAAAAGCACTCATAAAAAGATCTGGAACACCTTATTGTTGATATCATTCCTTAATACAGGCCTGACGGGTTTGTTTCTCGTAATTCAGCTAAATTACTTAGTTTTATTCGACTGGTTCTCCAAATTTCTTTTCTGGCACGTGGAATTCGGGATCAGCATGGCCGCCATATCCATTTTGCATATCCTCTGGCACTGGAAATATTTCTGGAAATTGCTCGTAAAACGTAATGAAACAGCGGAGAGTAATTAGAGTTTGATATTCCTATTTACTATTTATAAAATCCCTTTAAGCTCTTTCAACCGGAATATTTCATAGGTAAAATTCTCCGAATGCGTTATGTTTTCAAAGTTGCAAAAAACCTGATCAATCCCTGAATTTCTGGCTCCTTCAAGGTCAACTTCCACATCATCGCCTATCATCAGGCATTCATCTGCCCCGGCATCGATTTCATCTAATGCAAATTCAAAAAAATTCCGGTCAGGTTTCTTGTATCCGGCTTTTTCGGAGGTGATCACGTGAGTAAAATATTTTTCCAGCCCCGCATGTTCGAGCTTTCGAAATTGGACTTCTTCAAATCCGTTGGTTACAATATGCAAATTGTATTTCGCGCGTAAGTAATCCAAGGTTTCATAGGTATCCGGAAACACCTGATTTTTTGTCGGAAGTATCTTCAGGTATTTTTCAGAAAATTCTTTTGACAATATCAGGTCATCAATGCCAAACATCAGCAGTGTCTTATAAAATCTCATATACATCAGATCCGGCTTACTGATTTCATTATGCCGGTATTGCTCCCATAGCTCGCCATTTATTTTTTCATAATCTCTGAAAAAGCGCGCAAAATCGCCGATGCCTTTTTGTTTTAGTCCGAGTTCATGATACAACTCACAAATTGTTTCTGCGGAATTATGGTCAAAATCCCACAGGGTTTTATCAAGGTCAAATAAAATATTGCGGTATCTTTTCATATAAAAACAGTAAAATTAAGCATTGTATCCGTGTTGAAAAAAAAGTGATTAAAAAAAATCAGTACGATTTTCCGTACGATCATTTTCACTAATATTGCAGGACAATATTAAAAAATTTATATCATGATGATCAAAGGTGCTTATACTTTATTAATTACTCCGTTCAAACCGGATCTCAGCCTTGACGAAGACGGGCTCAGATTACTAGTTCAGCGGCAATTAGATTCAGGAATTCAGGGAATAGCCCCACTGGGAGTCACCGGTGAAAACACCCTGATGACCAATGAAGAAGTTTACCGTGTAGTAGAAATTTGTGCAGAAATGACCAGAGGAAAAGCCAAACTTGCCCCGGACGTATGCAGTACCAGCTTATGGGAAGCCAAAGAGCGCGTACAGCGTTTCGTTGACCTGGGTACGGATTATATTTGTGTTTTCACGCCCTATTTTGTTTTGCCGAAACAGGAAGGGCTGATAGAATTTTATGAAAAACTGGCTGATTTTTCAAAAGTACCGATTTTACTTCACAATGCACCTGAAAGAACCGGTGTTGACCTGTTGCCTGAAACGACAGGCCATCTGGCAAAACACCCGAATATCGTCGGCATTAAGGATGGCAACAAAAAACTCGATCACCTTGCCAAGATCCTGCACCTGACAAGAAATGAAGATTTCTGTGTCTTTACAGGAAAAGATACTACGGCCTATCCCCTGATCTCCTTTGGTGGCGCCGGTACTTTTACCGTTGCCGGAAATGTGATCCCTGAGGTGATGAAAAAGCTGACGGAATCAGCACTTGCAGGCAATATGAAAGAAGCGGCGGAACTTCATTACAGCTATTACGACCTGTTTGAAGCTTTCAGATATGAATCAAACCCGATGGCTGCCAAAATGGCGCTGAACCTGATGGGCCTTCCTGCAGGCGGCCACCGTTGCCCGCTCACGCCGCTCAGCGAAGAAAAAACGGCTAAACTAAAAATGTTTATGCAGAAAAATGGACTGTTATGAAAAGAATAAGATTGAGAGGACCTGCTACCAGTGCCAATGTCGGGCCAGGTTACGACATTTTTGCTATGGCGCTCAAAGAGCCATGTGATGAGTTTCTGCTGGAACTTACCGATGACCATACTATTACTTTTGAAGTTAAAGGCAACAATCAAACTATTGTTCCCCTGAAAGTGGAAGACAATACTGCAGGATTAGCAATCCTCGAATTAAAAAAAAGATATAAACTTGATTTCGGTGTAAAAATCACCATCACCAAGCACATGACTTCGGGCGGTGGACTGGGAACAACGGGAGCTTCAGCCGCATCAGCTATTTTCGGGCTGAACAAACTGCTTGACCTGAATTTATCTTCCAATGAACTGATAGATATTGCCCGCATGGGTGAAGTGGCTTCAGGCGGTTCTCCTCACGCCGACAATGTGGCTGCTGCCATACTGGGAGGTTTTGTCCTGGTGAAGGATTACAACCCTATAGATGTTATAAAACTTGAAATGCCGGAAATCCCTGTGGTGTTAGCTGTCATACAAAAAAGCCAACGCACTACCAGAGGATTCATCACTTATGAGATCGGCCAGGAAAAGCTCAAAGACCAAATGGCGCGCTGCGCCAGTGTGATCCATGGAATACTCACCAACGACCCGGAAGAATTCGGAAGGGCAATATCAGTTGATCATATTGCCGAACCTGTCCGTGCTGCCGCTATTTTGAATTATCATGAAACAAAACAAGAGGTGTTAAAAGCCGGTGCTTATGGCACCAATGTCAGTGGTGGCGGTTCTTCAGTAATTGCGTTATGCAAAGCTTCTTTACAGGATGAAATTGTAGCGATCATGGAAAAAGGATTAAGTAAAAATCCGAATTTCGTAAAAGTGATTAAAACAACAACAAGTAATACGGGCGTCAGTATCATATAATGAACATTGATTTCAGAGGTAAAACCGTATTGGTTACAGGCGCATCACGCGGCATAGGCAGGGCCACGGCATTGAAGTTTGCAGAATGCGGCGCTGATGTGATCGTGCATTATAAAGATTTCAGCGGCGGCGCACTCAAAACCCTGGACATGATGCCCAAAGGAAAACATTTTCTGATGAAAGCAGACCTGACCGACCCGGAACAGGTAGAAACCCTGGTGAACAAGTCCATTAAAAAATCCGGCAGGATAGACGTGCTTGTCAACAATGCCGGCATCTACAAAGAATGTAACCTGCACGAATGTTCTTACCCGGAATGGCAGAAAAACCTTGACGACACTTTTAAAACAAATGTTTACGGGCCTGCCCACCTTTCATTCCTTATTGGCAAGTACATGGCCGGCAAAGGCGGAGGAAAAATAATCAATGTTTCATCACGGGGAGCTTTCAGGGGTGAGCCCCTCGCCCCTGCTTACGGCGCCAGCAAAGCCGCGCTGAATCAGTTCAGCCAGTCGCTGGCGTACCTGATGGCGCCGGATCATGTTTTTGTTTATGTGGTGGCTCCCGGTTTTGTTGAAACGGATATGTCGAAAAATGTACTGAAAAGCGAACGCGGAGCCGAAATAAAAAAACAAAGCCCCATGAACCGTGTGGCAAAACCCGAAGAAGTAGCGAACACCATCATACTGCTCGCATCTGATCATACAGAATTTTTAACCGGCGGCATCGTTGACATCAACGGTGCTTCCTACCTGAGAAGCTAAAAATTACTTGTATACCCAAAATGAATTTTTGACTGCTTAAACGCTATTGCCTGCCCGAACTGGCTTCCCAGAGCATAATAGATCGAGAACATCCCGATCTTGGTATCGAACGAAACCCCTGCACCAAAACCGTAGGGAATATCATGGACATAAGTTTTCTGTGTGTTTTTTTCGTAATACATAGCATTAGCAAAAAGTGCAAAGAAAGAGTTTCTCTCAAATAAGTATCTGAACTCCACAGACAAAAAATTAAAATAAGAAGCTCTGAGCGATTCCTCATCAAATCCTCTGAGCGAGTTCAGTCCACCCATTTTGAACAGCTCATTTTCAAAAATTGTACTGTTGAGCAGGTAGCCGTTTTCGGTATTAAATAAAATGGTCATCTTTCTGAATATCGGAACGAACAGCCTGCCATTGACAAGAAATTTGTATTGCGAGGATTTCAGCCGGATACTGTCGTACAATGCAGCATTTATCGAGGAATTCTTACTGATTTTTTTCAAACCACCGGCAAATGATAAATGGATGAGATGCCCTTTTCTCGGATTGATGCGGTAATCATAAGTTTCTTTTGTAAATTCTGCGCCAAAAAGATTGGCAGAAACATCGGCATAATCGGGCAGTACCGTTGCCGTCTCCAGGCCACTGACACTTAGCAGATCCGACTTATAGATATCTGCAAAAACTTTCATAAAATTATTCCCTGAAAAATAATACTGAACACCGATATTATGATTTAACGTGAGATAGCTTGTGTCCTGCTTGTAAAGTATGAATTTATAATTGAGTCCGAAAGGAGTCGAAAACAAAAAGGGATAGGCCAGCGTAAGTTTAAGATCCTGTGTCCCTTTAGAAATGCTGCGCCAGTTAAGATCGATAAGTTCTCCCCGGCGGAAAGCATTGAGCAGCGACAGCTTCAGTTCTCCGTTGATCATCAGTTTTCCTGTGGTATGACTGCTTGGCAAAACACCAAGTATCCCGTAAAAACTGCTCGCTTTCTTTTTATCGAGATACACAAAAACCTTCGCATTTTTTTCGGTGAATAATATCTCCACAGGCTTTACCACCGTAGCAAAAGGCAATTCACGCAACTTCTGATTTATCTTGCTGATAAGCGATTCGTTGTACAAACTACCGGGCTTTACAGATAAGTAACTGTACAAATATCCTTTGGCTATATTTGAACTCCCCTTAAGGATCAGGCTGTCGATGACAACTTTGTTATTCTTCCGGAAATTAATAGCAGCATCGAACTGGCCATCATTGATCTGAATACTGTCCAGTTTGAACTCAGCAAAAGGATAGCCGTTATTTTCAGAATACTCCAGCAATTTCTCCGACATCTTTATCAGCGTTTCATACCTGAATGGTTTACCTGAAAAATTCTGTTCCTTAAAATTAATTTCATTGATCAGGTATTTATCAAGGTTTCCTTTTCGCAGGCGCAGGTATGAATATTTTTTCCCTACATGAACAAAGGCGTTAACCTGAGTAGAATCTGAAACAACGCTATCAATACGGGCAGCCAGAAACCCTTGTTTGAAAAGGGATACAAGCAGGTCCTGTGCACCGGATATCGCTTCATCCTTTGTTAAATAAAGATTTTCTACATGTACTCTTTTAATGATTTTTTCCGAGCTGTCGCCTGCAACAATGTTCAATGCTACTTTTTTCTGCGCTTGCAATGAAACAGGACATAACACCACCTGTAGAAAAAATAAACAGATACCATATCGGAAAAAGATCTTCTGCATTATTTTGGTAAAACTCAAATTTACAAATATTATTCTATAGCCCAGTCGATCTCCTTTTTACCGCTTTTGCGCAGTATCTCGTTAGTTTTAGAAAAATGCCTGCACCCGAAAAATCCATTGTAAGCAGAAAACGGAGAGGGATGCGCGGCCTTCAGAATATAATGTTTTTCTGCATTGATCAGCGCTTCCTTACCCTGTGCAAATTTGCCCCAAAGCAGAAAAACCAGGCCTTCCCTGTTGTCGGACAGAATTTTTATGACAGCATCTGTAAAAGTATGCCATCCAATATCCTGATGAGAGTTCGGCGTATTGGCTCTTACCGTCAATGATGCATTCAGTAACAATACTCCCTGATCCGCCCATTTTTCCAGGTTCCCGGATAGTGGCACGGGAATACCGATATCTGAATTCAATTCTTTAAAAATATTCTCAAGCGACGGAGGTTTTTTTATCCCGTCGGAAACTGAAAAGCACAATCCATTGGCCTGGCCCTGGCCGTGGTAGGGGTCCTGCCCAATAATAACGACTTTTACTGCATCAAAGGGTGTGCGGTCAAAAGCTGAAAATATCAAAGAACCCGGTGGATAAACAACATACTTTTTCTTCTCTTCAACCAAGCGTGCCCTTAGCTGAATGAAATATTCAGCATTAAATTCATCCACCAGCCGGCTTTTCCAGCTTTCTGCAATTTGCGGGTTAATCTGGGTCATAAAATAATTTTACCGTAAAAATAACGTTATTAATCTATGTAATAATATTGTTCAACATAAAATTGTTAATAAGTTGAAATAAAAGGATTTTTCTAATTAAAAAAAATTGACTAATTTTGTTAAAAATTAATTAGATTTTTTTTATGAAAAAAACACTCGCGATAGTTGTCCTGTTTGTTTCCATTGCGATAGCAATTGCCTCCTGCAAAACAACAACCCATTGCGATGCTTATAAATCACATCAATCACATTCAAAATATTGATCAGAATGAAAAAAACAATTTCGATAATTTTATTACTTGTAGCCATGGCAATGGTTATTTCGTCATGTGCAACCAGAGAACTTTGCCCTGCATACAGCAAAGAAATAAAAAAACCGGCTGCTGAAAAAAGAGCATAGCCAGGGCATCTGCATCCCCTGTATGTTTGTTTTTGATATCCGTTTCTTTTCATATTTCTTTTCTTTTTAAAATAAAAATCTTTCATGGCATTTTTCCGGAAAATATTGATGCTATCATTTCTGATCTTATCCGGTCCCATGATTTTTGCACAATCCGAATCCAATTTAGACAATAAAATACTTTACCGCAAAGAACGCTCCGGCTTCATCATGGTTCATTCCGGAGGTTTTGGACTTGGTTACCGTTCGGGCAAGCATAAAACTTATTTCCGGAAATTCATGTGGGAAGTTGAAGGAATGAACATCAAACATCCGAAAGAGTATAAAACAAGGTCTTATTATGAGAATTCGAAACACTTTAGTTACGGTAAACTGAACAACTTTTTGGCCGTTCGCGGCGGTGTCGGCCAACAGCATATTTTAAACGGCAAACCATACTGGGGCGGCATTGAAGTCAGGCTTTTCTATTTTGGCGGGCTGACCCTCGGGTTTACCAAGCCTATTTATTTATACATCGTAAAATTTGACGATATCACAGGCCAGTCCTACCTTTCGCTGGAACGTTTCGACCCCGATATACATTTGGTTACGGATATATATGGCAAAGGGTCGTTTTTCAAAGGATTTAATAAATTAAGCATATATCCCGGCCTTTACGCCAAAGCTGGATTGAGTTTTGAATACGGCGCCGAAGACACCTTTTTAAAAGCGTTGGAATGTGGGGTCTTTGCTGATGTTTTTTATAAAAATGTTCCGATCATGGCCTACCAGAAAAACCAGTTCCTATTTGTAAATATCTATCTGAGCCTGCATTTCGGGGTTAGAAAAAATTAAGTTTTCATGGATACAAAAACTCTTAAGCCTGAGAGAAAACCAGACTGGCTCAGAATAAAATTACCTGCTATCAATGATTATTCTTTCATAAAAGAATACTTATCTCAGTTTGATCTTCATACTATTTGCGAAAGCGGCAAATGTCCGAATATGGCCGAATGCTGGCAGCAAAAAACGGCGACCTTTATAATACTGGGGAACAATTGTACCAGAAACTGCAGGTTTTGTGCCGTCAACAAAACAAAACCACTTCCTGCCAATCCCGATGAGCCTGAAAAACTGGCTGAAGTCATTGAAAAAATCGGTTTCAGGCACTGTGTGATCACCTCTGTTACCCGCGACGACCTTCCTGATGGCGGAGCAGAAATATGGCATGACACGATAAGTGCAATAAAGCAAAAAAACCCGGGAATTACCATCGAGGCGCTGATACCTGACTTCAATGGTGATACGAACAGCCTTGACCTGCTGATATCATCCAAACCGGATATCATCTCTCATAACCTGGAAACTGTAAGAAGACTTACCCCGGAGATCCGCATCAAAGCGAAATACCAGTTAAGCCTGGATGTGCTGAACTATATTGCCGGATCAGGAATAACATCAAAATCAGGAATTATGCTTGGATTGGGCGAAACCCCGGCGGAAATAATGGAAACCATGGATGACCTTCTGAAAATCAATTGCCGGATCATAACCATTGGCCAGTATCTTCAGCCTTCAAAGGAAAATTGCCAGGTAAAAAAATACTATTCACCTTCCGAATTTGAACAATTGAAGACCATCGCGCTGGAAAAAGGATTTAAATTCGCAGAATCCGGCCCGCTGGTCCGGTCATCTTACCATGCAATTAAACATATTTCAAACCGATAACTGATTAAATACAACCTTATTCTGATTTCATATTGAAAATTTTAATACTTATCTTTAATTTTGATAAACATAAGCTTGGCTTTTATGAAAATTTTTTTTAGAGAAACTTCATTGCTGATATGATAAAAAGCCGTATCTTGTGCCGTTTTTTGACAACTGATGAAATAACAATATATAAATAATTAATAATAAATAAGATAGACTAATGAAAAGTAAAAAACTACTATTTGGAATCGGACTGTTAAGCATAGTGGCGGCTTTGGTTGTTGTATGCGTATTCAATGGCAATGCTGAAAGGAAGTATAATCCGAAGAATTCCGTAATTTACAAGCAAGGAATTGATGGCGCTTACCAATGGCTTTCTTCCATAAGATCCAACCAGGTTACGGGGACCATCAGCATGGCAGATATATTGAACGCCCGTAAAGCAATTGCACAATTAAACAACTATAAATCAATCGGTATTCAATGGGAAAACGCAGGTCCTGACAATGTCGGAGGCCGTACACGTGCCATTCTTGTTGATAAAGACAACAGCAACCTGTTGTTCGCAGGAGGCGTTGCCGGGGGGTTATTTAAATCGACCACGGGCGGCACATCCTGGGAACCTGTTCCGGGCATGACTGAAGTAAATATTTGCTGCATTGCCCAAAGCCCGAGAACAGGCTATCTGTACGTCGGAACCGGAGAATCGTTTGCCTGGGTTGACGGCATAAGCGGCACCCCGGGATTTGTCGGTAGCGGTCTGTATGAATCAACCGACGGCGGTGTCACCTGGAATATTTTTAACAATGCTACTCCTGCCATTCAAAATAGTCAATCTGTCGAGTGGGCTTTCGTGAACAGAATTTCCATTGACCCTGTTAACGGACGAATTTATGCCGCAACCAACAAGGGATTAAGATATTGCGATGAAGGTTCAACAACATGGGTCAACCCTATATATCTTAATGCTACATTACTGTTTACTGCCAATGCAAATTGTGTGGATGTTGCCAGTGACAGAAGTGTGGTTGTTGCCATTGGCAATAAAGTATATTTTTCTCCAGGCGGATCAGGTAACGGAGAACCACATACTTTTAATGATATTAGTCCTGTTACCGGCGTCGACAGAACTGAACTGGCAATAGCACCATCAGATCCTAATATTATGTACGCCTGCATTGCAACAACTGGTGGTGCGTTAAAGGGTATATATCGTACAACCGATAAAGGAGAGCACTGGACAGTGATTGGCCCGGGTGGTTCATCTGCATTTAATTTATTCGGCACTGACCCAGCGAATGTTGTTGGTGGTCAGGGCTCCTATGATAATGTCATTGCCGTGAATCCGGTAAATCCCAATCAGATTTTTGTAGGTGGCATCAGGGTTTGGGAATGGCATCTGGGTAGTCAGTTTACGCAAATAACCATTGGCTCCGAAGATTATGATGCACATGTTGATATGCACGCCATTGTCTTTGACAAAAAGAATCCCAATATATTTTATTTAGGTTCTGACGGTGGTGTGGCTAAAACAACAAACCTCGGACAGACATTTCAGACGATAAATAAAAACTACAATGTTACACAGTTTTATTCTGTAGCGATCAACGGAACCACCGGGGTAATGTCCGGAACACAGGACAACAGTTCTCCTTATGTAAGCGGTACAGGCCTGTATCCTAAAAAAGGCAAGGTATTATATGGTGGTGACGGTGGCTGGTCTGCCTTTTCGTTCATAAACCCCGATGCCTTTTTTGGCACCATGCAATATGCCGGAATTTGGCGCTCACCGGATCGTGGGGAAACTTACCAGGAAGCCACTAAAGGAGATTTTATGAGCCCTACGATGATAGGAACCACTCAACCCGGGGAGGATGGCGCGAATACTGGAGGCCCATTTATCACCCCGCTTCTTCACTGGGAAAGTTTTAACAACACCTACAGCTCTGATTATACATGGTATATTGATACTGTTGATCATGTAGTTGGTGATCACATTATAGTGAAAAGCCGGAACAATCTTTATCCTTTTGATTATATCATCACGCCTGGTGATGGTAACCTGGCTGCCGGCGACACCCTTATGGTTCAGGACATCATCAGCTCGCACTTTTTTGTCGGTACCGCTACTGGTGTTTGGTATACAAGGGGAGCTATCCAGTTTGGCTCCACTCCTGACTGGTATAATCTGGCCAACATTAGTAACCCACACACGATGACCATTTCCAAGGATGGTAATTATTTATTTGTAGGTACTGTTGGCGGGGCTTTATACCGTATTTCAAATATTCTGGCTATTTCTGATTCACTCAGCGGATGGTACACCAGTCCTTATTGTGTGGTTGAACGCTCCCTGATTCGTAATTTCGGCCAGGCAGTAACCAACATTGCCGTTGACCCCAACAATCCGCAAAGATTGCTCGTCACCCTCGGAAATTATGGAAATACAAATTATGTTTATTATTGTGATAACGCCCTTGACTTTGCGCCGGTGTTTACCTCTAAACAAGGAACTACTAACGGTAAGAAATTACCCGCCATGCCTGTTTACAGCGCAATATTTGAAATGAATAATCCCAACATGGTCATCATTGGAACAGAATATGGTATATTTTCCACACAGGACATCACTCAATCATCGTCACTTATTGAATGGACTGAGGAAAATAACGGTATGGCAAGAGTACCTGTTTTCGGTATCAGGCAACAGGTTTACAATTATCCCGGTGTTACGAACTGGGGCGCCATCTATATTGGTACACACGGCAAAGGTTTTTATAAAACCGCTGATTATCTTGGCATCAATGATAATTCCAATGCCAAAGATCCTGCATCAGGCAGCCTGAACATTTATCCTAACCCCGCTATAGATAATATCAATATTTCTTATTCTCTGGTAACAAAATCTTCCGTAACGATAAAGATCTATGATATTAATGGTAAACTGGTCAAATTGTTGAACCTGCCGGAAAAACCAAACGGCAACCAGATTGAAAACATTAACTGCAGCAATTTCCAGAGAGGAACATATATCGTTCAGCTCATTGCCGGCAACAGCAGCAGAACTGCGAAGTTTGTCATCACCAAATAGTTTTCACAAGCCTTGGATCACCCGATCCAGGGCTTGTTAATTAATAATCATCATCATAAATTTATAAAATATAAAAAAAATGAAAAAAGGATTTTTTACCATTGTTTTGATTTTTTGTATAATAAGCGTTTTTTCTGCTGTTACAATTTATTATTCAGGTTCGAAAAGTTTGAATATTACCCTGTTAAATGATTCCACTCAGGCATTGGATGATTCATTCATAATGGATGAAGACGCTGTATTGAACGATTCCGTGAGCGGAAACGATACGATTAGCACAGACGGCGGTAATTTCTGGAGTGTTGTTACCGGCCCGGTAAATGGAATCTTCAGTTTAGATTCAAACGGTACATTTGTTTACACACCTAACCTCAATTATTACGGCGCTGATACTATAACATACCAATTATGCGATATTGACGGAGACTGCGATACGGCACAAATTTTCATTGTTATTAATCCGGTTAATGATAATCCGGTTGCCGTTGCAGACAGTGCAACCACCATTGAGGATACACCTCAGACCATTAATGTTCCGTCAAATGATACGGACATTGATGGTAATATTGATTTAACAACTGTAGCAATTGTCACAGCTCCTCTGCATGGAACCACGGCAGTTGATAATCTTACAGGCATCATCACCTATACTCCTGATGCTAATTATTATGGAAATGATACCTTTAAATATAGCATTGGCGACGACGGCACTCCTCTCCCTGCAAAATACGATACCGCTTCTGTTTTTGTGACCATAACCCCTGTCAATGACGCCGGCCTGCCCATAGCAAATAATGATTATGCTTATACGACTTCATATACTCCGGTAACAATTAGTGTTTTGTATAACGATAATTTTGGCGACGTACCCTGTTCATGTGCAATTACAGCTACTAACGGAACTCATGGAACTACAAGCATAAATAACAACAGCACACCTGCCAACCCCACGGATGATAAAGTTATTTATACGGCAAATGCTGCATATCACGGACCTGATAGTTTTACATACACCATAACAGATATAGACGGAGAAGTGTCAACCGCTACAGTTTTTGTAGATGTAACATCCATGTTCGCACCAACCTTAACCGACCCTGCCAATAACGCCATGGGACAAATGCCTGATGTCTTCTTATCATGGACAGCCGTTCCGGGTGCATTTCATTATTTAGCACAGCTAAGTACGGACAGCCTTTTCACAACCGTTATAAACTACTACACGGATATGTCGGCAACAAATGCCGACCAATTATTCTTTAATACTAAATATTACTGGAGAGTTAAAGCTTATAATAATAGTGTCACAGATTCATCAGGATGGTCAGATATTAAAAAATTCAATGTGGTAAAAACAGTTACTATAACCAAGCCTGCAAATAATGCACAAAACCGTAATGTTGAAATGTATTTTAAATGGAATGCAATAAGCGGATTGACAAATTACGAATACCAGATCGACTCGTCCCTTCTATTTACAAGTCCTCTGTTCGTAAGCAAAATAGTTGCCTTCAACAAAGTTGAAACATATTCAAAAGAACTTGCTTTCAATACAAACTACTATCTGAGAATGAGAGCCATACATGAATCAGATACATCTGAATGGTCTGATGTCCGTAATTTCCAGACACTCGATACTTTTAGCCTGCGCTCTCCTGCAAATTCAGCAATAAACGTATCTCCGGCCATCAATCTGGAATGGAACGGATTGGGATCCAGTCAATATGAATATGCCATTGCGACAGATTCTCTGTATTCTGATGGCGTATACAAGGTTATTGATTCGACATATCATACAATTATTATTACGACCGCCCCAAAAGATACTATTATAAGGGACAATCCTGATACATTGGATTTCGGACAGACATATTACTGGAAAGCAAGAGGTGTAAATACTTTTGGAAATTCTCAGTGGACAAATACATGGAAATTCACCACTGTAGATCAGGTAACTCTCGTTGCACCCGCTAACAACGCTGTTGATGTTGACGTTATGACAGTATTTGAATGGGTAAAAATCGCGAATATTATACGTTATGAAATGAGACTTGATGTATCGCCCAGTTTCTCAAACCCTGATATTTATTCTTATAATGGGAACTATATGCCCGAGGATACAATTCCCGGCACTCAGATCATACATTATTCTGATACGATGTTTAATGCGCTTCAGCAAAACACCACCTATTACTGGAGTATGCGTGCCCTTACCTCCGTTGACACAAGTGCATGGAGCACTACCCGCATGTTTACAACAAAAGATCTATCGGGTATCGAAAACAATCTCAGCAATAATAACGTGAGCATCTACCCGAACCCATCAAACAACGGGAAGTTCAACATTCAAATCCCGGCTATTGCCGATCAGAAAATAAACCTGAGTGTGATTAACATGGTCGGACAGGAAATATATGGAAATGTTCTTCACCTGAAATCCGGAAACAACCTTTTCAACATTAATTTACAGGATAAAGACAACGGAATCTATTTTGTCAGGCTGCAAAGTGAAGATATTACACTAACACGAAAAATAATTCTGAACAGATAAGAAAAATCTTATTATATTTGAAAAGCAGTTACGCTAACGTAGCTGCTTTTTTTTATGAATTTATTTATCAGAATATTTGTTTTAAGCCTGGTGATCGTCGTATCGGATATATATTTTTACAGGCTCTTAAAAAACATTTTTATCCGCAATGAAAAAAACAGAAAAATATTAAAGATCGTTGTCATTTTATTAAGCCTGCTTTTTATCCTGTTCGAGGGCGGATGCTATCTCGTAGTAGGCGCTCCTATGGATGATCCCGTAAAATACCGCCAGTTGTTTGTCCCGCTAAGTGCTTTCATACTGTTATATGTGCCAAAAGCTATCGCGGCATTATTCCTTATTTTGCACGACCTGATCTGTTATATTTCTTCAATGTTCCATCGTCATAAAAGTTTGCGGAAAGAAAAGAAACGCCAGCGATGGGTGTATATCACAGCGTTGATGCTACTTTTGACTATTCTTGGTTTTTGTATAGATGGATTTGTTTTTGAAAAAACACATTTAAAAATTCAGAAAGTCGAATTACAATTCAGCAAATTACCCGATGCCTTTGAAGGATTTAAAATTGTCCAAATCTCAGATATACACCTTGGCACTTTTACTGACACCAAAACAATTGAAAAATTTATTGAAAATATCCGCCAGCTTTCGCCTGATATGCTGGTCATGACAGGCGACATGATCAATGTTACCGAAAAAGAATTATATCCTTATTATGCCTGTTTCCGCAGTATAAAACCCCCGTATGGAAAATATGCTATTTTAGGCAATCATGATATCGGTGATTATTTCAAAATGAAAGAACTCCCCAATCAGGCTGAGATCTCAAAAAATCTGATCCAGGGCGAAAAGGATATGGGCTTCACGGTTCTTATTGATTCTGCCTGCTACATAAAAAAAGGAGGTGATTCAATAGCGCTTATCGGCGTGAATAACTACGGTACATTTCCATTCAAAAAAGCAGGGAATCTGAAAAAGGCTATTAGTTATACAAATGCCAAAGATTTTAAGATATTGCTTTCTCACGACCCGAAACACTGGAAACTGGAAGTGGCTGAAAAGACTGACATTGCGCTGACATTATCAGGCCATACACATGCCATGCAAATAGCCATAATTACAAAATTGTTCAGGATGAGTCCAAGCTGGTTTGTATATAAAAACTGGTATGGGCCTTATGAGTTCTATGACCAGAAATTATATGTAAACCCAGGCCTGGGGTATAGCGGATTCTCAGGGCGTATCGGCATCAGGCCCGAGATTACGCTGATCACCCTGCATCGCTCAAAATAAAAAACTCTTTCTGAAATGATACAAATTATCTGTAAATTTACAGGGTAAATCTTCTTCAAAATGACTGCTACAATCATACTTTCTATTGCCTTATCCTTCATTGCCGGGATAGTCCTTACCTGGATAGTTTTCAATAATAAAATTTCGAAAGCTAAACAAGATATTGCGCTTAAAGAAACCCAACTCATAAAAAAAGATGCTGATATTGCAAACCTGACAAGCCGCCTGGAAGACAATATCGGCAACCTGAACAAGAGCCTTGATTCGGCCATGCAGGAACTTTCCGAAGAAAGGGAATTTAAACTGAACCTGACATCAAAACTTTCGAGGTCGGAAGAACAAAATAAAGCGCTTAACGAAAAACTCGATTCGCAGAAAGCTGAAATAGAAAATATTCAAAAGAAATTCACCGCTGAGTTTGAAAACCTGGCTAACAGGATTCTAAAACAAAACACGCTTGATTTTACAGCCGCCAATCAGAAGAATATTTCAGACATACTGAATCCGCTAAAAGAAAAACTTTCAACTTTTGAGAAGCAAGTTGATGAAACATATAAAAACACGCTTAGAGACCAGACCGACCTGAAGGCGGAACTAAAAAAGCTGCAGGATCTGAATGTCAACATCTCTGAAGAAGCACGCAATCTTACCAAAGCCCTGAAAGGCGACACTAAAAAACAAGGCAACTGGGGAGAAATCGTTCTTGAACGTATCCTCGAACGTTCGGGACTTGTAAAAGGCGAAGAATACGAAACCCAGTTTACCGCCCGCAATGATCATGGAGAAATTATAAGGCCTGATGTCCTTGTGAAATTGCCGGATAACAAACACATCATCATCGACTCCAAGGTTTCGCTGATCGCTTATGAACGCTTTGTCAATGCGGACACCTCTGAGGAGAAAGAGCGTTTTGCCAGGTTACACATAGAATCCATAAAAAACCACATCAAGGGCTTGAGCGATAAAAGCTATTCTCATTCCAGCGACCTGAATTCGCCGGATTTCGTGCTGATGTTTTTGCCCATCGAATCGTCTTTCAGCATGGCCATTCAGCAGGATATCGAACTCTTCAATTATGCATGGGACAAAAGAGTGGTCATGGTAAGCCCCTCTACCCTGCTCGCCACCCTGAGAACCATAGAATCTATCTGGAAACACGAAAAACAAACCCAGAATGCCATAGAAATTGCCACTGAAGGAGGAAAACTATATGACAAATTTGTCGGGCTTGTGGAAGATCTGAAAAAGCTGGGAGCTCAGATTGATACTGTTCAGAAGACGTTTCAGGAAGCAAACAAAAAACTGCATACCGGCAGCGGAAATCTTATCGGCAAAGTTGACAAATTAAGGCAACTGGGCGCAAAAAACACAAAAAACCTTCCCCTGTTATTCAATAATGACAATGAACTAACCGAAAATTCCGAATCAATATGAAAAAGATATATTGTCTTATATTTATTTCTATGATCGCCGGCTTCTTTATCGGATGCTACAGCCCTTCCACGATGAGTACGACCAATATAACTTCGAATTATCAGGATCAGTCAAGATACCTCGACATCCGTATCGCTGCATTCAACCTCAGCAGCGACAGTACGCGCATCTACTATAAATTCAATACCGGCGGTTTGTTCTTTCAGAAAGATATGAAGAAGAATTATTTTTTTGCGCAATATATGATTAATTACAACCTGTACAATGCTGCCGATATGAAAAAAGTGATCGATTCCGCTTCGTTCATCATCACCGATTCATTAACATACGGCAACACCGTCGACGTGACCGACAGCCTGACCCTTATACTAAAAGAGCCCGACAATTATGTTTTATCATTGACCCTCACCGACCTGAATAAAAAATTTTCGTCGACTAACTATCTGAACATATATAAAAACAATATTTATAACAGAAACAACTTTGTTATCCGCGACGAAAAAAACAGGCCGTTGATACAGAATTATCTAAGTGGTAACAGTTCCTTTCGCCTATTTATGCGCGAAAAAGAAGTGTATAAGCTTTTCGTGAAGTATTATAAAAAAAGTACGGATGTTCCCTCTCCTCCTTTCACCGTAGTAACTTCAAAACCTTTGTCTTTCAAACCGGACAGTATTTTCATCATTGATATGACTAAGGGATGCTCCGGACTGCTTAATTTTAGACAAGCCGGCATTTACCATTTTCAGTCGGATACCAGTACAAAAGACGGTTTTACCATTTTCAGGTTTTTTGATGATTTTCCTCTGATTACCAATGCACAGGAAATGCTTGGCCCCTTGCGTTATATAACGACAAAAAACGAATATAACGACCTGAGTATGATGAAAAATATAAAAGCTGCCATTGATAATTTCTGGCTCGAAAAAGCAGGAAATCCCGACAGGGCCAAAGAACTGATAAGGATCTTTTATAACCGCGTACAGGATGCCAACCGTTTTTTTTCTTCGTATACTGAAGGATGGAAAACAGACCGCGGCATGATATATATTATTTTCGGACAGCCTTACAGCGTGTACCGTTCACCATACAACGAAACATGGTACTATGGCGAAGACCGAAACATTTTATCAATGACCCTTGATTTTAATAAAACGCTGAACCCATTTACAGAAAAGGACTACACCCTCGACCGCAGCGCGGAATATAAAGATGTTTGGTACAGTGCGGTTGAATCGTGGAGGAAATGAAAGAAATCAGAAAATATTAATTTGTAGGGTCATTTCATGAAATGACCCTACAAATCAAACATTAAACAATAACTAGTGAGAAAAGGGAAAAAAAATTTCACACCACAGGTGTTGCAGGAAGTGGAAATAACCGATGCCGGCGCTGAAGGCAAAGCCATCGGCAGAAAAGACAACATGGTGATCTTTGTTGATAATGCCATCCCCGGCGATATTGCCGATATTCAGATACTACGGAAAAAAAAATCATTTATCGAAGGCCGGGCAATAACATTTCATCATCTGTCTGATAAACGCGCGGCCCCTTTCTGCAAGCATTTTGGAATATGCGGCGGATGCAAGTGGCAAAACATGAAATACGAACATCAGTTGTTTTATAAGCAAAAACAAGTGGTGGAAAGCTTCACGCGCATCGCACACCTCGAAATTCCTGACATCAGCACCATCATTGCTTCACCGCAGCAAACCTGCTACCGCAACAAACTGGAATATACATTTTCGGACTACCGCTGGCTTACCGATGAAGACATGAGGTCTGAAAGCCGCGACAGTATCAATATGAACGCGCTCGGTTTCCATATTCCCCAGCATTTCGACAGGGTGCTCGACATAGAAACTTGCTATCTGCAGGACGAACCGACCAACCTGATCCGCAACGGGCTCAAAGAATTTTGCATTACCCACGGGTTGACGTTTTACAACCCGCGCCGGCATACAGGATTTATGCGCAACCTGCTGATACGAAATACCACGCTGAATGAAACCATGGCCATCGTCGTCTTTGGTGAAGCAAACGAAGACAATCAAAAAAAAGTATTGGATCATGTGCTTGAAATCTATCCCTCACTCACTTCACTGATGTTTGTTATAAATACCAAAAATAACGACACCATCAGCGATCTGGACATACAGTGTTATCATGGAAAGCCCTTTATTGAAGAGCAGTTGGGCGACTTTCTTTTTCGTATCGGCCCGGTATCTTTTTTCCAGACCAATAGCCGGCAGGCACTGAATATGTATAATATCATCAGGGAATTTGCAGGAGAAACAAGCGGAAAAATAATTTACGACCTTTATACCGGCACCGGGACTATTGCCAATTTTGTGTCGCAGAAAGCCCAAAAGGTAGTAGGAATTGAATACATAGCATCTGCCATTGATGACGCAAAAATCAATTCGAAGCTCAACAATATCAGCAACACCTGTTTTATTGCAGGTGATATTGCAAAAACGCTGAATGCCGAGTTTATCGAACAACAAGGAAAACCTGATATTATCATCACTGACCCTCCCCGCAGCGGCATGCACCCTGCCGTGGTCGAACAACTTTTACAAATAAAACCTGAACGTATCGTTTATGTAAGCTGCAACCCTGCCACCCAGGCCCGCGATATTGCCATGCTCACATCTGCTTATAAAATTAAGACCGTACAGCCAATGGATATGTTTCCGCATACTCACCACATGGAAAATATTGTTCTTCTGGAAAAAATGAAAAATAACTAAAGAATTTTTTACCAATAATCTGTTGCCGGCCATTTAACCCAAACATATTTTCATCGAGAAATTGGCAACTATTAACAAATTAACCATAAATAATTGTAAATCACGCAATTAATTTTTACAAAAAAACGTAAAATAATTTTTTATTTTTCTTGATTTCAGAATCTGTATGTACTAAATTTGTTGCCTTTTCAAAAAACAGTTCAATATTTTCAAATTTTTAATAAAAAAATATTTAATAAATCATATCATTACTAACCAAAACAAAAACAAACTCTATGAAAAAAAACGTCATCATTCTGCTTCTGCTCTTTTGCTGCACAGGGCTTTTTGCCCAGCAGCAGTTTGGTTTTATTGAAAAGACCTATGAAATCACCGGAAAAGCCAAACGCGGTTCGCTGGTCGATGTGAAATATATTAGTGCCGACCAGCAATACAAATTATATTACACGATTAAATCCGGGGCAACTTCCATCACCATGCAAATCTACACATTTGATAAGGATTTCAACTTTATTGATATGAAAGATCAGGTTATTGAAGTAAACAAACTCAATGAAATGAAACTTCAGAACCCATTTGATTTTTCGTGGGTAAATTTCAAAAGTGAATCATACGTTGTTGAAGGCAATACCGTTGAGGGCAACCTGGTAGGCACCCTGGTAATAAAGAAAAAAAGGACAACATACTTCTATAACTGGTTTAACCTTGCCTACGACAAAAAAGTAGATATACTTGAAAAGGTGAAACCAAAAAATGACGAAGGAAGCCGTTTCTATTACTTCACCCATTTTGAAGACGATTTCAATGGTGATCTGTACATACTATGCGGTGCCCGCGAAGCAAAAAAAGGCCCGGACCCCATGAAATACTACCGCGAGTTCCATATATTGAAATATAGCAAGGACCTCGACCTGATTAAAGACCTTAAAATTCCTTTTGAATATTACAATGGATATATTTATGCCAAAGGTATAACCAAAGACGCTGATGAATCGGAAACGCAAACCATCGATAACATGATATTTATGTTTGCCCCGTATGACCTTGGGAAAACCAACCGCGACCCGGATAACTGCAATTACAAATATCTCCGTATAGACAAAGACCTAAACATTGTTGAAGATATCCCTGTGAAATCCAAAGCCAGCTACTGGAGCATTGATTATGTGCTGGCTAACGAAGATGCCGTTTATGTATTTGGCCCCCTGGCTGCAGGAAAAGATGATTATTACAATTCACTGGCCGGAAATGTCAGCAAATACAAATCTGTTCAGTTGATGAAAGTGGCAAACAAAAAAATCGAATATCTTACTGAAACAAACCTCGAAGAGTTTGCCAGCAAGCTAAAGACTCCGCCATCTCAGAAAAGTTCACCCGAATATAAAGGAAAGAAGTTTGACATCATCAACTACAAAGTATTCCCTAACGGAGATTTTATGGTTGTTGGACAAAACTACAAACTCAATACAGACAATGAAAAACAATTTGCCGATATCATTGCATTTCACTTCGACAACAAGGGCATCCTTAAAGCACAGTATGGATTAGATACCAAAGAAAGCAACGAATACTCCAAAAAATACGGAACCCCGCAGTCGATGCTTCTCGGAAAAAATACTAACAACATGTATTGGGTGGTTCAGGAAATTCGCGGTTATTCTGACTGGTATAGCAAGATACTCACTTACCCGCGCGTAGCAAAAGTTGAAATGAATTCGGCCAGTTTAGGCGACTTTACAGCTTTTGGCGACAAAGAATTTTTCCTCGATCCAAAATTCCCTTACCTGGAAGCAGAACCAGGGAAACTTGTATTTTTCGGGTCTAACAAGTCAGGAAAGATCATCTGGTTTGCCAAGATCAACATGGAATAATACCAAAAAGTGATGAAAAATAACGGGGACTCTGATAAAGGGTTCCCGTTTTTTTATGGCACATAAGGGGCCTCGCCAAGCAAATGTCCGGCAATTTCAAGTACGACTTCAAGGGTGAGGTCTTGTCTGTTATATGTCCTGTCAAATAGCTGATGCGAAAAAGATATCAGGCCCTGTGTTTCGGGGAAACGCAGGAATCGGGCATTCAGGTTTCCATGGCCCAGCCTCACCCTGTCGAGCGCATCGGCATCTTTGAGCAAAGCGGTAACAAGATAATGAGGATGCTTTTTATTCAGGTCAACATATTGCGAATGATTGGAAACAGCCGTTTTGATCACGCTAATATCTTCATCATTGAATCCGTATTTTTTAAATAGAGGAATGAACTCAGGCACTTTAATCCGTGCCGCCCTGGGGCCATGCATCAGGCAGAAGCCATCATGCCGGCGCGCCATGTCGTGAACAAAGGCTGCACAAAAAGCAAGCTTCGTCTGATGATCCAGGTCCATTTTTTTCCCAAGCAACAGCACATGACACATCACCCGGTAGGTATGCAACTTCCCGTGCAGATGGCTCTCATTCATGAAATACCCGGGTCTGATTTCAAAGTCGGATGGTAAAAAAAACATATCCCGTAAAATTACAAAATATTAAGGACCTTTTTGCGTTTGCTAAAAGCTTAATTTTATCATTTCAATTATTCTTATTACTTTTGAATCCTCAATTTTAAAATATTCATTAATTAATAATTTAAACCTATGAAAAGATTTATCGTATTGCTTTTTGTTCTTCCTTACTGCTTCTATGCTTCAGCTCAATCATCTAAAATTAAGATCAAAACGCACCAGGATTCGATAGCCTACACCCTCGGATGTAATATTGGCTCCAATCTTAAGAAAAACCTTGAAACAGATTCGCTGGTTTTAGACAAAGATATTATCGCCCAGGGAATAAGAGATGCCCTCAACGGGCCGGATAAAACCCTGTTTACAGAAGAAACCAACACGAAAGTAATGGCACAGTTCCGCACTGAAATGGAAGCAAAAATGGCTAAAAAAAGTGCAAAAGCTTCATCAGCAGCAAAAATGGAAGGCCTGAAATTCCTTGAAGAGAACAAGACAAAACCGGGAATCACCACAACGGCTTCCGGCCTGCAATACCGTGTGATCACTGAAGGGACTGGCGCCAGCCCTAATCCTAACAGCAGCGTTACGGTGAATTATGAAGGAAAATTTATCGATGGCAAAGTATTCGATTCGTCGTACGAGCGTAATCAGCCTGCAGATTTTCCCCTGAACGGCGTCATCAAAGGTTTTTCAGAAGCCCTGCTCCTGATGAAGGAAGGCAGCATTTATGAAATATTCCTTCCTTCGGATATTGCTTATGGTGATGCCGGCAACCAGGGAATACCCGGCGGCTCCACGCTGATATTTAAAATTGAACTGATCAAGGTGAAATAATTGGCAGTTGCCACAGAAAATATCTTTACATATAAATAGTGGCCCACAAGGCCACTATTTATATGTAAAGGCTGATATAGTTGATATGGAGGATGTATGACGTCTTCCTTTAAAACCAGGAAATGAACAAATTATTTTTAAGTTTAGCTTTTTGCGTCCTTTTAGCAGATGTTGATGTATTTGCCCAGTCGGGCTGTACCGATCCCCTGGCTTCGAATTACAATGCTGCCGCCACTGTTAACAACGGAAGCTGTATTTACAACTCTGCTTCAGTGGTACCCGACACATCTTTTACTTTGTCAACAGCTATCCAGGAAACTTCAGGACTGATATTCTGGGATCATTATGTATGGACGCATAATGACAATACGGACCTGAACTTATATTCCTTAGACACGCTTAGCGGAGCCATCACCCAAACTTATACACTGAGTGGAGTGGTAAATAACGACTGGGAAGAAATTTCGCAGGATGACAGCTATATTTATCTCGGTGATTTCGGAAATAATGCAAACGGCAACCGGACAGACCTGAAAATTCTCCGTATCGAAAAAAACTCACTACTGCTGAATGCTCCGGATATTGATACGATCAGTTTTTCGTATTCAAACCAAACAGACTTTACCCCAACAGGCACTTGTAATACGGACTTTGACTGCGAGGCTTTTATTGTTTCATCCGACAGTATTTTTTTATTCACCAAACAATGGATTGGTAAGCAAACCAGCGTTTACTCCCTGCCAAAAACTCCCGGTACCTATACGGCCGTTTTAAAAACAACCTACAATATCAGCGGACTGATCACCGGAGCAACGTATCTTCAGTCAAAACAATTAGTCGTATTATGCGGATATAGTAATACGTTGCAACCATTTACCTGGCTGCTATACGACTTTAACGGTTATAATTTTTTCGGCGGTAACAAAAGAAAAATAGCCATCTCATTGTCTTTGCATCAAATCGAAGGTGTAACGACACACGACGGTTTGATTTATTACTATTCCAATGAGTTATTTTCGCGTTTCAAAATTATTACCAACGAACAAAAACTCCATATTGTTGATTTAAGTCTTTACTTAAGCAATTACATTAATGGCTCGTCAGCAACTATTAATGAAAATGAAACAGAAAATAACGGCCAAATCATGATTTATCCAAATCCTGGAAAAGAAATTATCTCTGTAAAACTGAACAATACCAATACCACAAAAAATTATTTTATTTCCGACATAACCGGAAAAATAGTATTATCAGGACAGTTGCAAAATGACAGCAGCAATATTAACGTTAAGAAGCTTAAAAAAGGATCTTACATTCTGAAAATCGGAAACAATAGTGTTTTTAAGTGGGTAAAGGAATAGCAGTCAGCAAGCCCGAAAGGAAACTTATAGATGTTCAGAAAACAATAAAAAAATAAATTAGCATTAAATCTATCATCAATTTTGAATAAAAAAACCTTATGACAACAAAACTTCGTATACTTTTATTTATCATTATCCTTTTCCCGGGCATTGCGGCTGCCCAATCATACACGCCCGTAACACTCGAAGACCTTTGGATAAACTATGGGTTTTATCCTGAACGTGCTGATGAAATTATCCCGATGAACGACGGTGAACATTATCTGATTCTGACCAATGAATATACCATCGACAAATATTCTTATACGGGTTCCAAAACGGCATCCAGCCTGGTAACAAAGGAAATGCTGATGCCCAAGGAAGGCCTGACGGCTCTGAAGATCGAATCGTTTGAACTGAACTCAACAGAAACTGCGGTGCTGATCAAAACCGATGCAGAAGCTATCTACCGGCATTCCGAAATTGCATCGTATTACGTTCTTGATCTGACAACAAAAAAACTCACACTTGTTTCATCTAAAGGCAAGCAGCGTCTGGCAGAGTTTTCACCCGACGGGTCTAAAGTTGCCTATATTATTGATAACAACCTTTTTTTCAAAGACCTCAACATAGGAACTGAAACTCAGATCACTTCCGACGGGCTTATCAACAACATCATCAATGGCACCACAGACTGGGTATATGAAGAGGAATTCAGTTTTACCAAAGCATTTTTCTGGTCGCCCGACAGCAAAAAAATAGCTTTTATCCGTTTTGATGAAAGCAAGGTAAAAGAATACCAGATGACCAGCTATGGTGAACTTTACCCCGAACAATACAAATATAAATATCCGGTAGCCGGTGAAGACAATTCGCTGGTGTCGGTGCATGTTTATGATCTGAGCAACCCGGCAAAAGCACAAACCCGTGTGATGAATATCGGCACAGAAACCGACCAATACATCCCGAGGATCTGTTGGACAAAAGACCCGAACACCCTTGCCATCTTTCGTATGAACCGCCTGCAGAACAAGCTGGAAATACTACTTGCAGATGCGTCAAACGGGAACAGTAAAGTTATGTTAACCCAGGAAAACAAGTATTATATTGAGATCACGGATGATTACAAATTTCTCGACGATGGAAAACACTTTATCATCATGAGCGAACTGGACGGCTACAACCATATTTATTTGTACGACCTGAACGGGAAAATTGAAAGTCAGATCACCCGTGGCAACTGGGATGTAATAAGCATCAAAGGCATTGACGAGCCCCGGCAGACCATTTATTATGTTTCTGCAGAAAGCGCCCCGTACAACCGCGATCTGTACAGTGTTAAATTTGACGGATCCGGTAAAAAGCGGCTATTTAAAGATGACGGCACCTATGATGCGTCATTCAGTAAAAAATTCGGGTATTTTATCGGAACATACAGCAATGGTAACACACCTGAACGTATTGCCATCTATGACAGTAGGTGTAAAGAATTGCAGGTTCTTGCAGATAACCAGAAACTGACCGACAAAACTAAAGAGTGTGGTTTTACAAAAAAAGAGTTTTTCAGTTTTACCACCCCGGGGACTATCAGCCTGTATGGATACATGATCAAGCCTCCTGATTTTGATGCCGGAAAAAAATACCCTGTGCTGATGAATGTTTACGGCGGCCCAAACAACCAATACGCGCTGAACGAGTGGGATACTTTTGATATGGTCTGGTACCAGCATCTGGCACAAAAAGGTTATATCATCGTTTGTGTCGACGGGCGCGGCACCGGCTCACGAGGTGAACAATTCCGAAAATGCACATATATGGAACTCGGAAAACTTGAAAGCGAAGACCAGATAGAAACAGCAAAATACCTTGCATCACTTCCCTACGTAGATTCAAAACGCATCGGCATCTGGGGATGGAGTTATGGCGGTTTTATTACAGCCCTCTGTATGACAAAAGGCGCCGATTATTTCAAGACCGGTATTGCCGTGGCTCCTGTGACCAACTGGCGCAACTACGATAATATTTATACAGAACGCTATATGCGCAAACCCCAGGACAACGCTTCGGGCTACGATGATAACTCGCCGGTCAATTTTGCAAAAAAATTAAAAGGTAAATTGCTTATCATTCATGGTTTTTCCGATGACAATGTTCATGTTCAGAACAGTATGGAACTTGTGGATGCGCTAGTAAAGGCTAACAAACAGTTTGAGATGCAGTTTTATCCCAATAAAAACCACGGTATCTATGGCGGATACACGCGTTACCACCTGTACAAAAGAATGACGGATTTTATTCTACAAAATCTTTAGAAAGAATTTCATCAAATCCCCTGGTCCGGCCGTGGTTCGACTATGGTTCTGCCTTGGCCGTTTTATGAAAACATGCTATGCCTGTAATGATGCCCCTTAGCTGGCGTGAATTTGTATTTTGCATCCGGTTTAATATTTCACTCCCAATATAATACCGATTGCCAGTAGTTCATTAATTAGAAATAAGTATCTAACTTAGCCAA
>DAOQAF010000024.1:0-43429 GCA_035353775.1 Bacteroidales bacterium | reverse complement strand
TTATAAACATATTTATACACATTGTTCTATTTTTTTAAAAATCCAAACAGTTTCTTAATGTGAAAATAAATATAATAATTATTGGTTATGTTTGTATTTTGTTGGCGATAAACCTTTTCCGGTAAAGAAATTTGAGGCTTTTTTATTTTTAGGATTTTTATTATTAAAAATTTTCATTACTTAAAAATAATTCGTATTATTGTATGGACTTTTAAAATTGAATACTTCATTATACAAATTCATTACAATTAATTAAATAATATTTAATATTAATTCATTAAAAAATAATTTTATGAAAAAATCTACTCTGAAATTAAAAACACAACATGTAGGGTTTTTTGCCATAAGCTTGGCATTAATAATTGGAATTCTTGTTTTTACAGTTTCTATTGGTCGCTCACAGAACGTTAACAGTTCTTCGAATACCCGCCTTACAAAAACGGGTGGTTTGGGAAAAGCTCAAAACGTCCTTGATATGCCAGCATTAAATGCAACTATTCAGGGTGTTAATAGCGCTGAAAGTTTGCAGAAATTGCGGCCACATGCCCCTGTTCCAGGAGCTCCGGATTATGAAGCCCAAAAAGAAGAGTGGATAAAAAACTATCCGGAAGAGTATGGAGAATTTGAAGTGACTGGAGGAAAAATCAGTTCCGAAACCCAGTCAGAGAATCTTCCTGATGTTTTAGTATCAGAACTTGATTATGGTAAGGGTGGGATTTTTCAGGGAAGAAACCCTCATGACGAACTGGTTACAAAAAGAGATCTCACTTCAAAACATTTCCGCAATACCAACGGATCTATTGATGCCATTATTACTGCCGGTATGCCGCTGAATTATCAGGAAAACGGATTGTGGAAAACGATCAGAAAAGAGATTATCCCCAACAGTTCTGTTACTTATCCGGAATTTGCGTTTGCCAATACCACCAATACCTGCAAAACATATTACTCTGATAAAAGCAACGGTGGCGTATTAACCGAACATAATGGTTTTCCTGTCAGAGAATGGATAAATCCGGAAATATCCTGGATGGTCGATGGCAATTTGGTGGAGAGCATTAAGATCAGCAATTCGGAAGGGCTTGTAAATCTTAATAGTATTACATATGCAGATTGTTTTACGGGCACTGATGTAAGGTTTACACAGGAGAATGCCGGAAAAAAACTGGATTTTATCCTTAAAAATTCGGATATTCTGTCGTATGCGCCGGCAGGCGCCAGCCATCTGGCAATCACCGAAACCATTAACCTTCCGGAAGGATGGACCTACAAAATGGTTGAGTCATTTATATATATTTTAGATGGCGCAGGAGAATATGCGTACACTTATACTGATCCGATATTTTATGACTCCGGAAAAAAATCAGGAATGGAGACAGGAAAATATATCGTAACTCAAAACGGTCAGGAACTGGTCATAAGCACCCTTATCCCGATGGCATGGTTGACTGCGCCTGAAAGGGAATTTCCTGTTATTATAGATCCTGACGCTACTATATATGCGACATCCGGTGGTTATCAGGGCTCTACCGGTTCATATCTTGACGACGTGGCTATCATGATCTGCGGTTATTATAGTAGCGGTCCATTTATTCAGCGAGCCTGGGGAAAATTCAATACGAGTACCATCTCTGATGCGGCCACTGTATCGGCAGTAACCCTAAGCCTGTATTGTGATGTAGCTGTGAGCACAGCCTCAGTAACCATTTCCACCTGGGCAACAGATACCTATTACGGGCCTTATGGCGCATATAATGCCAGTTACTATGCAGATATGGGTGACGGAACCAATTACAATACTTATGCGGTTACAGCAACTGGAGCTTATGGCCCCAGCAGCCTTGGTGCTTCAGCGGCTACCACGTTGCAGGCACAATTACCTAACGATCGTTTTCAGGTCGGAATAACAAGTGCGAATACTTCAGGCAGTGATCTTCGCAAAAGGTTTAACGCTACTAGTTATATTGTGGCAACATATACTACTGCGACGTCCCCCGCCTGTGGCAATACGAGCCTGGGTAGCATAAGCCCCTCCACATGTTATCCACAGGATGCCACATACACCTCGGGTACCATGCCCTATTGGAGTTTTACTGCCACTGCCGGCTATTCGTATCATTTTACCCTTGGAGCCAATACCGAGGATAGTTATTTACATTTATATGATGCCTCTTATACGCAAATAGCCTATAATGATGACAGTGGCCCTGGTATGTCAGCCTTTTTAGACTGGACCTGCACGACAGCCGGAACCTATTATATTTCTGCCAGCCACTATTCATGTTCTAACTTGACAAACTCAAGCTATATGACCTATTGGATTACCGATGATGCCACTTATGGAACCGGTTCAGGGAACACAATTACTCCGACAAGCACCTGGCAGAATCAGGCATATACATCTGGTTATTTTTATTACTATTATTTTAACGGTACCGCAGGAAATGCCTATGATTTCAGCCTTTGTGACAATTCAGAAGATTCTTATATGAGAATATATGATGGATATTGGAACCAGTTGTCATCTGCCGATGACAACGGTCCTCATTGTTCCGGAGTAGCGGCATCAATCACATGGCAGTGTTCGACTACTGGTACTTATATTGTTGCTGTGAATAACTATTCCTGTGACGCTTTCCTTAACTCCGGCAATCTGGCATACAAAACCAGTAATTGTGTTATTATGGATCATGGCGGAGCAGATTGGACTATCAGTACAAGCACTCTTGTCGGCGGCGAGCATACGAATATAGGCACTTTTACGATTAACAGCGGTATTGTAGCCACTGTTGATCCGCTCTGCCATTCATTTTATGTAGAGGCAGATAATATCGTAATTAACGGGACCATCGACGCCAATGCAGCCGGATATAGCGGTGGTGCAGGAGGTGCTTATGGCGGCTTATGGGCCGAAGGAGGATACACCGATGGCAGGGGAATTACGTCCTGCTGGGACAAAGATAATTGCAGAAATTTAGGACAGGATGGCGGTTCATACGGTTTTGCAGGTTCCGGTCCCGGTGGTGGAGGAAGCTCGACCAGTGGAGGGCGTGGTTATGGTTCCAAACAAGAGTGCGGCACATGGAGTGATGATGGAGGAATGATCGGTGGTGGCGGCGGCGCCGGTGGTGGTGCCGGCGGTACCTATGGCGGTGCTGGTGGCGCCGGAAAAATAGGCGGTCAGGGAGGTTCGGATGACAATCAGTGTGGAAATGCCGGATGTGCCTCTTATATTGAAGGTGCTGGCGGCGCAGGTGGCACTGCTGCCGCAGTCTATGGAAGTGCTTCAACGGAAACCATTGAGTATGGTTCAGGTGGTGCAGGCGCCGGCGGTGGTGGCCGTGGATCTTTCTGCTACAGTCATACAGCGCCCCATACATGTTATTCAGCAGGAGAAAGTGGCGGTGCCGGTGGGGGATCTGTTAAACTTGTTGCTAATCAAAACCTAACAGTAAGTTCGACCGGTTATATATATGCAAATGGTGCAAATGGCGGTGCCGGAGGAGAAGGAGGCGAAAATGACTTTTCGGCAGATTGTTGTAATGATTTGAGCGGTGGCTGTGATGAACAGACATATTCTGCACCGGGCGGCGGCGGATCAGGTGCCGGTGGCGGTTCGGGCGGGGGTATCATGCTGAAAGCAGATTGCTCCATAACCATGAACGGGACATTACAGGCTAACGGTGGCAATGGCGGCACCGGTGGTAATGGCGGATATAGCGACTGGAGCACCGCTTATTATGGAGGCAAAGGTAGTGGCGGCGCAGGTGGCGGCGGAGGAAGAATAAAAATATTCAGAAACCTGTGCGGAAGCAACACCATAGCAGGAACGATCACGGTTAACGGAGGCAGCGGCGGCGCTGTAGCCACATTGGGCAGGGCAGGAACTGGTACAGTTGGAAATGCCGGTACAGGAGGCAGTTATACAATTAATACTTCTTCTACGGCAATTGCATTGACTGCCGGAGCTATCGGGTCAAACCATAGTATTTGTTCAGGTGGTGATCCTAATGCATTAACAAACATTACTTCGCCCTCACTGGCTGCTTGTTCGCCTTCATTAGCTTACCAATGGATGTCATGCACTTCTGGTTGTACTTCGCCACCTGCCGGTTATTCAGTTATCTCCGGTGCAACAGGGGCAGCTTATGACCCTCCTTCAGGATTAACACAAACGACCTATTATGTCAGAAGGGTAACTTCAGGTACCTGTACTGCATATTCGGGGGCAACAATTGTTACTGTAATACCAATCAATACGGTCACATTAGTTGCCGGAGGAACCCAGACAAAATGTATCAATACAGCGATAACAACTACCACCTATTCAACCACCGGTGCTACGGGAGCTACAATCACAGGGTTGCCAGCCGGCGTGACTGGTGGCTGGGCCTCCAATACGGTAACGATAAGTGGCACCCCAACAGTATCGGGAACATATACTTATACAGTTACTGCGACAGGAGGTTGCACACCGGTTTCTGCTACAGGAACGATAACGGTAACACCGGCCAATACGATTACTTTAATTACCGGTGGCGCCCAAACCAAATGTATCAACACTGCAATAACAGCCATCACCTATTCGACAACAGGTGCCA
Organism: Bacteroidales bacterium; assembly: GCA_035353775.1. Lineage (GTDB taxonomy): Bacteria > Bacteroidota > Bacteroidia > Bacteroidales > CAIWKO01 > CAIWKO01. Next base: position 38,828 of record DAOQAF010000024.1, on the reverse strand, counting down.
CAGGCGCTACTGTTTCAGGTTTGCCTTCGGGCCTAACCGGCAGCTGGGCATCGAATGTTGTAACAATTAGTGGGGCATCGACAGCAACCGGCGCATATACCTATACCGTTACACTTACCGGTGGCTGCGGGTCAGTATCATCTACAGGTGCGATAACCATAACTCCGAATAATACGGTGGCACTAAGTTCGGCCGCTGGTTCCAATGCACAAACCAATTGTGTCAATACAGCGATTACTAACATTACCTATGCTACCACGGGAGCAACGGGAGCCACTGTCTCTGGACTGCCAACAGGCGTAAGCGGCAATTGGGCTTCAAATTCAGTAAGCATCAGCGGCACACCAACGGCTTCCGGTACTTACACATATACTGTTACCCTAACAGGTGGTTGTGGCACTGTAACAACTACAGGTACCATTACAGTTACTCCGAACAACACGGTTACCCTGAGTTCGGCAGCAGGTACCAATGCTCAGACAAAATGTATCAACACATCCATCACTAATATTACCTATGCCACCACAGGAGCGACCGGAGCTACTATTACAGGCCTGCCATCGGGCGTAACGGGCAGCTGGGCATCCAATGTCGTAACTATCAGCGGCACACCAACAGTATCAGGCACATATACTTATACAGTTACACCGACCGGTGGGTGCGGAACCGTTTCATCTACAGGAGTGTTAACGGTAACCCCAAATAATACGGTGTCACTAAGTTCTGCGCCAGGTACCAATGCACAAACTCAGTGTGTCAATACAGCGATCACGAACATCACTTATGCTACCACAGGAGCAACGGGAGCCACTGTCACGGGCCTTCCTGCCGGCATAAACGGAAATTGGTCATCAAATACGGTAACCATAAGCGGAAGTTCAACATTAGCTGGTACATATACCTATTCTGTTGCTACAATGGGAGGTTGCGGAACAGCAAACACAACCGGTACAATTGTAGTGATACCTGTTAACACGGTTACCTTGAGTTCGGCCGCGGGCACCAATGCACAGACAAGATGTATCAATACTTCTATCACCAATATTACCTATTCTACTACAGGCGCCACAGGCGCTACAGTTACAGGGCTGCCATCTGGTGTAACAGGAAGCTGGTCTTCAAATACAGTTACAATAAATGGCACTCCGACAGCATCCGGAACCTATACCTACACAGTAACATTGACAGGGGGTTGTGGAACGGTTACTGCCAACGGAACGATTACGGTAAGCCCAATTAATACCATTACGTTGATCGCGGGTGCGCCTCAGACGAGATGTATCAATACTGCGATTAATAATATTACCTATTCTACCTTGGGAGCTACGGGAGCCACAGTCACAGGTTTACCCGCCGGCGTAATAGGTACCTGGGCCTCGAATGTTGTCGTGATCAGTGGTACTCCTACAGTATCCGGAACATATATCTACACGGTTACATTATCTGGCGGTTGTGGCTCGGTTACATCCACACAAACAATAACAGTGTCCCCGGACAATACAGTAACGCTGACTTCTGCACCGGGTACTGTTGCACAAAACATATGCAATAATACTGCTATCACCAATATCACTTATGCCACTACCACCGCAACAGGAGCCACAGTTACTGGTTTGCCGTCCGGTGTTACAGGTAGCTGGGCATCGAATGTAGTAACGATCAGTGGCACGCCGACAGTCCCGGGGACATATACCTACACGGTCGGTTTAACAGGGGGGTGCGGAACAGCTACAGTCACGGGAACGTTGACAGTAATACCCGTTAATACGATAACACTGACAGCCGGAGGGACCCAGACGAAATGTATCAACACGGCGATCAATACGACTACCTATACCACCACGGGCGCTACGGGAGCTACCGTCACCGGGTTACCTGCCGGGGTTACGGGTAGCTGGGTATCAAATGTGGTAACAATAACGGGCACACCAACGGTAGCCGGAGTATTTACCTACACCATTGCCCTGCCGGGAGGGTGCGGAGTGTCAACAGCCACAGGCACGATAACTGTAACACCTGACAACACGCTGACACTGAGTTCATCGGCCGGAACTAACGCCCAAAACGTATGTATTAACGCACCGATCACTAATATTACTTATGCCAGCGCGGTTGCCACGGGAGCCATCGTCAGCGGTTTGCCATTAGGTGTAACGGGCGGTTGGGCTTCGAATGTGGTAACGATCAGCGGCACACCGACGGTTACGGGGGCATATACCTATACTGTCACAACAACAGGAGGTTGTGCGACGGCAACAGCCACAGGCACTATAGTGGTGAATGTTAATAAGATTGCCAATGTTAGCGTTCAGGCAATTGATAATCCTACTTGTTCGCATACCCTTGTCACTTTTACGGCAACACCTGTAAACGGAGGACTCTCACCAGCTTATCAGTGGTATGTGAACAGTGTTCAGGTGGGCAGTAACAGCAGCACCTACAGCAGTAATTCTCTCAGTAATGGCGCTGCTGTGGTCTGTAAGCTCACTTCTAACGAATTCTGTGCAATTAACAATCCTGCGTATGACACGGTTATTATGACGATTAATTCAATACCAATAGCTGAAGCAGGTAACACGGCAGTATATACCGGCACACCAGTACAGATTGGTGATATCAACAATGGCCCGGGAACTATCAATTGGTCCCCCGCAGCAGGTTTGAGCAACACCTGGATCGCCCAGCCATTAGCATCGCCGTCAGTTACTACAACCTACTCACTGACTGTTGACAACTATGGTTGTGTACGTACAGATACCGTTACTGTTCATTTTGGAGGATTAGGACATGTTATCAGCGGGAAAACACGTTATCTTCCCAAAGTCACCGCGGGCTACCCAGCGCCTAATCTTCCCACTTACAATTCCGTAAAATATAATATCAATAAGGTGATCGTGAAACTGAAGAGTCATCCTGGCGGAACTGAGCTGGCAAGGGATACAAGTGATGCATTGGGCGTTTATCAATTCACGAATGTCGTGGATGGCAACTATATGCTGTCCTACGATAAATATGCTGCAGATACCATGCAAACCGGGGATAATGTAAATGCTGTTGACGTAGCTTTACTGAAATATCTTATAGGCCACGATACATTAATAGACCCGTCCAAAAGTTTCACGGCAAAACATAGGAAAGCAGCGGATGTCGATAATAATGCAACAATAAATACAATCGACGTGGCAAGAATCACTGCAAAGATAGGGATGCCCTACGATCCCGTCAGGAACTTTCCAAGAGGAAACTGGGTAGCCCTTGATACCGTAGTGGCTGTTTCAGGTGCTGATTTAACCGTCACATTGAAAACAGTCTGCTACGGCGATTACGATGCTTCCAGCTCCAAATACAAAGACTCAGCAACCACCTGGGGTTTGGCAAAATCACTGCCTGATGAAAATATTATCCTTCGGTCAGACGAATCAATAATTTTGAATAGCCCTGAATATTTTGAAGTTCCTTTACGGATAAATGCAAAGATGAATGAGTTTTCGGCCTTGGGTTTGGAATTGAGTTATCCCGGTGCTGAATACAAACTGCTGAGTGCATTCATGCCAAAAGCCGTCAATAAGAACGGTGCGGTCAAGATTAATCCGACACTGGAAGAAATCATTGCTGACAATAATGACTTGTTGGTAACGGATATAGACGGAATTATCAGAGTGGTATTTGCTACAACAGATCATTTTGATGTTACATCTGAGGATGAAATAATCAGGCTGGGCTTCCAATCGCTCAACAAACTGGATCAGGGTGAACTTGAATTTAATCTTAGCGGTACTGGTGTGATCGCAAACCAGTATGGCCAGGAAAATGATGAAACATATCTGTTGATGCCAAAGATCTTTGTACAGGGCAACGACGCTGATGCGGGATTTGAGTTTGCAGGTTATCCCAATCCATTCAACGGTGATGCTACGTTGACATACAATATCCCTGAGAACGGTACTGTAAAACTGAATGTATACAATGCTATTGGCGAGTTGGTTTCAGAGCTGGTAAATGAAACTCAGATCAGCGGAAAACATTCGGTGAACTACTTGCCACAGGATCTGCCAGCGGGTATGTACACTTTTAAATTGGAATTTACCGGCCCGGATAAATCAAAATGTATGGTATTGAAGATGGTCCATTGATTTCATAATAAGTCCGATGTTCTTTTAAATAAAAGGCTGTCTTTATTACAGAGACAGCCTTTTTTAATAGGATTGCTTCTTATTTCGCTGAAAAGCATTTCTTATTAAACAATCATCTATAGCGCATTTAGTAATTGTTTTTTTAAATGACATACCTTTGTATTTATTTTTATGAAATTTTCAATGAAAAGTAAAATATTGTTCACGACTTTATTTGTTCTTATTGCTACGAATACTTTTTCTCAAAATATTTTTCAGAAAGTTACAGGCATTGGATATCCTGGTAATGCTTATTCGTTTTGTATTTCTTCAGACAGTTCTTTTGTTACGGCCAGTGCAGGAAGCCTTGTAAAAACCGATACTGCCGGTAATATTTTGTGGGCAAAAAAATATCTTGCTCCGGGAATGTACAATAAAAGCAAGGTGATCAGCTTAAGCAATGGCGGATATATTATGCTTGTAAGTATGAGTTCTGATGGATTTGGTTCGGGGGATATCCTGTTTTTTAATATGGATAGTGAAGGACTGATTAAATGGATAAAGTATTTTGGAACAGCTTACACCGATATCCCCGAAGATGTCGTGGAATTGCCTAACGGAGATTTTGTGATTACCGGACAGACAAACAGCTTCGGATATCCCGATAAGGAAGTGTTGCTCATGCGTATCAGCAAGTATGGTGACCAGTACTGGCAGCGTTCTTACGGCACTTCATCTGATTATGATATCGCTCACAAGCTGCTTTATTCCGCATTCGGAGGATTTATCCTTTCAGGAGAAATGTCATCAAAGAAGAATATTACACGTACTGATGATCACGGGACTGTAAAATGGTGTTCTTCCTATGGCTGGGGCTCTTTGTTCGATTTATCAGAAAACCCGCTCAACGGGGATATATACGCATGTGGTGTTATTACCGATGACTTGAGAGGTGGAACTAATATTTTTGTTATGCGTGCCGACTCCTCGGGAAATGTTATCTGGTCAAAAAAAATGGGTGATAATAACAATGAAATTGCTTATTCCATTTGTTGTGATCCTGCTTTTTCAAGACTTTATGTTGCCGGTGGATGCCAGGTGGATTCCATTTCAGCGGCAGATGCTTTTGTGGCTTGTTTAAGTGCCGCCGATGGTAGCATACAATGGGCTAAAAGATATGGCTCACAACAAAATGATATTTTTTACGATAATGCTGTTTATAATGACAATTCATTAGTAAATGTGGGCAATTCAGAATGCTGCGACACGGCATACCAAAACATCTTCATGGTGAAAACTATGTTGGACGGTACTTCCGGATGTAATGAATATGATTTTTTACCTGTTATTGATTCCAATCTGGCCATTATACCTGAGGAGGCTCTGATAAATACCGATACAGGAGACTTGTGGGTTACTTCTATCTGTTTTCCGCCACATCTGATAAGCCATCAGCAATTAACATTATGCTCCACAGAATCAATTGCAGAAGTACATAACTCTGCTTTAGAAATTTATCCAAATCCTGCGGCAAACCATTTCAATATTGTTTATGAACTAAAAGGTGGTGAAACCATTGATATCTTTAATGAGACAGGGGAGAAGGTGGATTTTATTTATACAAGTCACGGACAAACAATAACAGTTGATTCTGATAAATTGCCAGGAGGAATTTATCTGTTGAGAATTTCAGATAATAAAACTCAATTCATCAGAAAATTTATTCTTGATTAATCATTTAATTGCGCGGGTTTGCTGCTCCTGAATAATAAGCTCACTACTTAACTCCGGCAATACTTGTTTTATCGCGGTTAAAGGAGTGCCTGACGCATTAAGGAAAAACCATTTTTTTCCATTATCATAGGATATACATACAAGCGTGGAAATATATTCAAGTTTTGTACTGCCGATCTTCATAACGTTGGTTTGTTGTATGGTGCACTGCATGTTGCTGTCGGACGCAATTATTTTTGAAGGAGCATCGTTGGTTATACTCAGGGTGATAATTCCTTTTTTAACGTTATCGTTCAGGGTTTTCATCAACGATTCTTCTCCGCCTAACAGTTTTACCAAACCCGGATGCTGGTACTTCATAAAATTATTAAAATCATTATTTTTATAATAATATCCCATAGAATCTGCCTGTTGCAAAACAACCGATGATGCAGAGAAATAAGTGCTGGTGTCTGACTGAGCAAAAACATTTGCACATGCAAGGCATAACAACACACTTAACCATACCTTAATTCCTTTTTTTAGCATTTTTATATGATTTGATGAAACTTATTCTATAATGAACTTTTTATATGCGTTAATATGGTCGCCGGCAACATGCACAAAATACATTCCATTTTTTAGAAAATCGACATTTAATGATGTTGTAAACATATTGTCAGTGATGTTTTTTTGAGTCGAAAAAACTATTTTTCCTGATGGTTCAAAAATACTGATCTGTATAGTTCCGTAATTTTTATCAAACTGGATATTGATATTGTTTTTCACGGGATTCGGATACACAGAAAACAGCATTGTGTGGTTTGCTTCACTGATACCACTGACCATGGCGGAAGCAGAAAATTCTGAAGTATTCCCTGAGGAATCAGTGGCTGTGGCCGTTATTTTATATCCTCCCCAGATAATGCCTCCCAAGACAATTGCGTTAAAATTTCCGGATGCATCCGGGTTGATATTTGTCAGATACCTTTCTCCTTCGCCATAACCCGAGGCATCGTTATCAGAAGCAAAAAGTTCGATGGTTGCATATTGTGGGTTTGGAGTTTCTATATTTCCTGATATTTCAAAATTTCCGGAAATGTCATTATAAACCACTTGCGTAATAACCGGAAAGTTCATCAGCATGTTAGGCCCGGTATCAACATCATTGGCATCATTGGTCGTGACTCCCATAGGATAAAGGTCAATACCCAAACCTCCGTTATGATGTATGGAATTTGCCGAGATCCTGTTATAATAATCTCCTTCAGTCATCACAGTAACACCGTTTCCTCCGTTGAAAGCGATGATATTTCCTTTATCAGGCAGACCGCCAATAAGGTTGTTCCTGGGGCCTTCGCCAATGCGGATGCCGTCAATGCCATTGGGCAAAGGAAGCGTACCGCTGATGTCCGTACCGATCTTATTTCTGGTAATTACATTATGATCTGTTCCTGTGGCATGTATCATGATGCCCTGTTGTATGTTACCTGAGATCACATTGCTGTCAACAAGATGGTATCTTGGAATTCCGTCAATAACAATGCCGATGGTGTTTGGCAAAGCTTCTGTGCCATTTGCTTTTGTTCCTATCAGGTTTCCTGTGACCGTATCGCTGTTGGTGGAGTTATTGTATAAAAAAACTCCGTATCCGCTATTGCCCGATATCAGGTTTCCCGCACCGTTTTTCCTGCCGCCAAGCATATTATATTTTGCGCCATCATCATACAACACTCCGTAAGTATTGGGAATTGCCATGGTCCCGGTAATATCAGTCCCTATATAATTTCCAATAATGACGTTATTGTCGCAACCGGCTCCGAAAACCGGAATTCCGTATGCGACATTGCCGGAAACAAGATTCCGTTCTCCTACTGTATATCCGCCAATGATATTATTTTTAGATGTTCCCTCGATGCTGATCCCGTCATAATTCCGCAAAGCATAGGTTCCTGTCCTATCGGTACCCACATAATTACCTATTATTGTATTATTATTAGCGTTAGCTATACGTATTCCAATGTGGTTATTCCCCGACACAATATTTCTGTCTGCGGGGGTATTCCCGCCTATGATATTATATTGCGGATTACCAATGATCTCAATGCCTATCGCATTGCCCAACGTGTCGCTTGCGTTATAGTTTGTGCCGATATAGTTTCCTTTAATAACATTGTTTTGTGAAGCATTTGCCGTCATTTGTGATATTTGAATGCCATAGGTGAAATTGCAGATAACAAAGCCCTTAATAGTTACGCCGGAAGCGTTGAAGATATGAAAAGCAAAATCAATTGTCCTGGTTCCGTCCAGGATAATTTCAGGACCCTGAAGGTTGGTGTTCCCATGATTGGCAGTTTGTGATGTGCCGTCGATCGTGATGTTGTTTTTGTTGATATATGGCATTGTCGAAAGCGGCCTGATCGTCCATGTGCCTTGTACGGTATTGTAATTCGGGTCGGCAGTTGATATATCAAACAGTATCTGGTGCGAAGTTCCCGGCGTGGCACAGGCAAGGGTGATTGCATTGCGCAATGAGCCATTGCCGCTGTCTCCGGTGTTGGTTACTGTAAAATCATTAGCATTGGCTAATGAAAAGCTGAAACTAATGATCATTAAGAAAATTTTACGCATATATGTTGATTTACCTGATAATGTATAGTTTTCGAATGTAAGTGGTGCTTTGTGTAATAACTTTCACAAAATATAACCCATCGGGTACCCCTTCGGTTTTGCAATAGAATTGGTTAATCCCGGCAATGGTTTTTCCTGAAAAGATCTGTTTGATAAATTTTCCGTTGATATCATAAATAGTTCCTTCAACATTGTTTGCATTTTTTGTTGCTATTTTAACAGTGAAATTCTCCCGGGCAGGATTCGGGAATACATCCGCCTGATCTTCGTTGCCCGGAATTTCATTAACACCGGTTATAACAAAAAAGCCGGGGCTGATTTCGGAGGTATTACCATTAATGTCTGTTGCAGTTGTTACAATGGAGTCGCCCGGTAAAATATTATTTGCGAAAAATGTCCAGTTTCCGGTTGAATCTACAAGTGTACTTCCAAGGTAGTTCATACATTTTCCGATTCCGGCAGAGTCCGTATAAGAACAAAATATTTCGATTTTTATTCCAGCGGGATTCTGATAGTTGTAATCTATCATTCCAGCGATAAATGTTGAACCGTTTGCAGGATTGTACCCTGTCGAAAAAATATCAGGGTGGTTCATTTTAAGGTTGGGGCCGCTATCCGGGTCGCCCGGGTCGTTGGGGTTGGGGCCTGGAGGAAAAATATCGATCTGGCCCAATCCGTTATTGAACACGGCATTTTGGGTGAGGGTATTGTTCAAGGTGTTATTGTCGTTAATTATTATTCCGGCAGTATCATTATACGCGATGACGTTTCCGGGGCCTATCATGTTATTTGAAGATCCTTGTATAATTGCTATTCCGGCGCCGCCGTTCCCGCATGAGTCGTTATTGTTGCCGGTTACACCAATCTTGTTGTTCGAGACAATATTACTGTCGGCATGTTCGAAAAGAATGATACCCATGTATTTGTTCCCGCTGATGGTATTATATGAAATGGTGTTGTTTCGTGGATTTGTCGCGACACCGATGCCATTATAGTTTCCGAAACCGCCCGGGGCCGAAGCCCCTATGATATTTCCAATGATCTGGTTATGGTCGGTGCCCAAATCTGCAATCTCCATACCATCATAGTAGTTGCCGCTGATGATATTGGCTTCCCCTGCGGCGGTGCCGCCAAGAACATTGTATCGGGTTCCTGCACCTAAAATAATTCCGATATAATTGGGGATAGTGTCTGTATTTGTTGCGTTAACGCCCACTTTATTTCCTTTGAATTCGTTGTAATAAGTTCCTGTGGTCACAAAAAAGATCCCGTAACTTTTATTTCCTGAAAGTACGTTGTTGTTTATTCTGTTATGGTTTGAACCCCCGTCAACACAAATGCCTGTGGCATTCCCGAGACGCTGATTCCCCGCAGCATTAACCCCGATGTAGTTATACGAAGTATTGTTGTACGAACTGTTCCCATAATATACCAGGCCATAAACACGATTTCCTGAAATGATATTTCGCTCATTGATGTTATTTCCCCCAACGATGTTGTATCGTGAAACGGTGTTGAGTTCAAGTCCGTTACCTTGTATCAAAGAATCTCCGATAGCAAAGAATCCGTTCCCGGTAACATCGGGGCCAATATAATTGCCCATGACCGCATTACTGTCACAGGCTTCGAGATAAACTCCGATTTCGATATTTCCCGAGATGATATTCCGTTCAGTAGCAGTTGTGCCCCCGATAATGTTATGGTTGCTGTTGCTTTTCAGCATCACCCCGGTATGATTGGAGATAAAATCGTTCCCATCTTTATTTGTCCCGATGTAATTTCCTTTCACATCATTATTTCTTGTCCCGCTGCCATTCATGACAATTCCTGCCTGATAATTGCCCGAAATGACATTTCCCGATCCGGCGGTACTTCCTCCTATAGAAGTGTTTCTGGCACCTGCCAGAATAATACCGCAGCCATTAGGCAAACTGTCTGTTCCGCTGATATTGGTGCCAATATAATTTCCCTTGATCTGGGTATTATATGCTGATGTCCCGTTTATGACAATTCCCGATGTGAGGTTGCCTGAAATAAGGTTCATGTCTTGTATTGTGGTTCCCCCGATGATGTTTCCTGATGAATTATCAATGGCAATACCGTAATTATTTGGCAGTTTCTTTGTACCAGTGCGGTCTGTACCTATTTTATTCCCTTTGAAATTATTGTTCGTTGAACCGGAAATTCCGACACCACCCAAAGTATTTCCTGAGATCAGGCAATTGATGACATGGTTGCCTGTTGCTCCGTTTGAAAAACCAACTCCATAGTCATTTGGAACAGCAAGCGTCCCGTCGAAATTGGTACCGAGATACATATCCCTGATGGTGCTGTTGGTGCAGGTGCTGTTATATAAAGTTACTCCATAGGTAAATCCTGTAATCGTTAATGAACGTATAGTGTTGTTTGGAGAAGCAATTACAAAACAGGTTGTGAGGGCGTTTCCGTCTTGTATAATTATTTCAGGTCCATCAGGGTTGCAATTCCCTTTATTAATTGTTTGGGTGTTTCCGTCAATATAAATTAGCCCGCCTGAATAATCTGCAATATAAGGTAACATTGATGTTAAAGTAATTATCCAAATACTGTCAGTACCGTTAAATCCGGCATCAGAGAATGGTATGTTGAAAGCCACCGTATCAGCCCCTGAATGATTGTTTGCGCTGGTGATTGCTTCGCTTAAGGAACCTGTACCGCTGTTCAGCGTATTGACAACGGTATAAGTGTTCGAATAAGCACTTATACTTATTGACCATACAATTAAATAACTCAGTACTTTCAGGTATTTCATTGTTTTATTTTTTTGAATTATTAATAATAAGTTCTTTGATTTCTTTCTCATCCAGGTAGACTTTCTTTTTTTTCTTTTTATACTTTTCGCTGGCATCTGAGAAGTTATAAAGGTAATTATTGAAATCATACAGTTGCCATCCGAGACCGTGACTGATGGCTTTGATGTCGGTTTTTGCTTCCAGCTTTCGCCTGTATGCTCTGGACAAATATCCAATACCGGTTCCTATCATTTTACATAAACTCTTATTTGAATAATCGAGAATGTGGCCCAGTTCATGTCCGATGATCCCTGTTTTTTGGTTGTAGTTCAAGCGTGACGGTAACAGCCCGGAGAAATCTTTTTTTATGTTTGCATATACACGGTAAATACGTTTCTTGCGGTTAGCAAGCAATTTTTTTGCCGGACGGGCAGCCATGCTAAAGTTGAATTTTTTAAACTTCATCTCAATTTTGGTTTCCTTTAGTTCCGGATAGTGCGAAATTGCAGTATAAAAAGCCAGCTCATAATCCTGTGGAATATGCTTGCAGTTTGGGAAAGTTATTTTCAGCGAATCAAGAATGGAGACATAGTAAATACTGTCGCATTGTACCGGAATAATTTGTTCCTGTGTCTTACCGGTAAAGCAGACAAAAAGAATGATCGTGAAAAGTAATATTTTACGATGTAATGATTTGATAAAAATTCTCAAAATCTTTTATTCAAAAGCTTTTATAATGTTCGGTTCATTTAGCAATGCTTCCATTTTCATTTTCAGCGCTTTTAAGGCGCCCTTTTTTGCCGCTTTCTGAGGGCTCCAGAAGCTGCCTCCGAAACCTTCGCGGCTTGTTTTAACACTGTTTTCAGCAACGACATTTCCGTTGTTGTCCAGCACCTGAAGTAAAACAAGGCAATAAAGGTCCGCTTTCATGTAGGTGTCGGTTTTCCATTCCAGTATCCTAATGTACAATGACCGTGTCGCCTGTGTTTTTCCGAGTTCGGCTATGACCGCCTCTTTGCTTAGTCCCGATCGTGTTACTACTTTGTGTAATTTAACACTGTTTTTTTCAAATGCCTTACCAATGACTTCCAGCATATCATCTGCTAAGGGTTTGCCTGATTTTGTGGTGATGTCGTAGGGTATCCCTACTCCGGAGCGCAAATTACCACAGTAGGTGGCGCTTTTTGATCCATCAACAACGTATTGCCGCTGGTCATGAATGGCAAGAGCAACAGGGTTATTGCTTTTAATCTGGGTTGACATGACAACCTCGTGGTACGGGTGTTTATTTCCAAATGCAAACATTTTGTAATTTTTTGAACTACTAAAATAGTAAATTTTTTCAAATATCAACCACCGACACCTAAGAGGTTTGTAAATAAAATTTTCGAATATTCAATTATTTAAAACCTGTTAGGTGTGAAAGGTGTTGAAAAAATTTACTATTTTAGTGGAAAACTTTGTATATTATGAAGATAGATAATATAGAATCGGGTGCCATGTACCATATCTTTAATCGCGGAAATAACAAGGAAAACCTGTTTGTCGAAGATAGAAATTACACCTATTTTCTTTCTCTAATGGAAAAATATCTTACCAATGTCGCTGATATTTATTGTTATTGTCTGATGAAAAATCATTTTCATTTGTTGTTGAAGATAAAGGAATCAATAAATATTGTTGATGAAAAATACCAGAAAAAACCACATCTTGCTTTTTCACATATGTTTAATTCCTATACTAAAAGCATCAATAAAGCTTATAACCGCACCGGCAGTTTGTTTCAGGAGCATTTTCACAGGAACCGGATTACAGAAGACGGTTTTTTTAAAAATGTAGTGGCCTATATTCACTTAAATCCTGAAAAACATGGTTTCGTCAGAGACTTCAGAAATTACCCACACTCTTCATATTCCGATTTTTTTACTGACAGAAAAAGTTTTATTGACAAAGATTTCGTATTGAACTTTTTCGGTAATATCGACAATTTTGAAGCGTGGCATTGCCATAAGGAATTGGGGGCGAAAAGTATTATTGAAGATGTATAATAATAGATAGAACTAACAGGTTTACCTGATGATAGAACTAACAGGTTTACCACCCAAATGATTTCGAATGATTTTGGTTTATAAACCTGTTAGTTCTATTATTCCTATCCGGAAACTTTCACTCTTATCCCTTCGGAATGTGCCGAAAATTCTGGTGCATACATACATTGTATCGAAGTGATACCATTGGAGAAATCGCCCTTTTGGGCTACACGCAAAGGATATTCAAAAACGTAGGTTCCTTTTTTAAGGTAAGAGATAAAAAAGTTAGTGGCGGCATCGCCGGTACTTTCGTAATAACCAAGCCCACCCTGGTATTTGTATTGCGATATCACATTGATAGGTTCAAAACCTGAAGCTCTCATATCTTTCATGTGGATATATTCCATGTCGCGGTCAACGCGAAGTTCAATACGTACCTTGATCTTGTCGCCAAGTTTCAGTTTGGTCTCATCTGAGATTGGAGTTATCACAGGGCCATGGTCTGAGTTGCGTTCCACAAAAAGTTTCTTTACGATCTTCAGCGGAGTTTCTGCGGGTGTGATCTTGTCTAACTGCTCAAAATACTGCCAATAAAGGGCTCCCCATGCCACCCCGTCATCTGATTTGGAGACTTTAACCTTGCCCATTTCAGGCTTGATGGCCTCGTCAAACCATGAAGTCCTGAAATATCCTGTCCCTGCCTGTTGTTTTACATCCGGAAGATTTTTCGGGTCAACCAACATGCCGCCCAGCGTGATACTGACCTGCGGATCTTTGGCGAGCCAGTCGGTACCTCTGAGTAATAATGCGAAACAGGCTTCTGCCGTGGCCTTGGTTGATTTCCAGTTTTGTGTCTGTTTTTGTTTAAGCAACCAAACTTTCATGTCTTCTACCGACTGCTTATCGTTGGCAACTTCATCAAAACATTCAATCAGCAAGGCCTGTGTTTCAATAGGCGCCTGGTACCAGTAATAACCATAATCCATATCTTTCCAGTACATGCCCATTTCTTCACTGAAAATCGCATTTTCTTTAAGTGATTTTACAATATCGGTAGCCGTTCCCTTATCATCGAGGCGGTTCATAGCCAGTGCTATCATACCCTGCAGGTAGCGGTTGTTGGGCAACCAATATTTTTTTGCTTGTCCGAAGTAATAGTCGAACGCCTTTTTATTCTTAGTCTCAACAGGTATATCCTTGATAAAATAGCTGCGTGCGTAAAGGTACTGTATCTGTATTCCACCAAGGTGATTTTCAAACATGTGCTCAGGGTCATATCTTAACAGCCATTCATAATCCTCCCTTATCCGGTCATCAAGGTAACGCGAACCTCGTTTAACCATGTTCCAAACTTTATACTGATCGCGGACATCGCGGACGCCAAGCTTGTCGAGATGGCAGAACCCAGTGATGATATGCTGGGTAATATATCTGTCGTCCGGCATTCCCGGAAACCATGTCCACCCTCCGTTCGAGACCTGCAATTTTTCAAGTTTTTTCAGTGCGCGTTCAATCTCGTTTTTCATCCGTTTTTCTTCAAGCAAAATGCCAATATTGCGTTTGGATTGGGATTCGTTTTTTGCCTGGAGCACCCAGGGGGTTTCTTGCAGCATTACGTATTTCAGGTCCTGATTCTTTTCGAGGTTGGACAAAAGGGCTTCGGGAGTAATGTTTTTCCAACTGTCAAAAACTTCTCTGATCTTAGGATTTGAATTTGCAATGAAGGACGCGATGCTGTTGGCGTAAAAACGGCTAAATATTTGTTCAGTGCATTCGTAAGGATATTCGATCAGGTAGGGTAGCGCCTGAACGGCATACCACGAGGGATTTGAAGTGAATTCAAGCGTGAGTTTGTAGTTTTTCAGCGTGTTTGATTTGTAGGCATTGATGAGTTTCTCAAAGTTGAAGTTCTTGATCTGGTTGCCTCTTATGGGCAGCGGCATGGTTTCGGTAACCAGCATACGGTTTGTTAAAACAGGGACGACCATCTCTTCGCCGTCGCTGAAGTTTCCTGCTTTTGCAACAACTTTATAGGTGATAGCCGGAATGTTTTCAGGTATGGATAAAGACCATTCCACTGCTTTACTCTGACCTTTTGGGATGCCGACGCATTTGATCTGGTCCGTATTGCCTGTCAGTATGTCAATCGGCTGCTGGGTTTCGGCATTGAACAGCATCAGGGTGGCATAGGCCGTGATCGAATCGGCTGAGAGATTGGTGATCTTTGAGCTGAACACGATCTTGTCATTTTCGCGGAAGAAACGCGGAGGATTGGGCATCACCATCAGGTCTTTCTGAGTAAGAACCTCTTTTTGAATCTGTGAATATTTAAGATCCTTGGTGTGTGCCAGTCCCATGAACTTCCATTTGGTAAGCGCTTCGGGCACGGTGAATGAAATAACAATTTCTCCGTTTTCGTTGGTGAGCAGGTGAGGGTAAAAGAAAGCCGTTTCGGCAAAGTTAGTGCGTGTTTTAATGTCACCTAAATCCATATCTTTTCCGGTCTCGGGTCCATTTCCGGGTTTTAATAAACCTCCCGAAGTACGGCTGTTACCTGAAATTTCATTTTCTTCTAATGTTTTTTCCCCGGCAGTTACATCAAATGATACGGCAGAAGGAAGGTTTCCCATTTCGGCTTTAGCATCCTTCTTTTTCCCGGCAGAACCTTTAGCAGTAGTAGCAACGCCATCAAATACTATTTCTGACTGATCGGCCCGGTCATAGTCGTAATAATCGTCATAATACCCGCGATATTGGTAGCTGTAATAATAATTGTCATACCCAAACCAGTTCAGGTAATCGTATGTATGGTAATTGAAATAGACGTATGGATTCCAGCTCACAGAATATAAGTTTGATCCTACGGTGGAAAATCCGTTATATGATTCCCAACTGCGTTGCATGTAATAATAATTGTAAAGGCTCATGAGCCATGAGTTGGCGCGATAGGCATCGAGTGAAGCATCGTACATGCCGGCCAGCATCTCCGCAGCTACTTTTTCGCCGTTTTTGCCTTTGATCTTTATTTTCCATTCTTCACTCTGCCCCGGTATCAGTTTATTGCGGAATGTTTCAAAACTGATGTCAAGTTCTTTGTTGGTATAAGGCACCTCAATACTTACATCCTTCTGATAAACCCTGCTCTGGCAGACAAAAGTGAAATGCACGGCGAAATTGCCCCGGTATTCTTCTTTTATCGGCACGGTGATCTTTTTCAATTCATTGTTTAGTTTGATCCATTGTTTCTGAATAATGTTGTTTCTGATCTCGACTTCCATCAACACACTTATATTTTGTTCTTTGGTGCCGATCAGGAAAGCAGCTTCTTCGCCTGGTTCACCCTTAGCTTTCAATGTCGAGAACCATGCAAAATCATTTACAGGGATAGTTTTGTCGTTGTTCGAATACACCGTGAAATAAGAGAATGATTGAACTTTTTCACCAAATTTATCTATAGAATTGATCTCAAGAACATATTGTCCCGATGGCCACGAAGGAAGATCGGGTATTTTAAGTAATGAATCCTGACCGGTGTCAAAACTGTATTCCAGTATCTGTCCCCCTTTAGCCCATTTTGAGGTGTTCGTTTCATTTTCGTACTGATCGTAAGGAAACCATTGGTAATAATCGTTTTTTGAAATCTGTTTCATGTCAGGTTCTTGCCATAACCTGCTGCGGAAAAGCTTTTCGGGTTGTTTCAGCTTGTGAACAACGATCCTGCCTTTGGCATATTCGTAATTACCGCTTAAATTTGTCGTTGATATGGCATAAGGATCTTTATTGCTCTTTTCTATTTCGCCCGGCATATCCACACTCACCAGCAGCGCTTTGTAACCTGCATTTACGTAAGTCTGCGACGATCGTGTTTCGCCGTTGATGTCGGTGACGTCGGCGATGATCTGGTATGAAAAAGTAGGGTCGGATTTTTTACTTACTTTATAGTCGGGAATCGCAGTAAACTCAACGGAGAATTCTCCTTTATCATTTGTGGTGGTGGTGCCGTTGATGATTTCCATTTGCGGAGAATTTGGATAATATCCATACCAGTAATACCACCAGTAAGGGAAGCGGGCAGTACGAACCACGCGGTATTTGACTTGTGCGTTGTCTATGTTTGAACCTGCATAAGCAGCAGCAATGCCTTTTACAGTAACTTTTTCGCCGAGTTTGTATGTTCCTTTAACCGGTTCAAATGATACTTCAAATTTCGGGCGTTTGTATTCTTCTACCGAAAAATAGATGTTTCCCCATGCATCGGCAATACGCATCTGTCCGTTCAGCGATCCGGTCGGCAATAGGAACGAGCCGCTGAACGTTCCGAATTCATTACTTGTCAGTTTTACTTCCGATACTTTCTGATAGTTGACGTCATACAAAACAACATTGGTTTCTGTGGCGGGTTTTATCTCTGTTGTTTCCCCGTCGGTTTCCAGCAGTATTCCTTTGAAATAGATTGTCTGTCCGGGGCGGTAGATCATCCGGTCGGTAAAAAATATCGTCCTGAGGTATTTCTTATTATCGTATTTATAAGGTTTGTACGTGTAAAAATTAGTTGATTTCAATTTGTCATTGCCATAATTGAATTCAATAAAAGAATTATTGTAGTTGTTGTTATTTACCGGAAACACTTCAAACATACCTTCTTCATTGCTCGTATATCTGGCGCCTGCATGATATTCGTACCTGCGTGTAGAATAACTGTACACTTCATTGTACACCTGTGCAGAAACTCCCTGAATCGGTTGGCCGCTCTGACGGTTTAGCACGACAAACTGCGTATTTCCATTTGTCAGTGCTCGTTTAAGGTAAGAAATATTCGAAACCCAAATGCTTGAGTATGCTATGGCTTCGTAAGTATATGTAAAACCTTCATCCGTCCCGACCAGCACGACATAAAACCCTGGGTCCAGTTCGGGCATTTTTATTTCTGTCGAATGTCCCTGATAATCCTGCGGATTGGTGAGATCAATACTGAATTGTTTTGTGGGCGTGAGTTTCAAAAGGGGTTTGATGAATTTATCATCATAATAATACTGATATGCTAGTTTGTCATACCATTCATAAGATGTTTTGCAGATGCGCACATAAACTTTATTCAGGTTTTGGTACGAGAGCAGACTTCGGAAAGGCTTGCCGGGGACGTTGACATTTTCTGTTGTGAGACTGAGTGATTTTTCTTTGATTTTCTGCTGAAGGCATTTGCAATTTTTTGATCCGAAAGCATCCGGAAATTTTCTGATGGCAATGTCGCATATTGTGTAAGCTTTTTTAAGCTTCCACCGGTCTGCTTCGTCTTTAGTGCTGGCATAAGAGTTTCCTTCAGCATAATAGTAATTGGCAATTTTATAGATTACTTCAGATGAGGAAGGGAATGTTTCAAATTTTTTGCTGAGTGATTCAAGCGCCTGTATATACAGGGTATCTTTATCGGGGTGTATGGATTTTTGTCTCATGAAGTCAAGGCGTTTGAGATCATCATCAATCAGCGAGGTCGGGTCGGAGTCGTTTTTATGAAAATCGAGCAGCCCCTGGAAAAGTGTGGCAGCATAGTAAGTCAGAGAGTAATTGTCGGTAGTGGTGATATTGAAATTAATGTATTTATCGTAGGGAGCGAAATAATCTTCTTTGTCAATCTCAAACCTGTTTACCGGGTTTACCAGCCCGGGCTCTTCGTTCGCAAAGAAATCAATAGCACGGTGTGCCAGAAAATCATAAAGTGTTGGGCGGAAATTTTTCGAATCATTTCCTTGTTTTACAAGTATTTCATCATAAACATTGATGGACGTTTTTTTTAGGTTTACGGCATCTTCCAGTGAGAGTTGGTAATATTTGATCGATTGTTCCACGATCTTACGCAAATCCCAGGTTCGGATATCTTCCGGGACAAAATCCACTGTTTCGGTCCGGTTCAGAAATTTGTAACGGTTCGTCTGATAGTATTTCCAATATACTTCCGCTATCATCGAGTGTATCACGGGCTTGATCGGAAATTTTGCTTCTGACGCCTCTTTGGTGAGATCGTTGATTTCTTTTACGTAATCGTCCTCGCTGATATATGACTCCAGCCGGAGCTTATAGGTGACGGCTTTTACGAAATTTCCGGTATGATTTTCAATTTTGGCTTTTTCGTAAATCACCTGGACTACTTCAATGGCAGAGCGTGTGAGGCCTTTGTTGACAAGTGAATCAACTTTTGCCCAGAGTTTTGGATAGTCGTCATTTATCGAGATCATTTCCGTGATGGATTTTTGATGAACAAAAGCCGGAATAATTGATTTTACAGCTATGGCAGTAACCGACACGATGAGGGCGAAGGCAATAATTTTGATCGTTTTCATAGAGGGAGGTTTTAAGAATTTGCTTTCATAGATGCAATATCGGAAAAATTCCATAAAGTGGATAAAAAAATTTTTTTGCAGGATATCGGAGACTGTCTCAAACGGCATAATTAATGAAATCTACCTTTATAAATTACTTAGTACGTGCATGGCTTCCGCCGGGGCGTAATCAATACCTGCCTGGCGTTCCTTGAAGTGAGGCGTTAGATCGTTATGTACTGTCCTATGGGTTTATCCATTTTATTCAATTTTTATACAGAACAGTTTTAGTTGGTATGTTCTGAAAACTAATTTCAAAACAGTAAGTTGACAAAATCGAAGGAAATTTTTTTATTGATCAATTGCGTATATCTCGCCAAATGTAGCATAAAATACATAGTTTTGGCGAGATATAGCTATACAAACAAATCATCTATCGTTAGTTCATTTTGTATGTATTGCTTGCTGTATTTGTTTGTTATCAAGCCATACGTGCTTATGAGTGTTATCCGGATATTTTTTTTTGAGTTGGTGCTTTTCAAAAAAACGGCTATTTTTTTTTCCAGTTCGCCGGCATATTTTTTATCAATAGTGAAGGCCGAATTATAAAATTTAATTTCGCATATATTTATTACGTTATCTGCACGGTCGATCAGTAGGTCTATCTGTGCCCCGTTTTCCTGCTTTTTGTCCAGCCAGCTCCCGTGCTCGGATCTTATTCCGGCAATTTTCAAGCCTTCTTTGATCTGCTCAATGTGTTTGATACAAACCGACTCAAAACAAAAACCGGCCCATGACCTGTACGGTGCATTGTTGCATATACTTTGCCAGACGCCGTGTTTGGATGGCTTTGTGCGTTCGATAAATTTTAAATAGAACAGCGAATATTCGTCGGTCAGGCGGTACAAAGAATCTTTAGTGCCCTGGTAAGGCAGGTATTTTTCAATAAATCCTGATTCTTCAAGTTCCAGGAGTGTTTTTGTGATACCGCCGCCGGTTTGTGTTTTCATTTTTTTCAGCATTTCATTTCTCGTTAATCCCTTTCGGACTGATGCAAGAATACGGATAATGAGTTCATGGTTGCGGGGCACTTCAAATAAGGATGTAAAAACAGTACTGAATTCTGTTCTCAGGGCACCGTCTTTTGTGAAACATAAGCGGTCAATATTCTGTGGCACACTTTCGCCGGATGATACTTTTCCGAGATAATAAGGAATCCCGCCCATCGCCATGTATAGCTGCAAAATATCGTAGCGGGTAAATTTAACATTATTATAGTTTAAAAATTGCTCCGTTTCTTTCAGTGTAAAAGGAAGCAGACGTATCTTCTGCGTGATGCGGTTGTGCAAGCCGCCTTTATTGTTAATAATCTTTTGAATCATGTATGATGCTGCTGAACCGCAAATAACCACCACCAGGTTTTTGTTTTTCACCGCGTAACTGTTCCAGAAGTTATCAAAGGCAGCCAGAAATCCCGATTTCCGGGTGTCGAGCCAGGGAAATTCATCCATGAATATTACCTTCTTTTTTTTCAGGGACAAAAATTCAATGTATTCAATGAGTTGGCTGAATGCTTCAAGCCAGTTCGCCGGTTTTTTTGTTTTTCTTTTTTTTCGGGCTAAGGTAAGATAAAAATTGTCGAGTTGCTGCTTCAACGTGCCGTGCAAAATTCCTGAAAATTCAAAAATGAAATCGTTTTTGTATACATGCTGAATCAGGTAGGTTTTTCCAACTCTTCTTCTTCCGAATACTGCGATGAGTTCGGCGCGCTTGCTTTTTAATGCCTGCTCAAGTATTGATTTTTCAGGGTCTCTGCCAATTAATTTCATTGTATGATGATTTTTATATCTCGCCAAATGTAGTGTTTTTTTATGAGATTTGGCGACTTATAAATAAAATTAATTTTCCTTTTTATTTTATTATTACCTGAATAATCGGCTTCTCCTGCAATGCTATTATCAAACCAACCATATTGCCTGGAGTTGGTGTGACAATATTTTTTCTATTTGTTATCCCAGATTACGCAATACGAACGTAGTGAACTATTGAGTAGCGCGCAGGATTGCGGGTTGAATCTGGATAACCCCGACTTAGTAAATGTTCCCGGCAATTTTTAATTGCCGAGATTACATTTACTTTGTCGATTCCGCATTAAAAATTCACATTGTAAGTTATTTAAAAACAGTTAATTAAACTTAATTATTCCGAATGCTACGCATTAGAAAATCCTTAATGCGGAATTTGGGGTTATTGTAGTATTCTGGCAATGATTTCGGATAACTCTTTGCCCCGGTCATAGGTCATTATGTGAGTTCCATGATCAATAACATAATCAGCCTTAATTTTGCTGATATTCAGTACATGATCATCACTGCCATGAATATGAACAATATTGGCAGCATAGGTTTGCCTGTCCCAGTTTATCATCATGCCCGATGTTTCCTTCAGAAACTGAGGATTTTTTTTTCTCAGCATGTCCCTGAAAAAATTCTTTTCTGTACCAGCGTTTTTTTCAATGGTAGGTTGTAAAAGCAGGGTGCCGAATTTGATGAATTTCTTTGGATAAAGCCGGTAGGCCGGATACTTTTTCATGACGGTATAGCGCTTTGGTAACTCGCTCCGGCATTTGGCGCTTGAAATAATGATGACTTTTTCCGGATGCAACATTTCGGCCAATTCTGTGCATATCATCCCGCCAAATGAAACGCCAATCAATGCATATTTGCTGCTGGTGTCAATCTGGGAAGAAATAATCCGGGCATAATCCTTCATGCATGATTTTTTTGCAGGGACTGGATAATTGATATTTATTGTCTGGTAAGTACTGTCGAGCCTGATGTTTGAAAAAATACGTTCGTCGGAACCCTGACCTGGAAAAAGATAAACCCGGGTAATATCGTTCTGGCTGCTTGCATATAATGACAAAAGCACTAGTGATATGAAAATTGTCCCTGTTTTGAAAATGCAATTCATGCTTCAAAGTTATAAAGGATTATGTTATTGCTGCATAAAAACATGTCTTTTAATATGCCGGAGATAAAACTACCAGAGGCGAGGCCACAATGACCGGCGTTATTGTCTTTTAAGAAACCGCCCTGTAAGTTCTTTAGTGCTTGGCTTGCCATGCGCAAAGGCTAATCTCCCGCTACTAATAACATATTCAGGAGCGCCTTTCAGCTGTATCCCTTCATAGATATTTGAATCACAGTGCTGAAACTGTGTTTGCAGCGAAATAGTTTTTTCAATGTTGGGGTTCCAAAGCACCATATCCGCATCAGAACCACAGGCTATAAGACCTTTTTGAGGATACAGACCAAAAATTTTCGCAGCATTGGCAGCGGTCAATGCTACAAAACGGTTGAGGGAAATTTTATTTTCTAAAACGCCATAAGTAAACAAAAGTGCAAGGCGGTATTCAATGCCCCCGGCGCCATTAGGTATCTTTGTAAAATCATCAGCGCCCGCATCTTTTTGTCCGAATGTGTCGAACGGGCAATGATCTGAAGCAAGCGTATCAATACTTCCACTAATGATATGCTGCCATAGCGCATCCCTGCTTTCCCTGCTTCTGAATGGCGGACTGATCACATATTTCAGTGAATAGGGCAGGGGCTTCTGATATTGGCTTATGTCTAAAAACAAATATTGCGGACAGGTTTCTGCAAAAATTCTTCCTGACGATTTTTTTTGCGCAATAAGTTCTATGGATCTTTTTGCTGAAACATGCACAAAGTAAGTCTTGCATCCTGTTTCATCTGCATGTTTCAGGACTTCAGCCACGGCATCAGATTCGGTATACTCAGGGCGGGATAGGGCATGATATAGTGGCGTGGTTTGCCCCTTTTCAACAAAATCCTTCTGAAGCCGGGTTATTTCATCACCATCTTCACAATGAACAGTAACGACCCCCTTATATTTTTTCACAATCTGCATCACCCGGCGCAGCATTTCGTAATCTATGCCTACGGTATTACGGTAGGCAAGGTATGTTTTAAAAGAAGTAATACCTTCCTCTTCCACACAACGGCGGATTTCGTTTTCAGTGTTTTCATTCAGGCTAACAATAGTGCCGTGCAGGCTGTAATCCGTCAAGGATTTTTCCGCTTCTTTTTTCCGAAGTTTATGGGCTTCGGTGTGTGACTGCCCGCGCGAAGGAGTAATAAAATCGATGATGGTTGTCGTCCCGCCTGCCAGGGCCGCAAGGCTTCCTGTGTAAAAATCATCTGATGAATTACCTGCCGGCGTGGGCAGTTCCATATGAACATGCGGATCAATGCCACCGGGGAAAGCATACAAACCTGATGCATCTATTATTTGAGCAGGCTCCGTGCTTTCAATATTTTCTTTGATCTCAATGATTTTGCCATCTTCAACAAGGATGTCTGAGGTAAAACTCTTATACTCGTTGACGATCATTGGTTTTTTTATCAGGAGCATCATGAGGTGGAATGTTAGATTTTTAGTGTTTAGATATTTAGGCTGTCAGGTCCGCTTTGGCAGATTATGCTGCTAGGTAAACAGGTATTTGGCTGAAGTTTTTGGATCAATATATGGTTAATCAGAGGCTATATATTTTGCATCTTCTTCCAAAGTTTAGTACTCAGCTCACGGCTGTGTTTCATAATGGCATCCTCATCAACCGTAATCACTTTACGGTTTTTCACGATAAGGTTCCCTTTTGAAATTACATGTTGAACATGCCTGGGCTCTATGTTGAAAACAAAATGGCCGAGGAAGTTATGTTCATTGAAATCCGTAGCAGGATGGTAATCAAGCACTACAAGGTTGTTGAGTTCATCGCCGCCAAATTCGTTTTCGTTGATGTAACGGTGGACATTGCGGAAACGGCGGTATGTCTCAGTATAATCAATGTTGTCAAAATTTTGCCCGGCAAAAAAAGTATTTTTTGCGCCGCGCAGCATGTCGCTGTGCATGCCGTCGGTACCGAGCATGACATTGTTGCTGATCAGCTCCGAATTAAAAAAGCCTACCCTGTTGTTCATATTGCTTTCTATATTCTGTGCGATCCATACTCCAGAGTTTCTTATCAGTTCCCTTTCGTGATGGTTGATGCACAGGCAGTGGCTGAGGATGGTTCTTGTTGAACTAAGCAGTCCCAAATCGTGGAGTCTTTCTACCACGCGTTTGTTATAATGTTCTGTGCAATGTTGTTCGTCTAAGTTATCTTCGGCAACATGAATATGTATTCCCGTCCGGTATTTATCTGTAAGTTCCTTTGCCTGTTTCAGCGTTTCGTCCTTCACGGTAAATGATGCATGAAGCCCTACCAGTCCCTGTCTCCGCGAAAGATAGCTGTCTGTTTCGCGCAATGCCAGATCTGTTGCCTCTTTACCGTTGCGGTCGGTGATTTCGTAACACAGAAGATGCGATATGCCTACCTGTTCAAAAGCATCGGCAATAATATCCAGGGAGCCTTCAATGGCTGAAGGTGAGGAGTGATGGTCAACAACAAATGTCACCCCGTTTTTTGCACAGGCAATGGCGGTTGCGAGGGCGCTGGCTTCGATCATTTCTTTGTCGAGGCATCTGTCGAGTGTCCACCAGACATACTGTAGTATTTCTAAGAAATTTCCGGGTATTTTTTTGGGGGCAGGCATGCCGGTGGCAAGAGCAGAATAGACATGGTGGTGTCCGCATCCGAATGCATGTGTAACATATTTTCCGGTACAGTCAATCCGGATATCAGAGCCGTTTCCTTCTTTTTCCGTGAACAGAAAAGAGTTGTCGGGGCTGCTTCCGATAAGGATGTTGCAGGGAATAAATTTCAGTGTCTGAAAATCAATGTAGGTTGCGTTGCTAAGAAGTATAGACATAGTGTTTTTGGATTTAGGCTGCCAAATTAATAAATTTTAAAATACTATCGGATACTTGTCAGATTCTTAATCCAAATTCTTTAGCACTTGTAGTGTTAGTTAGATTTCCGTTTCTTAATCCACAAAAATCGCGTTAAGAAGAGAATTTCCACTGACGGGGTAACTTCGAGTTACCCCGTCAGTTGCTTGCCAGGTTCTAATGGTAAATCAAAAACACCGCAGGACGTTTATGAAAATCAAACTGCATTTTTTTCCAGTTTCTTATCGGCTTTGTGATGATATGCTGTGTGGGCAGCGTAATATCAACAGCTACACATAATAGTGTTTCATCGGCGCAACATTCAATAATTGCTTTTACCATCTGATTGTTACGGTAAGGTGTTTCAATGAATATCTGAGTTTGCTGATTTTGTTTTGCCGCCATTTCGAGCTGCCTGATCTTTTTAGTAAGCAGATTTTTTTCTACCGGAAGGTATCCGTGAAAAGCGAAATTCTGTCCGTTGAATCCTGATGCGATCAATCCAAGCAGCAAAGATGACGGCCCTGTAAGCGGGATAACCTCTATGTCGTTTCTGTGAGCTTCAGCAACTATTTCAGAGCCCGGATCGGCTATACAGGGCAATCCTGCCTCCGACAGTATGCCTGCATTTTCGCCTTTAAGCATAGGTTCAATATACTGTTCGATGTTTTCTTTTATGCTATGTTCGTTGAATACCAAGAGTTCCAGATTGTCAATAGGAATATTTTTATCGATTTTTTTAAGGAATCGCCGTGCAGTCCTCAGTTCTTCAACAATAAACACATGCAGGCTTTTTATGACATTTTGAGTATACGCCGGTAGTACAGCCGATATTTCCGATTCTTCTCCAAGAACAGAAGGTAACAGATAGAGTTTGCCTTTGTTAATATTTCCGGAACTTGTTGAATTATTGGTTTTTGGCATAAGATTTGGTCAAAAAAGCTTTTTTTCCTGATAACAAATATAAATTAAAAACCTTCAAGCCATGAAAAAAATCATTGCCTCCTCAAGTTTAATTATGCTGGTTGTATTCGTTTTTGCCCAGAGCAACATCAAGCCGGTGCAGATCAATGTGTTCAAGAATGGAACATATTTTATTGCCAAAGAAGGCAATGTCCCAGTAAAAAAAGGTTACGCCATGATCGAACTCCCTAAACAGCCATTAATGGGTACTTACTGGCTTAATGCTGCTAAAGATAATAAGATCACCAGTGTTTGTTTTTTGACGGATACCATCAGGAAGACCAAAAAACCACAAAATTTCAATGATATTTTCAAAGGCTCGGTTGGTAAAAAAGTCCGCTTTACCTATGCTGTCGGAAGCGAGAAAAACCTGCGGGAGATCAGTGGTGTGCTGCAGGAATACTACGAGGGTTCGGGCATCGCTAAAATTAAACTGGCCGACAATAAAACTACTTTTTATCCTGTAGCTTCCGTTGTTGAATTTACCATTGATGATTCCAATGTGGGTGAACTAACTATGGATTCGTTGGTTCGCGTTGCGAAAATATATTTCGATAAAAGCGTTGCCAGCACTGATTTGCGAGTGGTTTATATGCAAAGCGGAATACAATGGATACCTTTGTACAACATAAAAGTGGTTAATGACAATGAACTTCAACTGGAGATGAAAGCCCTTGTTGAGAATTATTCCGAAGATCTGGAAGATGCTGAATTGACGCTCACCGTAGGTAATCCTCAATTTTTTTACGGTGCTCAGTACGACCCCATTTACAATAATATGCTGACATCACTTTATGATGTAAAACCTCCGGTACCATTAGCACAGGCCCAGACTTATTTCACCAGCAATGTTTACGTAGCTGATGACAGGTCTTCTGCGGGTTCCGGAATCGAGCAGTATTACGATTATTCCACCGAAGGAGAGAAAACCAACGATTTGTATATGTATAAGATCGGGAAAGTGAACCTTCCGGCACAAAGCAAGACCAGCTTTCAGATATTTTCGGTGAAAATTCCGTATAAAGATGTATATGAAGTTAACATTGGAGACGTGGCCAATTATTCATACTACAGTTACATAAGCAACGATCCTGAAAAACGGATGGATGTATATCATTCACTTTTGCTGACCAACAATACCAGCTATCCGTTTACCACGGCGCCTGTTTTTGTTCAGAACGAAAATATGCAGCCCCTGGCACAGGACAGGATCAAATATACCCCGGTAGGTTCAGATATATCGGTGCAGCTTTCAAAAGCAGGCGATGTGGTGGTAAAGAACAAAGAAGAGGAAGTGAAAAAAGAGGAAAACGTTAAGAAAATAGGTAAGACATATTACAACAGGGTAACCATCAAAGGCACCATTTTTATTGAAAATCTACAGAACAAGAAGATATTGCTGACCATTAAAAAAGACCTTGCAGCGAATGTGTTGTCGGCAAGCAACGAGGGAAAGATCAATAAAAGCGGAAGGTACACCGGGCTCAATCCTTTTGTAAATATAAACTGGGAGTTGCCTGTCGGAAACAAAGAAAAAAGAACGGTAACCTACGAATACGAAGTTTATGCCCCTGCAAGCGGTTCGGGGTACTAATCCGGAGAACATAAAAAAAAGCGGCTGATACCGCTTTTTTTTCGTAATTTATTTTACAGGGTATAGGACTTCGGTTTCCCATTTAGTCATATCGGGCTCTTTTTCCGGATCGGTGATGTAAATCTCCATAGGGGCGCCGGTCACGGTTAATTTGTTGTCGGCAATATACTTGTCAATAACCATGTGGGTATTGTGTATGCTTTCATAAGCGCCGGTATGTATAGCCCTGGCGTATTTCTGTGCGGGAATTTCCTGGTATTTCACCCTGTCGTTGCCCTCAACAGGCCCTTTAATAAAGATACCAGCTTCCATCACATTTTTATCCGCATTTTCATCCTACACCAGATAGCGTACAAAAGGTGGTGCGATGCATTCAATTTTTTTCATTCCCAGGTATTTATACAACTCACCGAATAATTTCCCGATGATCATATCTATTTCATCAATTTTGCTCGAATCCCTTATGTATAATGCCTGTTGTTTTTCCATCTCTTTGATACTAACTTCGGAGGTTTTGAATATGCCTAAAGCAGCAGTATATTCTTCACAGACTTTTTTACGTTTTACAAGGCCTTTATGAAAACTCTTATGAATAACGCCTGGCATAAAAACGCCCATAAGCCTACCGATAGGATATTTCAGGTTTTCAATATTTAAACTCCATACAACTTTGGTGCTATCGCCCGTTTCCGTAAATAAAAATTCGCTGTAAGAAATTCCCTGGCCTTCAAATTCAAGTTTAAGTTTTATTTCCCTGTACGCTTCGGCTTTTTCAATGGTCATTGAGCCATTACCTTGTTTTTTGCTTTCCCATTTCATAATGGCGCCCACACCTTTTGGCGGGCCTTCGTAAAAAGTTTTCATCTCCGGATCGCCCTCTGAAAAAGGCATCCATTTTTCCCAGTTTTTCATGGTGACCACCTGCCCGTATATGTTCTTTGCCGGGCCTTTGATATTGATTGATTCTTCCACATGCCTTTTAGAAGGCATGAATAATAACACCAGTAATATAAGTGCTATTATTACAAGCAATGCAATGATAATTTTTTTCAGAATTCTCATGGTGTGGGGTTTTTAATTAATAATAAATTGCTTATGTGCAATTGTTTTTTTCTATTGTAAAAGTAATATATATTTATTTAAAATTTTTTGCTTTTATTCTTTAACGAATTTTGTCAGCACAGTCTGCCTCGGATTTGAAATTGTTATCATATATAATCCTTGTGGTAAATCGCTGACATCAAGAGCGATTTTGGCTCCGGAAACTTCACTTTGGAGCATCAGTTTGCCTGTGATGCCGTAAACTGATATTGTGGAATTGTTTTGGTTGTTGTATTCCAGGGTAATCTTTTCATTGGCGGGGTTGGGGTAGAGGGCTATAAGGCAGGGCTCGGATTCCGGTTTTCTGATGCCTGTAGGTAATTGTCCATCGCAGCCTGCTTTTTGCGCATATACGCCTGAATGTCCGTTCCTGGTTTCATTGAACACCACGATTATATTGTCGTTCCTGATCTCGCCGATAAGTGCATCCACCCAGGGTTTGAGGTTAGCAGTGGTGTTTAAGGGCAGCGGGTTGGGGCTCCACAGCAAACTCCCGTCAGGACTAATTTTTGATGCCATAATATTATTAGTGATGCCGGAAATGTATGTAAATGTTATGTCGTCACCACAGAACCCCATTCCAAATAAACCCGCATTGGTTGATTGCCCCGCCAGTTCAATACCTGAAACCGGCAACACTATAGTGCCACTCTGCGAAATTTTCTGATAGCAAATTTTATTTGTGGAAGAACCATCATTTACATTTTGCCCGTTGATCAGGCATAACAATTCATTGGTGGAATTATCATAAAGGGTAAAAATCCTTTGCTGGTAATTGAACACGCCATCATTTATCAGGGTATACCCGTTTATACCCCATAAGGCATTACCCGTGCTATCTATTCGTTGTGCAAAGGCTGCCCGGTTCATGCCGGAAAAATATGTGTTAGCAACATACAGGTATTTGGCATTATCAACACAACAGGCTACATTGGCGGTATAAAGGCCTGTATTTGTGTTGGAAGAACATGCTGTCCAGTTGGCCCATAAAGGGTTTCCGGTGCCCCCGTCTATATAATTTGCAAAGGTGTATGCATATCCGGGATTGGGAAGCAGGTCGAAGGATACAATATAGAAATTGCCGTTGGGTAAGGCTACCATATCCCTGCACAAATAGTTGACCCTGCGTGTGTATTCAGCGCTTAACACGCCTGCCGTGCTGGTTATTTTTTTTATGATTGTTGAATCGCCATTGCTGAATGCCAGTATGAACGCTCCTGATGGTAACGGCTCAAGAACGGGAATGCTGCCTGTACCGCACAACATGGTGTCGGTAATTTGACCGGCGGGGCTCACGGAAAATATTTTTATATCTCCGGCATCCCAGTTCCAGAATGCCACAAGGGCATTTTCTGCCGCATCAGTAATGATTTGTGTGCTTTTGGCCACCGAGTAAGACGTGGCAGCAGTCTCCAGCACCAGGCCTGCCGAATCAAACACTTTATTGCCGTTGGCATCGAGCAATTGTAATTTCAGTTCAAAATAGCCGTCTAAATAGGCAATATATGTTTTTCCTGATTCTGTGACAGCAACACCGGTAACACCGGTAACATCGTCAGCCAATACCGATACCCGTGTATTCAGGTTTACATCATTGGTGAATTGCCCAAAATTTACAAGGGGTATTGTCAACAGGGCAATAAAAACTAAAAGTAAAATTTTTCTTTGCATGGGATGATGTTTTTATAGGGTTATAAAAATTTTTTTACCTGTCAGTGCAAAAGAACTATTACCAAATAATTTGCGTTAATGATTTTACAAATTTAACAAAATAATATGTTAAAATCAAGTATTTTGCTTGTTTTTTAGTTTGAATGGAGAAAATAATAACAACCCGGATAAAATGATCTCAGGCCATTATAAAAAAGAAAAGATGAAAGGGAACAAATTTTCCCTGACAGGGACAGGAGTTATTTCTTAAACATCGGCAAATAATCCTTCATCATATCTTTATGTATGATGATATCCATGATCTTCAGTTTCACATAATCTTCATGGAAAAAATAAAACCCGAAGCTTTTGCTTTGCTTGCCCACATTGCGGGAGCCGGAACCTGAATCTTTTACCAGATACCAGTCTTTACCGTCTTTTTCAACATAACCGACAATGTGCAACCCATGGTCGTCGGTAGTTGTTTTATTGCTGAAACGGAACTGTCTTGCATACTCATCAATATATTCAGAAGGAATATCAAAAGTCGGGATCATAGCTACCTGGGTATTTGCCTCAAAGCCTGCTTCCGAAACATCGCCGCCGATACCGACGGTATATCCTTTGCGGATGGCGTTCTTTATCACCTTCATATAATCATCCAGCGGCAGGTTGTAATAATCGGCGCTATGCCACCAGTTGTCGGGAACTATGTATTCAACCTGTGAATAATAAGGTTTTTCAAGCAATGAGGTTATATCGCAATAGTCGTCAAGTTTTATCTTCAGCACATTGTTCAGGTATTCCTGCGGGGTCATTTCTTTGCCATTAATGACAATCTCGGCAGGAGGTACACCCATGTAGGAATTCATGATGCTTTTTATGGTGTTAAGCGCCAGTTCTTCGTTCCATGCATTGGAAGTTTTCAGCGACTGCAGGTAGGTGTTCATTTCCTCGAACATTTTGCTGTGGTTGTGGTAGGTCTGTCCCTGTTGGAGGCCGGTGTATGCTTCACTGGGTACTACACCATATGTTTTCCAGATGCGGGTAACGGCATTGGCTTCCGAACCTTCGGCAAATGCAGAAGCGCCGCGTGTTTTAAGGAAATACCTTGCTTTTTCAACGTATTCCCAGTAAACTGTATACATTTCCGACAGTTTGACTTTTTGCTGAGTAAGGCGGTAAATCTCCGATTCAAAATAGGAAGTGGTAGAAAAACACCAGCAGGTGCCTGTATTGCCCTGCGAAACGGGTTCGTTATACCATTGTTTTTTATACAGGTCGATATTGTTAGGAAGAGCCATCCCGCTGAAATCCATTTTGAACCGGGTTTCCACTTTAGGTGCTTCATCCTTACTGTTAAACTCTTCAATGCCTTTCAGTATATAGTTCTGATAATATCCCGGCTGGTATTCTTTATACAGGGCTTTGTCTTTGCGGGGTGCCTGTGCAGCGAGCACTGCTGTAATCATTGCAAAAGCAATGAACAAAAAAGTTTTTCTCATATTAAAAATTTTAAATCTAATTATTACGCAAATATACAAAAACGGGCCGGAACGGCGATTTTTTTTACTTCCCGAAAGAAAAAATTGTAATAGGATTTATTCTGACTCCTGACTCCTGACTCCTGACTCCTGACTAATACTCCTGACTCCTGACTTCTGACTACTGACTCCTGATCCGCCGCGGCGGACTGACTCCCGCCTCCCGACTCCCGACCTATTTTTTTACTTTCTTCGAAAACAGATCCGTCAGGTTTGTGGCGATGGTAAAAGTATTCGGAGAGCCTTTTAAATGATATTTTGCCCAGGCATAGCTGATACGGAATTTATAGACATTTATTCCGCAGCCGAAAGAAAAGCCGACGATACCTTTTTTGATTTCTGTCCTAAGTTCGTGTCTACGCTGGTAGTTATAGCCGATGCTGATATAGAAACGTTTTGCAGGATAAAATTCCATACCCAGCGTGAAATGCCGCATAAGTTTATCGGCAAATATTTCAACTTTCCCTCTGGAAATGGTGTCTCCGGTCATCGGGTCTACGCTTGATATCCTGGGGTCGGTGTAGGTGAGGTCCCATTTTTCAATGTGGTTGTATACTACCGAATAACGCAGCGGCAATTTTTTAAATCTTTGTGAGATGCCAAGCTGTATCTCAAAAGGAAGTGGCTCTATATTACCCGGAACATAAGCGTCCAGTTGCCTGCCGATGTTTTTGAATATCACGCTTGCCATGAAACCGTTTTTTTCGCTGAAGTAAGTCCCTGCAACATCTACTGCAAGGCCGAAAGAATTGTATTTCTCCAGTTGGGAGTAGATCATTTTCAGGTCGGCGCCCAGAAGAAAGTTCTTATGCAGTTTCCGTCCCCAGCCCAGGGTAAAGGCATATTCTCCGCCGCTGAAGTTTCCGTAGGTAAGCCCGGTTTCGTCGGCCTCGATGAACCTGCCGTAGTTGATGAACTGCAAAGCGGTGGCGAAACTGCCGGCCTTTTTAAAGGTATGCGAATAGGCCACTGTTCCGTAATTAACATCGCTGATGTATTCGGCAAAACTCAGCGAAATCTGGTGGTGCAGGTTTTCCCCGATCAATGAAGGGTTGATGACAGCCAGAGACAGATCGTCATCATTAGCGGCCAGAAAATTACTCCCGAGCGCAGCGACACGTGCGGATGTGGGTAGATTTAAAAATTCATATGTATTGTTCCCTCCGGTTTGTCCGAAAACATTGACAGTAAAAAAGACTGAAAATAGTATTGCCGAAATTCTTTTCAAATGCTGTTATATTTATGAAACAAAAATAGTGTTTTTTGCAGCCTGTTGCCTGACATAACGAAAAATTAATAAAAATATTGTAATTTTGGGATCATGCAAGACGAAGAAATGTATTTGAGGCGATGTATGGAACTGGCCACGAACGGAACTGGTAATGTAGCTCCCAATCCTATGGTGGGTTGTGTAATCGTTCATAAAGGCCGGATAATAGGAGAAGGCTTTCATGCCGTTTTTGGCGGGCCTCATGCGGAGGTTGTTGCTGTAAATGCTGTTAAAAATAAAGCGTTGCTGAAGGATAGCACCTTATATGTGAACCTGGAGCCTTGCAGCCATTACGGTAAAACGCCGCCCTGTGCAGATATGATCATCAAAGCTGGTATACCCAAAGTGATTGTTGGCAGCAGGGATCCATACATGCAGGTGCAGGGCAGGGGAATCGCCAAACTGAGGCAGGCAGGTATAGACGTTGTTGAGGGAGTCCTCAAAGATGATTGCGATCGGCTGAATAATAGGTTCTTTACTTTTCATCAAAAGAAACGCCCGTATATTATCCTCAAATGGGCGCAGACATTGGACGGATTTATTGATAAAGATCGGAACAATAGTGACCCGCATATTAATTGGATAACTGACGAAAATACCCGCATGCTGGTTCACCGCTGGCGCTCGGAAGAACAAGCGATCATGGTGGGGACGAATACGGTGCTGCTTGATGATCCTCAGCTTACTGTCCGTGATTGGCACGGGAAGAATCCTTTGCGCCTGGTTGTTGATGAAAAACTTGTTATCCCTTCTTCTGCAAAAGTATTTGACAACGATGCCGGTACCGTGGTTTTTAATACCTTGAAAAATGAGGTCAATGGGCATATTGAATATGTAAAACTGAATTTCACTGACAATATTATCCCTCAGGTTTTGGAATTTTTATATGAGAGAAGTATACAATCGCTGATCGTTGAAGGTGGAAGAGAAATGTTACAATCCTTTATTGAATCAGGTGCTTGGGATGAAGCCCGTATTTTCTCGGGCAACTGCTTTTTCTTCAGCGGTGTACGGGCACCTGAGATCAAAGGAGAAATAAAATTTATTGAAAGCATAGGAGCTGACAAACTGACTTTTATTTTAAACAGCGATCAGTTGTTTTTTCATTGCCGGTAAAAACCGGAACTTCTTCATTATGAAAGAGGTTATCAAAAATATTTGGAAATTTAATAAATAATGATTAATTTTACGTTTTAAAAAATAATTTTCAGTAAGGATTTTAGGTTCAATAAACTAATTTCTCCTTTTTAATGCAATGAATTATTTGTGTAATCAATAAAAAAGGTTCATATGATCAGACAATATGTTTTTTCGTTTGTTATCGCGGGAACTTTTATAGTAATAAGTGCCGGCCAGGCTTTCTCAACTTCTCATACATCTGTTGACAGAACGGGAAGTTTTTATAGAACCAATGAAAATCTTCCGACAGAGACAGTGAGAAGAGATGGAGGCCCGAAGAAGTCACATTCAAAATTAAATCGTGGCGCAAAAACAAAGGCGATTTCATATTCAAACCATTCCGTTAAAAAGGGGAACTGGAAAAATACCCGGAAAATTGTTTGTTCGGTAAACGACGGGCTTAAATCAAAGAAAAATTGGAAGAAAACCTCTCCAGCCCCGGTAAATGAAAGGAAAAAAACCACCAGGGTTTATCAAAATGTAGGTCAAAAAAAATAGTGTGATGACTTTCTAATAAGTTCACCTCGTTTGACTACTATTGGAGACCAAGACCCAAGTCCAAATCCGCCGCGGCGTACTAAGTCCAAAGTCCAAAGACCAAAGTCCCAATCCGTCGCAGCGGACCAACCCCAAGTCCTAAGACCCAAGTGTCCAATCTCTTAATCTCCTAATCTCTCAATCTTCCAATGACTAATGACTACTCTGACTCCTGACTCCTGACTCCTGACTCCTAACTCCTGACTAATGACTCCTGACTCCTGACTAATGACTCCTGACTCCTGACTCCTGACTCCTCCTCGGCGGATAACTATTGCCTTAATTCCCCAATCTCAATTTTCCTAATAAAAGATCTTGTTTTCCTTGAACATATCCTTGCTTTCGATAGCCTTGACTGCTTCGATAAACACATCGTCCTGTTCATTGCTGATGCGCCAATAGGCGTCATAATCCCATAAATTACGGGCTATCCAGGCTTTGATAAAGTTTTTAATATAGGCTTCGGATGTTTTATATCCTTCTTCATCTTTTTTGACACCTTCGGCCTCTGCAAACTTGAAAAAGTCTTCCATAAAATCCTTGGTTAGGACGTAACCATCAAGGAAAGCTTCCATATCGGGGTATGCTCTTTTAAGCCTTTCGCGGTTTCCGTCAAGATATTTCAGCACGAAGAGGTTTATAATGTTTTTACGGAGCAGGTCGGTATAATAATCTGAGAACTTGGTTGTGTCAAGCGGAATAAAGATGTCTGGCATGATACCACCGCCACCATATACCAGTCGTTTATTCGGTGTATAATATTTCAGTGAATCCGGGAACTTAATGCTGTCCGGGTTCATAAGCTCACCATGTTTATAACGGTTGGTAAGGTCTTTATAATATTTTTCGACGCCTTCATCATAAGGCTTCTGAACACAGCGGCCTGTGGGGGTATAATAATGGGCTGTGGTCAGCCTGATAACCGAAAGGTCCGGGAGGGTGAACGGACGCTGAACAAGCCCTTTGCCAAAAGACCTTCTGCCGATGATCAATGCCCTGTCCCAATCCTGAACGGCGCCGGTGACGATCTCGCTGGCAGAAGCAGAACCTTCATTGATGAGAACTACTAATTTCCCTTTTTCAAAATTGCCATTGCTGGTTGCTTTATTTACTTGTCTTAACGAATTAACGCCTTCAGTATAAACGATCAGCAGGTCTTTTTTTAGAAATTCATCTGCAAGTTCGATGGCCGTGTTAAGATAGCCTCCGGCATTATCCCGAAGATCAAGTATCAGGCTTTCCATACCCTTATTCTTGAGTTTTTGCAAGGCTTCCGAAAATTCCGCCATGGTAGTTTGTGAGAACTTATTCAGTTTTATGTAGCCGATCTTGTTGGTGGCCATGTAGGCCGCGTCCAGGCTGTTAATGGGTATTTTATCCCTGACAATGGTGTATTCGAGAAGATCCTTTTTTCCCCGGCGGAATATACTCACTTTCACTGAGCTGCCTTTAGGTCCCCGAAGTTTTTTTACCACATATTCATTGTCAATTTTATCACCTACGGCGTCTTCTCCATCGATCTTCACAATCTTATCTCCTGACATAATCCCTAATTTTTCTGAAGGGCCATCAGGAACCGGAGTAATGACGATGATCGTATCTTTGATGATGCTGAACTGTACACCGATTCCCTCGAAGTTACCCAGCAGCGGCTCGTTTGCTTTATCAATTTCTTTTTTAGACATATAAACAGAGTGTGGGTCGAGTTCTTTGAGCATACCCCGTATGGCTGCCTCTGTGAGTTTTTCTTCATTGGTGGTGTCGGCATACTGCAACCTGATGATCTGAAGCGCTGCTTCAAACTTTTGATTTGACTTTTTCGGGTCGTGTTGCTGTGCGAAATTATTCTGTGTGAACAACGTGGAAACAACAAACAACAGCAGCATTGTTTTGATCAGGTTGTTTTTAAAGTATTTCTTCATAAAACGGGTTATATGGTGAACAAATTCGTTTGGTTCGCAAAATTAAATAAAAAAGAACTATTATTTTTAACGTTGATAAACTAATATTATTGAGTATTAATTATCTTTATCTCGCCAAATTTTTAAAACATTGCAGCACTGAAAATAACCGTTAATACTGTACTATGAAAAACGAATTTGCAAAACTAAAGGCAAGTATGATATTCCCTTTTGCAGTTATTGCCGTTATGTGGCTGGTGAAAATTGTGGAATTTGTTACCCAATCTGATTTCAGTGAGTTTGGCATTTTGCCTCTTACTAAAATCGGTTTACTCGGAATATTCACCGCCCCATTCATACATGCCGATTTTGGCCATCTTATGGGTAATACGATCCCTATGTTCGTGACGTTAAGCATCATTTTTTATTTCTATCGTGAAATTGCTTTTAATGTTTTTTTTCTGGTATGGTTATTTACCGATGTGTGGGTATGGACATTTGCACGGGGCGATTCAGTTCATATTGGGGCCAGCGGCCTTGTTTATGGTTTTGTCAGTTTTTTATTTTTAAGCGGGTTTATTCGAAGGACTGCCCGGTTGATGGCTGTCTCGCTGCTTGTAGTATTTCTTTACGGGGGCTTTTTCTGGGGTATGTTCCCTGATTTTTTCCCGAAACGCAACATCTCATGGGAATCTCATCTGATGGGTGCCATAGCGGGTTTTGTAATGGCTTTTTATTATCGTAAAAAAGGAATGCAGCGGGAAGTTTATCACTGGGATGAGGACGACAATAATACTGACATCGATTATCTGACGGGTGATGAGGAACATCAGGAAAAACCCTGAACGGAATCGGAATTTATTTTTTCTTGTATATTTTGCGTTTTTTTAGTGAAACCTCTCACTCACTCCAGTAAATATCGCTTTTTTTAAAAGTACCATCATCCCATAATAATACCATCCGGTTGCCTTTGGCATATTCTTTATAGATTTCTTTGTCTTCGGTGTTTCCCCATTTAGCAATGATATTCTTCCCGGTACGCGGTAACTCAAAAAGGAGGCTGGCACTGATGTCAAGTGTTTCCATGTCGGTCAGCGCCTTTGCTTTATCTGCCTTGAAAAAATCATCGTAAATTTCGGGTACTGTTTTTTCGTACGGGCGCACGGTAAAGGTTTTTCCGTCATAATTGTAAAAATCGAAACGTTCAACATAACATTCCGGCCCGCAACCTTCCTGATAAACAGCGATCAGTTTATTTCCGTTTTTCAGGTTCCAGTAGCACATTTGAAGGTGGCCTTCCATAGCTCCGATGACTTTTAAAAACCCGTTTTTTATATCCACGACATCAAACGAATACAAAACATTTCTTAGACTGATATCCTGCATAGCATCTTCGCTGTTCTTATTGTCTTTTGATACCTCAACAATTTTTTTACGTTCTCCAGCCGTCAAACCCAGGACTGACGAATCAGGCAGCATCTGAAAATAATCCAGTATGTTCTGAGAATAACCTGAAACGGAAGACGCTAACAATACCAAGAAGAAAATAACTTTTAATTGTCTCATTTTATTTTTTTTAACTTCTGACTCTGAACTCTGAACTCTCAACTCCCAACTCCCAACTCCCAACTCCCAACTCCCAACTCCCAACTCCCAACTCCC
>DAOQAF010000023.1:0-43535 GCA_035353775.1 Bacteroidales bacterium | reverse complement strand
TGGCATCGGAACAACCAGCCCAGGGTATAAGCTGCATATTAATGGCGGCACTACCTATGATTATTTAAACAGCAACCAATATAGTTATCTGGGCTATAGTACCGCATATACTAATTACGCTTATCATAATGGACCTGATGCCAGTTCATCCAGCAATACATGGGCAGGCTATTATTATAGCAGTTTATATAATTATACCGGAAGCGGAAGTTATAGTGACATGTCTGGGGCTATTAAAGGTTATGTTTTTTGGGGCCGAGAATATTCTGCAGGCGTCCAGGGTTGGAACTGGGGAGACAATACAAGGTGTTCGGGTGTTCAGGGGTACAATTTGTCAGTAGGAACATGGGGGGCTTTAGGATATAAAACCAGCGGATCAACAGGATATGGTGTATATGGCAGTACGGGTTATACTTCGGGCGGAGGCTATATGGAAAGTCAGGGAGAAATAACTGGCATTGGTTTAGGTGCGTCTGGTGGTGTTATGGGCGGATGGAGTCGCGGTGAAGTATTAGGTTTTACTTCTGCCGGGGAACTTTATGCTTCCTATAATCTAGGGAACGAATACACCTCGGGTGTTTCAGCAGATATCGTTACCAATAATGATGAACGCATGCCGGCGTATTCTGTTACTTCAAACGAAGTGAAAGTCTATTGCGACGGCAAGGCTAAACTCATTAACGGTTATTGCAAAGTTTCTTTCGACAGGTCATTTATTGGCTTAGTATCCACAGGAAAAGAACCTACTGTTACGGTTTCAGCGCTGGGAGAAAGCGAAGGAATATATATCGCCTCTATTGATAAAGATGGCTTTGTGGTTAAGGAATCCCGCAACGGACAATCAAATATTGAATTTACCTGGATAGCTATTGGTGCAAGGGTTGATGCAATAAAAGTAAGCGAACTACCCGAAGCCTTAAAAGACAAGAATTTTGACAATAATATGAAAGGTGTGATGTTCAACGAGAATAATAAAGAACAAAGCGCCACACCTATATGGTGGGATGGCAACAAAATCAGATTTGATAAAGCGCCGGAACAAAAAGTTGAAAAGAAAGAAGAGCATCCAATGATTCCAAATCATAAGACTGGTAATTTAGACAACAACGATCCCACAAAATTATGGAAAGAACAGCAAGAAAAGTTGAAGCAAGAAAAGCCAGATCCCAATGCTCCGATAAAAAGCGAATGGGATAATCCTCCCAAATTGAATAAGGAACTTCCTGCACCACCGGATGAACAATTGCCAGGGGCTTTAACTCCCGGTGAAAATGGGAACATTTCTCCAATAGAAATACAGAAAAAATAACAAGAATATGTTCTGTAATAAAAGAAATATCTAATTTTAAGCGGGCAAAGCCCGCTTTTTTTTATGAAAAAATCAATTGTCATAAATTTTGCATTTCTAATCTATTTTTGTATCCCATGCATAGGTCAGACAAGCCTTGCCGATACCTCTTATCTTAAATATTGTGTTGAAACACTTGCTTCGGACAGCATGGGCGGCAGAAAACCAGGGACAAAATACGATCTGAAAGCAGCAAATTTTATTGCCGGACAATTTGAAGCTTTTAAAATAAAACCTTTAAAAAAGAATAATTATTTCCAGGAATTCGATTACTCTTACGATTCGTGTCTGTATACAACAAGAAATGTCGTTGCGTTTATAAACAACAGATCCAAAGAAAATGTAATTATAGCTGCACATTACGACCATCTGGGCTTTGGAGGAAAAAGGTCGCGCTCCTACGGAAAACACGAAGTCCATAACGGCGCCGACGATAATGCCAGCGGGGTGGCCCTCATGCTTGGCCTGGCGCATCAACTGAAAAAGAAAAATTCAAAAAAATACAATTATATTTTTGTCGCTTTTTCAGGCCACGAAGACGGACTTTTCGGCTCGTCATTTTTTGTAAAAAGCAATATCGTTGATTCTAATTCTGTAAAACTTATGATTAACCTCGATATGGTGGGCAGGGCTGACGCTGAGCAGCCCACAGTTTTCATAGCGTCAAATGACACTTCTTTGCAAGTAAAAGCCACCAATATTATTGATAACTCTTTATTAATTAAACCGAAAGACCTGCCAATAGGCGATCACAGCGCATTTGAAAAATTTCATATTCCCGTACTATTTTTTACTACCGGCACTCATGATGATTACCATAAAACAAGCGATGATACCCGGCATATCAATTATTGGGGAATGGCTCACATAGAAGACTATATTTTAAGAAATTGTTTTTAAATTATGGTTTATCCTGAAAAAGCACGTTATTTGCCAAACAAATAATTACGGCATGAAAGTAAATATCATTGGAGCCGGGATTTCAGGATTATGTATGGGCAGTTATTTGCAGATGTGCGGTTTCGAAACTGAAATATTTGAGCAGCATTCTTCTTCAGGAGGGCTGTGCGCCAGTTGGAAAAGAAACGGGTACACTTTCGACAGCGGAATACAATGGCTGCTTGGCTCAAACAAACACAACGCGTTCTATAAACTATGGTCGGAACTGCTCGATATGGAGGGTGTTACATTTATCAGTCACGAAAGCCGTTTTCACATTGAATTGAAAAATAACAAGGACAAGTACGGCAGCCTCGTTTTTATTTTATATACAAATATTGACCGCCTCAGGAATTACATGCTCGATATTGCCCCCGAAGACCGCAGGCAGATTCTGAAACTGACCTCTTTCATCCGCCGGATGCAGAAGTATGAACTGCCACCAATGGTTGATAAAGTCATGAATATGCTTACATGGAAAGAAAAATCAGGTATGATAAAATTTCTTCCAATAGGATTGGCCTTACTGAGATGGAAAAATGTGACCAACTTTGATTTTTCCCGAAAACTAAAAAATCCTTTTCTTAAAGAAGCATTTGACCTGCTTTACGATGGAGATGAGATGTCGTTGCTGGTACTAACCCTCCCTTTGGCGGCTTATGATACGCAGAGCGCGGGTTATCCGCTGGGAGGCTCTTACAAATTTGCACAAAGATTTGAAAAAAAATATCTTGCAAGCGGCGGCAGGATAAATTTTAATGCTCCGGTCGCAAAGATCCTTACGGAAAATGATACCGCCAGGGGTTTATTGCTGGCCGACGGAAGCAAAGTTTTTTCCGATATCACTGTTTCTGCTTCCGATTGGCATTTTACCGTGTTTGATGCCCTTGACGGGAAATATACCAATACCGCCATCATGTCGCTCAAAGATCAGAAAACGTTAAAAATATATTTTTCAGTATTTATGGTAACCCTGGGGCTTTCCCTTACATTTGAGGGCCATCCTCATTATTTCCGTTTTCCGCTGAAAGAAAAGATCGTTTCGCCCGACGGAACGGAATATGCACGGATGGAAGTACACATATACAATTATGACCCTACCCTGGCGCCTGAAGGAAAAACCGTTGTTTCGTTAAGCTATTATACCATGGCCGGAGATTATTGGATAAATCTTCGCGATTCAGATAAGACGGAGTATGACCGTAGAAAAAATGAATTTGCAAAACTGATGATCGATGCCCTCGATGAAAAAATAGGCAATATTAAGGAACACATAGAAGAAACCGACATCACCACACCGGCAACCTATCATCGTTATACGGGAAATTTCAGAGGCAGCGTTCAGGGCTGGCTTCCGGGTAAAAACCTTGCAGCCGGCACACCGGTAAAGCCCTATTTGCCGGGTTTGAAAAACTTCTATTTTACAGGCCATTGGACAAGCCCGGGCGGCGGCCTGCCTATTGCAGTCAAATCATCCAGAGATGTTGCCATGATGATCTGTAAAGAAAATAAAGTTCCTTTTAAGTTTACAAAATAACTGAAAAGATCTATCTGAGTTTTTTTGTTCGTAACCGCAGTGAATTCAGTACAACAACAATATCCGAAAATGCCATGGATGCCGCTGCTATCATA
The DNA here is from genome assembly GCA_035353775.1 of Bacteroidales bacterium. GTDB lineage: Bacteria > Bacteroidota > Bacteroidia > Bacteroidales > CAIWKO01 > CAIWKO01. The sequence continues at coordinate 39,616 of DAOQAF010000023.1, read as the reverse complement.
GGATTCAAAAGACCTGCCGCAGCTATCGGAATCGCAATGACATTATAGAAAAACGCCCAGAAAAGGTTTTGTTTTATCACCGTCATGGTGTTTTTGCTGATGAGATATGCCTGTGCCAGTAAATTCAATTTCCCGTTGAGCAGAACGACCTGTGCTGATTTTATGGCTATCTGTGTGGCATTGCTGAGCGATATACCCACGGTAGCTTTGGACAGAGCCGGGGCATCGTTGATGCCGTCGCCTACCATCGCCACACCGCCTAGGCTATCAAGCGCCCCGATGACTGAAAGTTTTTCGGCAGGCATTTTTTCTGCATAGACCTTGTCTATTCCTATTTTTTTTGCAAGCTCATCACATTTATGTTGCTTGTCACCGCTTACCAATAGGGTACGTATTCCCTTTGTTCTGAAAAATGCCAGGGCATCTTTTGCTTCTGGCCTGATCTCATCCTCAATGTCTACAGTAGCAACCAACTGACCGTTACGGAGCAGGTAGACGTCGTGCTTGTTTTCATTGATAAATTCCTGTGCAGCACGATAAGAGCCGGCTGTATAAACATTCCCATGCAAATCTTTAGCGCTTATACCATATCCTTTTTGTTCTTCTATGTCTTTAAGTGCTATCACAGCCTCTCCAAGCAATTCACTAACCATCGAAACGGCAATGGGGTGTGCAGAGTATCTTTCTAATGAAAACAGCAGCGAACGTGCCTCCTGCCGGCTTATTCCAAAGGTATTCATTTCGCGGATAATAAACTTTCCCGTGGTAAGCGTTCCTGTTTTATCAAATGCAATATTTTTTAAAGTACTCAGCTTTTGCATGGTACTGGCGCCTTTTATCAGTATGCCATGTTTGGCAACCCTGCCGATACCGACAACAACGGCCGTGGGTATGGCAAGGCCTAGCGCGCAGGGACATGCAATCACCAGCACAGCGATGCTTCTGAGTAAAGAAAATTTTAATCCGATATCAAAACCAAAAAAGTTTATGATAAAAGTAAGTACAGCCAAAATGATCACAGCCGGAACAAACCATGCACTGATATGATCTGCCAAAGTCTGGAGCTGAGGTTTGTCCTGCTGCGCATTTTTTACCAGTTCAATGATTTGTCCTAATACAGACTGTTCGCCAACAGCAACTGCCTTTACTTTTATATTGCCCGATGTCAGTACCGTGCCGCCCACCACAGTGTCTCCAGTATTTTTTTCAACAGGCAGGCTCTCTCCCGTAACAACAGATTCGTCAATGATACCGCTGCCCCAGATAATCTCTCCATCGGCAGCGATCTTATCACCGGTATTGACCAGCAACACATCACCGGTTTTTACATTGGAGGCATCGGATTCTGTTATCTTTTCTGAATTACCCGAATAAATAATCACCTTTGCTTTGACTTTCTGCATTTTTACCAGTTCATCAATTGCTGAAGTAGTTTTTTTAACCGAAAGATGTTCAAGCATATTGCCTAGTAATATCAGGCTGATTATACTGGCGGAGGTTTCGTAGAACTGATATTCATGTCCAAGGCTCAACAAAGTGCCTGTCAGACTGTAAAAAAATGCAGCCGAAGAGCCTAAAGCTATTAATACATCCATATTGGGTACACCTGAACGTATGGAGTAAAAAGCACTTTTCCCGAAATGCCAAATACCCAGACCATACACAGGAATACATAAGGCCAGTTGAACAAAAGGATGGTGCAGAAATTTAAAAGGTAGAAACATAGCAGAAAGCAATGGAACGGTAAAAAACAGCGAAAAATAAAATTTCTGTTCGATGCTGCTCAGGCCTTTTTTATTTTCTACGTCATGCTGTTTAAGGTTCTCAACCACTTTATACCCCATGGCATTTATTTTACTGATCGCAACTTTGGCCTGCTCTTCAGCAGCATTGCTGAACCGCACCTCCCCTGTCGTAAAATTCACATCAACATTTTCGAACCCGTTTTTTTCAAGTTGTTTTTTAATACCCAATGCACAGTTGGTACAATCCATGCCTTCGACATGGAGCACCGTATCTTTTGATTTTGTCTTCTTCTGATCGGCCATATTTTCTTAAAGTATCTATTATGGATACTGTTGTTAAGATAATACAAAGGTAAATAAGATGAAGGAATTTTGCGGCATTTTGTAATAAATACAGTATTTTTACAGAAATAAAAAAACATAAGAACATAGTTTTATGCAGTCCTTAAAATTCAAAGATGTGGCGATTTATCCGGGAAATACAAAATGGAAGCAGAGTATCCGGAGAGAAAGAAAATTATATAAAAAGAACGACGACATCCGCAGTGAGTTTTCGCGCGATTATAACCGCATCCTTCACAGCAAAGCCTACCGCCGCCTGAAACATAAAACACAGGTTTTTTATGCCACACAGAACGACCACGTGTGCACCCGCATTGAACACGTTACGCATGTAGCTTCGGTTAGCTATTCCATTGCAAATTATCTCGGCTTAAATACGGAATTGACCAATGCAATCGCCATTGGCCATGACCTGGGTCATGCACCCTTTGGCCACGAAGGCGAGTACATCCTTCGTAAAATTGCCACGGAAGAACTGGGCAAATCATTCTGGCACGAAAAAAACAGCCTTTTTTTTGTTGACAAACTGGAAACGCTTCCCGACCTTACCAACAAAGACAAAAATCTCAACCTCACGTATGCCGTGCGTGATGGAATAATTTCCCATTGCGGCGAAGTGAACGAAAATGCCATTTTCCCCAGAAAAGAGATCATCTGTCTTGAAGATATAGAAAAGCCCAACCAATATGCGCCGTATACATGGGAGGCATGCGTGGTAAAGATTGCCGATAAGATATCCTACCTCGGCAGGGATATTGAAGATGCACTCACCCTGAAGATCCTTGATAAAGAGCAAATTGCAGAGCTTTCCGAGATCGTTGCGAAGATCAAAAAAGTAAAGATCTGGCAGATCAACAACACGATACTGATGAACGATTTTATTATCAATCTCTGCAAAATGAGCACCCCCGAAAAAGGAATATTATTTTCTGAGAAATATCTCAACATGATTAATTCTGTCAAAACTTTCAATTACAAACATATCTATAAACACAAACGGCTCGAATATTACAGCCGCCTGGCATCCCTGGTAATAAATTCCATATATTCCGCTTTAGCTGTTTTATATGCACCCAAAAACAAACTGATCGCAAACCTTGATCTTCAGGAAAAAATTTATCCTTCGCTGATCGGAGCTTTCAAATACTGGCTTATGAAATATTCTGATATAGACCTTCAACAGCGGAAGACAACAAAGTTTGGCAACATGCTGGTTTACGATATTGAGAATGAAAAAGATTATAAAATGGCCATACTTCATTACATTTCTTCAATGACCGACCTTTTTGCCATGAAACTGTTCGGCGAATTGACAAGGTTTTGATTAATTCATATAAATTCATAATTTTGCTGAAATAAATATCTACAAAATGCCACGAAAAAAAGACAGGATGAACGATATCCTTGATCGGTTTAAAACAAGATCGGTTTTAAAGCAAACTGTTCATCAGAACACGAAACAGGTATTTAATGAGCTTAAATCGGTGGCAAAAGATTTCGCTGCCGAAACTCAAAAATTGTTGAAAAAAAACAACCTGTCCAAAATACCTGTTGAATACAAAGACAAAGGGGAATATGAAGCCGAACTGACATTTGCCGGCGACACGCTGTTTTTTACCATGCATACCAATGTTTTTGAATTTCCGCGCGAGCATTCCATCATGCGAAGTTCTTACGTAAAACAGGATGAAGACCGTGCTTATTGCGGAATCATTTATGTGTACAATTTTCTTGCGGACTCGCTGAGGTTTAACCGCGAAAATGATGTCGGATACCTGGTCGCCCGGATTTTTATTAATAAAGAATTTCATTTTGTGGTGGAAGGAAAAAGACAAAGTGAATATTTGAGTAATACGTTTGTTCAGGAAAGTATTGATTACCCGATACTCAGACACATCCTTGAAACCTCCGTATTATATTGTCTTGAATTCGATCTGTTGTTACAGCCTTATGATATGCAAAAAGAAATTTCTGTCAGCCAGATCAAAGAATATTCTTCCAGTATAAATATTTCGACAGGTAAAAGGCTGGGATTTAGGTTTCAGGCCGACCCGGAAGAGCAGCTTTAGCCAAGAAAACTAAATAATTGTAAAATATTTTTTTGAAATAAAAAAAAATTGTATCTTTGCACCCTCAAAATTGAGGCGAACAATAAGGCCCGTTCGTCTAGTCGGTTAGGACGCCAGGTTTTCATCCTGGAAATCAGGGGTTCGAGTCCCCTACGGGCTGCAAACAAAATTTAAGGAAATGGCTAATCATATTTCATCAAAAAAGAGAATCAGACAAACGAGTACCAAAAGATTGCACAACCGCTATTATGCAATAACTATGCGTAACGCTCTTAAAGAATTCAGGTCCCTGAAAGAAAAAGACAAAGCGCTTGCAGAAATGCCTAAAATGATCTCGATGATCGATAAACTTGTTACCAAGAATATCATTCATAAAAACAAAGCAGCCAACCTCAAATCAGGCATGGCCCATTTCTGCAGCATTATGAAATAATTTTTTTTTATTTTTTTTTATTTTAACCCTTGTCCAAAGCAAGGGTTTTTTTTTGCCAAAATTTATAACTTTACAAAAAAATCAAACAAATGCCTGAACTACGGAATATCAAACAATGGGCAGAAGACGACCGCCCGCGCGAAAAACTTGTCGCCAAAGGAAAATCGGCATTAAGCGATGCGGAATTACTGGCCATACTCTTACGATCGGGTTCGCAAAAAGAAACAGCCGTAGATCTTTCGAAAAGGATGCTTTCGGAAGTTTCGGATAATTTACTGGAATTATCAAAACTCTCACTTAACGATTTTATGAAATTCAATGGTATCGGAGAAGCCAAGGCTTTAAGCATCATCGCGGCCCTTGAACTTGGCAAACGTTGCAGGGTATCAGAAGTAGCCATAAGAGAAAAAATTTCGGGCAGCAGAGACGTGTTTGAATATTTTCAGAACAACCTTGCAGATAATCAGTATGAAGAGTTTTGGATACTGCTTTTGAACAGGGCAAATAAGATCATCAGGAAAATCATTATCAGCCAGGGGGGCATAGCCGGAACGGTGGCCGATCCCAAGAAAATATTCAAAGCTGCTTTGGAAAACAATGCCTCCTCCATGATACTTTGCCATAACCATCCTTCAGGAAATATCAAGCCGAGCGAAGCCGATATCAAGCTGACAAAAAAACTTAAAGAAGCTGGGATACTGATGGATATCAGCGTGCTCGACCATATAATAATCGGGGATAATACATACTATAGTTTTGCGGATGAGGGACAGTTGTAATTTTCATACAAATTCCCCGAAGCTTAAACCCTTAACGAGTGATGAACCGTAAAGGCTTCCCCTTATAACAGAACTTAAATTTAGAAAATCTATTTGTGTTTCCGGATCATCTGGTGGAGCCTGAAAACATGCCTTTTTGAGGATGTCCTGAAAACTCCTTCGTTCACAGCACGCACCTCTTCAATAGTATAAAACGACTGGGGATTGAACTCGTTCAAAATCGAAATAAAATCATTGACATCCTTGCGTTTGATGATCGAAAGGATCACCGTTACCTTACCGGTAGCTCCTTCGGCATTCAGCATTGTAATACCGTAGTTGGAGGCTCTCAGGTGAGCGATCAGTTCAACCGCTTCGCTGCGCATCATAACTCTGATGATCACGCTGCCGATAGACATCTTTTCGTCAAGCACCATGCCCACATAGTTGCCCATGGCATACCCTCCGGCATAGGCTATGTAGCACAAAGGGTTATCAAGGTGTTTCATGATCTCTCCAATAGCGAGCAGCCATATCAGCGATTCAAAAAAAGCAAAGACCGGCGCCCATTTTTTAAGGCCTTTTGCCACAAATATCATACGCAGTGTGCCAACGCTCTGATCAAATATCCGGGCGCAAAAAATGAGAAGCGGTAGTATCACCCAGGTAAATACCGGAGCATCGCTAACTAAAAAATTCAGGATGTTCATATAAAAAATTTTAGTGTGAAACGAGAATTACGAAACTTGATTATGCGTATTCAACTTTTTGAAAATGGCCTGTTCGTCATCTGCCAAATCAACACGTCCCTAATGAAGCAATAAGATCTGGTGTTTAAAACTTCAATTGCAGCCCGGCACCGTTTTGTGTTATACCTATATCCAGCCGGTAATTATTTTGAGCCGTTTTTAATGATTTTGTATACATATCAAAAGCCTCATTCATTTTTTTCTTTGCAGAAAAATAAAGAGGCAGACCGGTTGCCAGAAAAACACATCCGGCACCCATATAAATGGCGCTGGCACCGATATTTGTATTGTCTTTTTTTCCATCCGTACTGCTTATAATAAAAGCTATTGCCCCGAAGGTTAAAAGCCCTCCGCCGGCTCCAACCAGTCCCTTGCTTAAAGAATACCTCTTGTAACCAGCACGGTACAGTTTATAGGCTTCCGGATTATTATTTACATCGATAAAATTTAAAACATTACTAACCACTCCTGTTCCTACTTTTTCTTTAAAAATTTCGTTCTTCCCGTTTTCATATTCTATCATAAAAACTTCTTTTTTAGGAAGAGTAAACACTTGTTCTCCAACAGGCAGGTTTTGCTTTTTGAATTGCTTTATTTTTTGTTTGATGCTGCAAATTTGCTTATCGTTTTCACTGAAAATTTGGAATTTAACAAATTCGGAATTCGTTTCAATAATAGTTGATTTAATCTCCTTACCATTTTTTGTAACTATAATATCCTGACTTCGTCCAACAATAGCGGCAAAACATAAAACGATCAGCAAAAATATTTTTTTCATAATACAGTAAGTTTAAATTTCAGGGCTCAAATATACGATAAAAAATAATTTCCCATCAGCGAAAAAGAGATAAAACAAGTCCCGATTTATATTTGACATCCGCCTTAATTTTGTGATAACAGTTAATATTTGCCGGAATTTTAATTAATTTACTAAATTTGCATAAACATAAAAAAATAAATTGTCATGAAAAAATTCACGTTGTTCTTGTTCTCAGTTATTTTCAGCGGATGCCTTTATGCTCAGGAATATTTTGCGCTTGTACGCATGGGTAAAGATTGGGGTTTTATTGATAAAAAAGGTTCTTATGTGATAAATCCGCAATTTGACAATGCTAAAAGTTTTTCCAACGGCCTCGCGAGAGTGTTTCAGTTCGGAAGCTGGGGGTATATAGATAATAAAGGCACCTACGTGATCAACCCTCAGTTTGAACAGGCTGAGGACTTCTCTGAAGGGCTTGCCCGTGTCAGAAAATTCAAACAATGGGGTTATATTGATAAGACCGGCGTTTTTGTTATTAACCCGCAGTTTGAAGGCGCTGAAGATTTTTCAGCAGGAATGGCACGGGTTCGCAAAGGCATGCAGTGGGGTTTAATTGATAAAAAAGGTACTTACGTGGTTAATCCGCAGTTTGATTTTCTTGGTGAATTTCACGATGGCCTGGCAAAAGCGCTCAAAGCGAAACAATGGGGCTACGTGGATAAAACAGGCACCTGGGTGATCAATCCACAATTTGATGATGCAGAAGACTTTTTCGGAGGCTTTGCGCGTGTCCGTAAAGGCCTTTCATGGGGTTATATTGATAAAACAGGAACTTATGTGATCAATCCGCAATTCGATGCGGTCGGTGATTTTTACGGGGGCCTTGCAAAGGCAAAAAAAATGAAACAATGGGGTTACATAGATAAAAAAGGTATTTGGGTGATCAACCCTCAGTTTGACCTGGCGGAAGATTTCCATGCAGGTGTTGCCCGTGTCAATAAATTCAAAGAATGGGGATATATTGATGATAAAGGAAGCTTTATCATCAACCCGCAGTTTGGCGAAGCCTCTGATTTTGATGAAGGAATGGCTTTGGTGCGTAAAGGTCCGCAATGGGGTTATATTGATATTAAAGGCTTATATATCATCAACCCGCAGTTTGAAGGAGCCAGAGATTTTGAATCCGGCCTGGCCCGTGTGCGCAAAGGCCCGAAATGGGGATATATTGATAAAAAAGGCACCATCGTTATCACCACACAATTTGATAATGCCGAGGATTTTTCCTATTAGAAATTTATCAAAAAATTTAAAAAGAGCATGGAGTTTTTTCATGCTCTTTTTTTTGGCAAGATCGGAACTGACTTTATTTATTAATTATGGCGCTACAATCGCAGGCACCGAATCCACTCCATTCATTATTGAATCTACAGCCCTCAGGATAGAATCAGGAATGGCGGTAACACAATTATAGTTTTTGCTTATCTTTTGTTTGGGCCCGGGGAATTTTTGACGGTATGCCTTCAACGATTCATCGTTCATGACTTTTTCCATAAAATAGCCAAACATAGGTAAAGCCGCATGGCCGCCTTCACCTATCCGGCTCCCCGGACGAAAATGTATGCTGCGCCGTATTCCACCCACCCAGGCGCCGGCAGCCAGCTTTGGCGAAACACCTACAAACCACATATCGCTGTGGTTTGACGAAGTGCCCGTTTTCCCTCCAAACTCAGTTCCGTCTTTAAAAATATTATACGACCACAGGTTCTGAACGGTAGAACCTCTTTCTTTGACACCGGCTTTGAGCATTTCCTGCATCAAAAATGCGGTCTCGTAATCAATAACCTGTTTCCTTTCGGGTTTGTATTCCCAAAGTATCTTGCCTTCACGGTTTTCGATGCGTGTTACCAGTACAGGGGCTTCATATAAGCCGTCGGCCACAATGCTGGCATAGGAGTTGACAAGGTCGAGCAGTTTCACCTCGCTGGAGCCCAGGCACACCGAAGGCACATACTCCAGTTTTGTTCTGATGCCGAGCAAATAGGCATACCGTATCACTTTGCCAATACCTACCTCGCGGGCAAGGGTTACAGCAACACCATTGATGGAATTGGTAAAAGCCGAACGCAGGCTCACAGGGATATTATAAAATACTCCGTTGACATTATGAGGGCGCCAAACTTTGTCCTGGCCTTTTTCCTTGTATTTCCATTCCACATACTGGTCGTTGCGCATATCGCAGGGGCCCAAGCCGGAGGCGATGGCGGCGGTATAAACAAACAACTTAAAGGTAGATCCCGGCTGCCGTGCCGATTGCGACACATGGTCGAATTTAAAAAACTGGTAATCTATGTCGCCCACCCAGGCGCGTACATAGCGGTTCTGCGGCTCGATAGCCACAAATCCCGTATGCAGAAACCGCAATGTATAATTGATAGAATCCAAAGGACTGAGCACCGTGTCTGTTTGCCCTTTTTTCGGATGATATAAAGTCATAGGCACCGGCTTACGCATCAGCGCCATAGCCGAGTCGGCATTGCCGGTTTCTTTTCTGAATGCCTTGTATCGGGCGCATTCCATAGCGTTGCTTTGCAAAAAGCCTGGTATTTCCTGATATTGTTCGTTACGCCAGGGATTTTCTTTTCCCCATTGCCGGCTAAACTCGCTTTGCAGAATATTCATTTGTTTTTTTACTGCCTCTTCGGCGTATTGCTGTATACGCGAATCAATGGTGGTGTATATTTTCAGGCCCGAAGTATAAATATCCAGGTTGTTTTCTTTACACCAGCTTCCAATGGCATCGGCCACCGCCATCCTGAAATAGGCGGCCTGGCCGTCGGAGAGGTCTTCGACTTTGTATTTTAGCCCTAAGGGCAGGGCCTTGAGCGAGTCATGCTGGCTTTCGGTAATGAGATTTTCTCTTTCCATGATACCGAGCACCACATTTCTGCGTTTGGTGCAGTTTTTCGGGTTGCGCAGCGGGTTGTAGGTGGTGGGGGCTTTTAACATGCCGATAAGCATGGCCACCTGCTGCGGCTCTAATTTGTCTGGCGAAACGCCAAAATAAACCCTTGCTGCTGTTTTTATTCCAAAGGTATTGTTGCCAAAATCAACGGTATTGAGGTACATGACCAATATCTCTTCTTTGGAATAGAACATCTCAATTTTCAGGGCGCCTATCCATTCCTTAAGTTTCATGATGACTACCCGCACATACGGTATATGCCCGAATAAGCCCCGTGAATAGGCCGTGCGTGATTTATACATGTTTTTTACCAACTGCTGCGTGATGGTGCTGGCGCCGCGGTAATTTCCGGAAAACCAGTCGCGGAAAGCAGAGATAAGCCCTCTGAAATCAATGCCGCTATGGGAATAAAAACGTTGGTCTTCCACGGCAATCAGTGTTTTGACAAGTACCGGAGACAAGTCATGAAATTCAACAGGGGTGCGGTTTTCTTTGAAAAATCGGCCAATCATTTTTCCATCAGCGCTATATACTTCGGAGGCTATGCTCTGCTGAGGATTTCTGATTTCGGATATGCGCGGCGATTTGCCGAACAGCCATAAAAAATTAATATTGATAAGAAAAAGCAAAAAAATGAAAACCAGAACGACAAATACTATATCATGCAATAACCTGATATACCATCGACGTTGTTTGTGCAGCTTTTTTCTGGCTGCAAACCACTGTCTTGTTTTCTGGTAATACTGTTTTATTTTTAATAAAATGGGCTTTAACATGGGCAAATTTTCTCTAAATGAATGCAAAACGATATTGTTCCCTGTTTTTTATGTTGCAAAATTAAATCAGCTTTATTAATCAATAATTTCAAGATCGAATTTGTATAGAAGTCCGGCTAAGCCTGCACTTGAAAACCTGGCTTTCTTTATTCGGTTTATCTCAGGGTCGATAGCATAGCCATAGGCAGTCGAAAAATCGGTTTTTTCAAGCAGTGTATGCTGAAAAACAGCCCGGTCGAGGTTGCAGTTGTCAAAAACAGCGCCACTCAGATCACATTCGGTAAAATCGACTTCCTGAAGTTGCGTGTTAATAAATTTCGTGTTTTTAAGTTTTGCCTGGTAAAAGGATGCATGATTAAGGATACATTTGTCAAAACTGAAAGATAATCCGAATTTGTTGCAATTCTCAAAAACCAATCCCAGCAATTTACAGTCCTGAAATTTAATTTCCCTCAATGCGGTATTGTTAAGCTTGGCCAAGCTAAGGTTGCACACGATAAATTCGCAAGCTGTAAACTTAATGTTGCTCAGGTCTGCGCCTGAAAAATCGCAGCCATCGAAAATACAATTTTCATAGACGCCTACCTGCAGGGCGTTTTTTGTAAAGTCCGATTTTTTATAGGTAACACTTTCAAAATAATTTTGTTTCATGGTAATAGTTTCAAAGGCAGAAGGCAAACTTGTGAATTAAAAAAGAAGCCCTGCGGAGCTTCTTTTTCTTGTTTTATATTTTCAAAAATACTAAATTAACCGTGCATTACCAACATCAGGAGGTATGTTTTTACTTTTACTTTCCGAAAGTCACCTTCAGGTCGTCAATATAAAAAGTCCTCTTTTCTTTGTTCCAGACATAGATCGAAATTTTATCCGTGGCCATGATGTTCTCGGGCAGATCAACCGTAGCTTTTATTTCTTGCCATTTGTTGGGGGCTTTTACAGAATCCGCGAGTTCAATTCCATGCCAGAAAATATTTTTGTCCACAGAATCAATACTTAGAACAAGCGTACTTTTAATACCGGTCTGGAGACATAACATCCAGAAATCAATATCAACCTTTTTAGGGATGGTGTCAGCTATTATACTAGCAAATTCCCTGAATCCAAAACTGAACTGGTTAATAGAATCGACACGGCTGGAATACCTTCCGGAATGAGCCACATCTTTGCATAACGTAAACTGGTTCATCCATCCGGTAGCTTCCAGATCGCTTGAAAAAACTCCGGCAACTGGTTTGTTTTCGTTCTTAACTTCTTCCTTGTTTCCTGAACATGCCGAAAACAAGATTATTGCACAAATAATAACGGATAAGATCTTTAAATTTTTCATTTTTTTTAGATTTTTTGGTTTGCAAAATTATAATTTCCTGATAATATATTCCAAAAAAAAATAAAGTTTATCATGTGCCGGCGAAATTCTACAGACACACGCCTCCAGTTTTTCAGATATATATGTCATCTTTCCCTGAAATCAAAAAATCAAGAGTATAAAATTTGGCATCCCCCGAACAAAAGATATGACATCCTCATCTATCTTATTGATTTTGTAACCTTTTTTTCGTAAATTTGTATAAATTGATTGCTGATGGTTGAAATAAGTTTTTATTTTTCGCAAAAGGTAATACGAAAATTATTTCGCAACAAAACCCTTTTGGCTGTAAGGTTTAACTAAATCTCACATCAACATAAAAAATAGTTATGGACTGAAGATGACACATTTTGTATCTGTTAAAAAAATATAATTTCCTTTTGAATCTTTTTTCGGTTCAGAAAGAGGGTGTGGTATTTACATGCTCCTTAAAAAGTTATTGTGTTCGCGCTACCCTAATAAAACTTATTTCTGCATTTTGTTTTATAATAATTATTTCATACATCTTTCCCACAACGGTTTGCGGACAAAAAAATAAAGGAGATAATAACATCGCTGCTGATTCAGTAAAAAAAGCCGAACCTATTGAAGAGTGGAAGGAGATTTTTAGTTTAAGAAAAAAATTTCATACAAACCAGTATGGGAGCAAGTATATCATTGGCCTGTTCGATGGGCGGTTTATCGGCCCAAACAATAAGGATAACTACGGTGTCAGGACTTTCACCACAGCTTATGATTACCTTATATTTGGCAATAGTTTGCTGTCTATGCTTGCCAACCTGGGATATACAGCCGACAAAATAAATTTTCTTCCGGGTAATAAAGTCGAAAATCACCATCCTTACATGTTAGGATGTATCTCGCATTATGCCATTTCTCAGGACAAGTACATGGTAGATTCGGCTTATAACCAAAACGTAGGAAAAAATGTTGCCATTGAGAAACCTTTCCAATCAACAATACCACATTTAAGAATAGACTCAGGCCAGGTAAAAGCTGACCTTGCGGGATTCTACATCAAAAATAAATCCGGTAAAAAAACGATTTACGACACCCTCATTTTTCCGCAGATAGAAGGAACCGGATCGTGGAAAGATGCCAATAACTTCGACATGACTTATGAATGGTTTGAAACATTCTTTCTACAGTATTGCGACAGTATTGAAATTGCAAAACGCCAGTTTTCAGTGGAAACACCAGCTGAGGTTCAGCAATGTATCCTGCAGCGTTTTAATACTGAAAAATACCTTAAAGAAAATAACATAACTGTGGAACATATCCCATACAGGCTTATTGATAATTATAAAAATGAGGTATATGATATGCTCCACCAACCTAATGAAAAAGTCCTGAGGATGGGGAAATACGAGCTTTTCAGGTATTTCAACGACATTTACTGGAGGGATGTAAACGAAACTGTGGTAATTAAAGGAAAAGGCAGAAACCTGAATGGAGAGCTTGAAGCCTTTGCATATTCCTGGACACCCGGCGACAGAAAAAACCCGGTTTGGCACTGCGCATTTCAGTACGATAAAGACAGTGAAATAAATTCCAAAACGGGCTTATTGAATTTTGTGATGATGCCGTATGGTACAAAAGGCAGAAATATGCCGACGATAATTCCTAATGATTTTCCTCCTTTTTCACAATTCGAAGGAGTAATCATCTGGAAAGAAGGTTGTGAAAAACAAACATATTCCAACAGTGATGACATCCGCCTGAATACGCTCAATGGCAGGATGATAAACCAGGGATTCTACTGCTATGCTTATGAACCGGGTATCTTGCCGCTAAATGATGACGGAACGGTAGACGGTATTTACAAAATATATGTCTGGAAAGACGATAAGATATATTGGGCTTACATATTTTGTGGCAAACATGCAGGAATCAGAGGCGGAAAACCCGGAAAATCATTTGTAGGACAGGTGGAGAGCTTTAAAAAAAATTATAGCTTCGCAGATTACTGGTACTTTTATAAAGATCTGAATTTCGGAAAAGAAGTTACTAATAATATGGAGGGCATCATCAATAAGCTCCATAGTCTGGAGAAAAAAGAAACCGGTATCGCCGGCAAAACGTTACTCAGGATCAACATTCCGATAACCATTGCCAACAGTAAAAATCCAAAAAAGTCAAAAACTGATAATTATTATATTCTGCTCAACCCTGACAACACCGGGACCCTCTATCCGGAGGAAATTAATTTTGCCTGGAGGATAGACGCATATGATGACTACAAAAACAATATGATGGTTAAGAAAAAATCGGTTATTCTAAATATTGGTGGGCAAGACGTTGTATTGGAAGAATTAGAAGATTATATCACATCCACCAATTTTACCCCATCAGAAGTAAAAAGAGCCAATAAAGAATTTGCAATTTATCTCGAAAATAAATCAAATAAAGAGCCCGTTGAAAATCTTAACGAAATTTATAATAACAACATTTACAATCTCGGAAACTCAGATGAAACAGGCAAGCTTATTGAGATCATCAAAGAAGACCTGTCCGCTGTCCGCTATGAAATCCCCAAAGCGGAGCGCACGCTGATAAACTGGCAGAATGCCAACGCCGATAGAATGGATGAATTAAAAAACACACTCAAACAACTCGAAGAAAACAAAAAAACAAAAAAAGAAACCTATATAAAAACAAAAGAGGAATACGATAATTTGAAACTTGCTGAGGATAAAAAAACATTTCAGTACAATAAACTGGTGGCTCGCGAAGGGGTGCTGACAGAATTACTTCAGAGGTGCAACGAAAGGCTTGGCATCAATCTGGACAATGACCTTGCCGAAGTACAATCAAGGATAAACTTCCTTACTGCTGAGTGTAAAAAATATGAAGCGCAATTAAAACAGTTGAAAGTTGAAGGTAAAAACGCTACAGAGTATTACGAACAGGTACAGACCTCCATCAACAACAAAAAACAAGAGTTGTCAGAAGCTGAAGACAAAAAAGTTATCATTGAACGCTTAATACAGAATCATAAAAAGATGCAATCGGTGGAATAAAACTCTTCAAGTTTTTGTCCACTAATCATAACTCTTACTGCTGTCGCCCCGGATAGGGATCTTTTCGCCACCGAACCTGGGCTCGGCATGAAAAAGCACCTCGAAAAACGCTTTGATGCTGGCAAAACTTTCACGGATCATCAAATAGGTAATACTCGGGTATCTTCGCATATCCGACTCGTAACCGTAAGCCACAAGCCCTTGTTTACGTGCAATATAAACAGCCCTTCTCAGATGGAAGGCCTGCGTTACAATGGTCAGGCTGTCCACTTCAAAAACTTTTTTTGCCCGCACCATGGAACTATATGTATCGAAGCCCGCATGATCGGTAAATATAACACTGTCGGGGACGCCTTTGTTGTTCAGGTACGATTTCATGGCTTCCACTTCATTGTATGTCCGCGTGCCGTGGTCTCCGCTTAGCAAAAAACGTTTTACCTTTCCGTTCTTATAAAGTTCGCAGGCTTTATCCAGCCTGTCGGCAAGTATCTGCGACGGCTGCCCGTTGGCATACACGCTGGCACCGGGAACCAGCGCAACGTAACTTGCAGGAACCTTCGCACTATCACTGCTCATAAATTTTTTTGAGCCGAAAAAAATAATCGCATTACTTGCGAGATAAACAGCAAAAAAAAGGCATAAAAAATATTTAAGCAATTTCTTTATCCCTGGGCTGAATAGTTTGCTACGGATATTTGAAAAAAAACCGGATATTTTATTCATACCACGAAAGTTTGCATTAATTGATATTTATTCTGGTCGGGATTAGCATAAAAACACCCGTGTGTACAAATAAACATAGGGACTCTCAGCCTCCGGATAAAAACAGGTTATGCCAGCGTAGCCACCATCACAGCCTTGATAGTATGCAGGCGGTTTTCAGCCTCATCGAAAACGACAGAATGTTTCGATTCAAAAACATCTTCTGTTACTTCCATACCGTCCAGCCCGTATTTTTGGAAGATCTCCTCTCCCACTTTAGTTTCACGGTTGTGGAATGCAGGCAGGCAATGCAGGAATTTCGTATTTGGATTTCCCGTAGCTTTCATCAATTTTGCATTTACCTGATAAGGTTTCAATAATTTTATGCGTTCAACCCATACATTATCGGGCTCGCCCATCGAAACCCACACATCGGTATAAATAAAATCGACACCTTTTACTGCAACTTTCGGGTCATCGGTAATAGTAATTTTAGCGCCGGTCTCTTTGGCAATTTTCATGCATTCATCCACCAGTTTTTTATCAGGCTGGCACGACTTTGGGGCGCCGGCCCTGAAATCCATACCCATCTTGGCAGCGCCCACCATCAGGGAGTTGCCCACATTGTTTTTGGCATCACCTACAAATGCAAAAGAAATTTGACTCAGCGGTTTATCGCAATGCTCGCTCATGGTGAGAAAATCAGCAAGTATCTGTGTCGGGTGAAATTCGTTGGTAAGGCCGTTCCATACAGGCACCCCGGCGTATTTGCCAAGTTCTTCCACGATGTATTGTCCATAACCACGGTATTCGATACCATCGTACATTCTGCCCAACACCCGTGCGGTATCCTTCATAGATTCTTTTTTACCCATCTGCGAACCACTGGGCCCAAGATAAGTGACATGTGCCCCCTGATCTAATGCAGCCACTTCAAAGGCACAACGCGTACGTGTAGAATCTTTTTCGAATAGCAAAACGATGTTTTTACCTTTTAGCATCTGCTGTTCGGTCCCTGCATATTTTGCTGCTTTCAGGTCTGCCGATAGCTTTAATAAAAACTTCATTTCTTCAGGGGTGAAGTCAAGTTCTTTTAAAAAATTTCTGTTTTTTAAATTAAAAGCCATAATAATCCTCCATTTTAATTTTTAATTTGTAATAATAATGATTATGTTTATTTATATTTTTTAATCCCAGTGATTAACCGCTTAACTTTTGATTTTATTCTTATTCCGATAATTGAAATACCATACGGAAAACAAAAATAACAATGAAACAGCGAGGCATAAATAAACTCCATACCGCACCTGAAACAACTTCCATATGATAAATACAAGAGTGAATGAGGAGGTGGCAAATGCAGCATAAACAGGCACTTTTTCGGCCCATTTTTCCTCAATTCTTATATGTTTGTTAAACAACATGACCGCAATAACGGCCAGATAGGTCAGAAAAACCATCCAGCCTTTAAAAAAATGAAGCCCTACAGCCATCACCTTGTTGTAAAAGCCCACAGTAACATCCGCCCATGGCAGGCAGGTGGCAATAATTCCCAAAATGGCTATTGCAGAAAAAATGTAATTTTTAAGCGGCAGTGATCTGTAATACTTGGTCTCGTCCTTCTGCCAGTGCTTTACTTTATCACCAATATCATTGATCTCAGGTAAGTCCATTAAGTGTCGGAAAGAATATTTTAAAAATGAAAAGGTACGTCATAAAATGAACGTGAGATTATCGAAAAAAACAAGGAGAAAGTCCATTTTACGGTATAAAATATTCCAAAAAGGACACCTATGGATGTGAAAAAATATCCGACCTGGTAGTTTTTAGGAGTTTTCATTATAATCGGCAGCCCCATCAACAAAACAAAGATACCGTAAAGTCCGGCCAGATGCGCCATAAAAGAGATAAGTGGCAGTATAAACAAGGCCCCTGCAAAAAACACCGGAGTAAATGAATAGGTGGTAAGCTGCATAGCCCTACCAAAGTTCTTTTCAGTCTTAAATGCAGGTGCAAGTGCATTGATAACAACTGCACCGCCAATAATGGCTCCAAAAGCAGCGACAATAAAAACAAAGGCTTCCCAAAAACCCGCACCAAAACTTCTTTGCCATAGGGTAGTAAATACAAAATGAATACGCTTTCCCACCAGGCCATAACCAATGATCATTGAAATAACCGGAATAATGGAAAAGATCAGTGAATAGCCAAAGATCAGCATGGGGACTTTGGGTTTTTCATTTGCCACTACTTCCCATTCGGATTTTGGTTTGAACATGATGTTGATCGCCCTTTTAAAGATATTTCCGCTTTTTATGGCAGTATATACTTCATCGGGCTTTACATCAGTAAAATCTTTCGCATCAATATTCTTGTCTTCTGCAGAATCCTGCGACGGCGTTGGTTCTACCGGCATCTTATATCCGCATACATGACAAAATAAGGCTCCTTCTTTCAAAGTGGCCTTACACTGAGGACAAACAATTTCGCTCATAATGTTATTATTTTGATTTAACGATTTTAGTTCCGCAATTTTTATTAGAGAGTTGCGATGCTTCAGTAATTATAGCTTCTCCCCTGCCGTTTTCAGTAAAATTTATTGCCGCACGAATCTTCGGAGCCATGCTGCCTTCAGCAAAATGTCCTTCGGCGAGGTATTGCTTTGCTTCTTCAACACTTATCACATCGAGATGTTTTTCATCAGGTTTGTGAAAATTAATACAAACTTTAGGCACATCGGTCAGAATATAAAACTCATCGGCATGTATCTGCAACGCCAGCAATGAAGAGGCAAGGTCCTTGTCTATCACAGCATCGATTCCTTCGAGGAAATTAGGACGCTTATAATATACCGGAATTCCGCCGCCGCCAACAGCAATAACAATTTGACCGTTGCGGGCAATGTTTTCAATAGTACTTCTATTCCCTATTTTGAGGGGCACAGGCGATGCGACAACCTTACGCCAGCCACGTCCGCGAGGATCCATAGCAAAAACTGATTTGTTTTCTGCTGCCATTTTATCAGCCTCTTCTTTGGAATAAAAAGGCCCGACAGGTTTGGTGGGATTTTGAAATGCAGGATCGTCTTTATCAACCAGCACTTGCGTCACAAGAGTTATTACATCTTTGTTGAGGTTATGTTCTTCCAGAAGATTGCGAAATTGTTGTTCAATGATATAACCTATAAAACCCTGCGAATAAGCTCCGCAGATATCCATAGGCATCTCAGGAACTCCGAAAAGCCGTGCACCGGCAATGTTCTGAAGAATGATGTTACCAACCTGCGGCCCGTTGCCATGGGTGATCACAATATTATAATCTTTCTTTACAAGTTCAAGAAGATTCATGCAGGTTTCACGCGCATTATGCTCCTGTTCGTGAATGGTTCCTTTTTGTTCTCCGCGAAGAAGTGCATTACCTCCAAAAGCGACAACAGCTAACTTATTCATAGATGCTAAATTTTGATTAATTCGCAAAGCTACAAATAAATATCATATTGACAACACTCAGGTGGTGATTACAAATATAAACCTGATTATCGTTAAAATAATAACAAAACAAATCTCAGGTAAAACCGCCGCCAACGAAAATATCACGTTGGTTTACACACAGCAATGGAATTCTTTGTTGGTTAAAAATCAATTGGTAATCCACAGCGTCAATAACTTCAAACATTTTATGAGGCCTGATCATGATGACATACAGATCTGCATTAATGGTTTCAGCATACTTTTTAACTTCCAGCGGGTAGTCTTTATAATTTCCCTGAGATGTTTCCGTGACAAATTTAACGCCATTGCGGGCAAAAAAATGTTCACATGATTCGATAACCTTATATTGTTTGAATTCCCTTTCCTTGCTTTTTAATGCTGCCGGACTGATCGTATATATATGAATTGTAGCATCAGGACAGGCATTGGCAAATCTTAATGCCCATCCGGCTTTTTGCCTGCTTGCATCCGATTCATCCAAGGGAAAAAGAATGGTTTTAAAGGGTTTATACGGGACACCTTTTTGAACAACAAATGCAGGAACAGGCGAAGTAGTGATCACTTTCATGATCTTTGTTGATGGTTTAAATTGTCTGGCAATTCCAAGCAATGTAAACGTAACTTGTTCGTTCCGTGATATTTTCTTTATGCGCTCAATCGGAGCATTTTTTATCAGGTACGTTGACATGATCCCATGCTTGTCCTGTAGATCTTTCGCCATTTGACGAATCTTGTCTTCCAGATCATTTTTTCCTAATTTATTTTCCTGCATAAATTTTTTCGTCCCGCTATCATAAATATTCAATATCTCAGCAGAAAAATTAAAGAGTTTCGCCAATCCCACAAGATATTCAATTGCAAAGTCTGATTCCTCCGAAAAATCATAAGGAAATAAAATAGTTGGTTTATTTTGAGTGTCCATAAATTATAATTTGCGATAAATATATAAATTATTTTCTTATAGTGCAAGTAATTTTTAATTTTTTTTTCTTAATAACGCTTTTTCTTGCAATATAATTTGGTTTTATTAATAATAATTTTCAAAAATAGCTATATGTCATAATTATTTGCATTGGTTAATATAACTCTTTTCTCTTATAATCAATCCGGCAAAAATTGTCATAAAACCTGCGTTATTATTTTAATACAGAGGAATGATACTTCTTTTTATGTTTTCGGATTATCTATTTTCTGAAAAAACTGCATATAATCGTTCAAATCATTTATATTGTTTAATATGTTTTTATCGCCGGCATTAAATTCAATACATTTATAATTTCGGAGAAACAATTTAAAGTTGCTATTATTTTTATTTGTAGCACAAATATCCTGAATAACATTGCTTCCCAGTAGAACCGGATGCCCTTTTTTCCCCTTGTAGGCAGGGGATATATAGCTTTCATCCATGGAAAGTTGAATCATTTTTTCAATCAGGCCTGCTGTGATAAAAGGATTGTCGCAATGCTGAATAAAACATCTGTCGAAATTCCTGCAGGCTTCGAGACCAAGCTTAATGGAATAAAAACGTTCGTATTCCGGATTTTTATTTAAAACGAACGACGGGCTTATCCCTTTGCAATGATCAAACTGATGAGATATTTGCACCATATTTTGTTCGTTGACAACAATGATTATTTTACTGCACCCGGCATGTTCATATTCATCTGCGATCTTCTTAATGAATGTTCTGTGCTTGTCAAATTTCAGTAAGGCCTTATGTTGTTTCATCCTGGTGGAGTTGCCTGCTGAAAGCACCACTACCGCCCAGGGTATTTTTATATCATTTGCTGACCTATTCATTTAATTAATCTTACGGATAATAGGCAATAATAATTATTTTTGCCGTAAATATAACAAATAAATCATGAGCGACAAATTTGCACCCCTTCACGTGAAGCAACTCTTTAACCTGCTTTTTTCCGACAACTCCGGAGCGTCAATACTCGGTATCCCCGGACAACTATTCTTCAGCCCTACGAAGTACGGCAATTTAAAAACAGAACTGTTCAATAAGTTCATTGCCTCCCCTTTTGGCGTTGCTGCCGGCCCGCACTCCCAACTGGCGCAAAACATCATTGCTGCATGGCTCTGCGGAGCAAGATATATCGAGTTGAAAACAGTTCAGACGCTTGATGAACTGAAAATCTCAAAACCCTGTATCGATATGCAGGACGAGGGTTACAACTGCGAATGGTCACAGGAATTAAAGATCGGGGAATCTTTTAACGAATACCTGAAGGCATGGATCTTTATTCACCTGATCTCGCACAAACTCGGTTATGGAAATAATCCCTGCACCATTTTCAATTTGAGTGTCGGGTACAATTATGAAGGCATTTGCAATGACAATGTGCAATGGTTTTTAAATAAAATGAAAGATTGTTCTGCTGAAAAAGAAGCCATGGTCGCTGAATTGGCTGAATTGTATCCTGAAATAAAACAAATACCTATACCGTCAATGATTTCTGATAACATCACGTTATCCACCATGCACGGCTGTCCTCCTGAGGAGATTGAAAAAATCGGGAGGTATCTCATCGAAGAAAAAAAACTGCATACATTTATTAAACTCAACCCTACATTGCTGGGCGCTGATGAACTTCGCCGCATTTTAAACACCGACCACCACCACAAAACAACGGTTCCCGATCAGGCTTTTGAACACGACCTGAAATACGAAAATGCGATCGCAATCATAAAATCCCTTAGTGAGGCGGCACAAAAAAACAACGTGTTTTTCGGAATAAAACTCACCAACACCCTCGAAAGCCTAAACCACCGCAACATTTTCAGCGCCGAAGAAAAAATGATGTATATGAGCGGAAAAGCGCTGCATCCGATATCCGTTAATATTGCACGAAAGCTGCAAAATGAGTTCAATGGTCAGTTGAAAATTTCTTTTTCGGGAGGAGCAGACTGTTTTAATATCAGCAAAATAATTGAATGCGGCATTTACCCGGTAACCGTTTCCTCTGACTTGCTGAAACCCGGTGGATACGGGCGAATGAATCAATATGCACAGAACATTTCAGATTTTTTGCATGCAAAGAATATTATAAGACTATCAGATCATTTTAAAAGCAGCAAAGGTAATGAAAACACAGGTAATCTGAACAAATATGCCGATGAAGTTCTGAAAGATAAGCGTTACAGCAAGGATATTTTCAGCGAACCCGATATAAAAACCGGCAGAAAACTATCATTTTTCGATTGCATTGCCGCCCCCTGCACATACACCTGCCCTACCAACCAGGATATTCCTGATTACCTTTACCATACTGCCACGAAAGAATACGACAAGGCCCTGAGTGTAATTCTGAAGACGAATCCCTTGCCGGCCGTATGCGGCATGGTGTGCGACCATCAGTGCCAAAGCAAATGCACGCGCATCAATTATGATGACCCATTGATGATACGGGAGATCAAACGTTTCATCACTGAACAAAAATTGATGGCAAATGTGGAATCGGGTATTGATAATAAGCTCAAAGCGGCAATCATCGGTGCCGGGCCATCCGGCTTGTCATGCGGGTTTTACCTGGCACTCGGCGGGTTTGATGTAACCATATACGAGACCAAATCTTTTGCAGGAGGCATGGTGAGTGATGCTATCCCTCAGTACCGGATTTCACAGGAATCCATAAATGATGACATAGAGAGAATAAAATCTGTGGGAGTAAAAATTATTTATGACTCGAAAATAAACAAAAATGCTTTTGAACAACTGCGTCAGCAGAACGATTTTATTTTCATCGCTGTAGGCGCGCAAAAAGCAAAACCTTTTAACATAGAAGGAGCAGAAACAAACGCTCTTGTTGATCCTCTTGAATTTTTATCAGCAATAAAAAAAGGCATCCACCTTATTTCCGGGAAAAAAGTTGCTGTGGTCGGTGGCGGCAATACGGCCATTGACGTGGCACGCACTGCAAAAAGAATGGCAGGCCCGGATGGGAAGATATGTATATTATACCGCCGCACGCTTCAGGATATGCCTGCCGATGCCGAAGAAATAAAAGCTGCCCTTGATGAAAATATTGAAATAATCGAACATATCCTTCCCGAAAAAATCCTTTCTGAAAACAACAAAATGACCGGGCTGCTGTGTTCGAGGATGAAGCCCGGATTGCCGGACTCATCAGGAAGGGCTGCACCTGTAAAAATTGAAGGTTCTGAATTCACTATGGAATTTGACACCATAATTCCCGCTTTAGGACAGGACATTGTGATGGATTTTGTTGAAGAACCTGTCAGGCGCCTTTCTGAAAATAGTTTCCGGACACAGTTCCCCAATGTTTTTATCGGCGGCGATGCCCTGCGCGGAGCAGCCACCGTTATCAAAGCTATTGCCGACGGGCGCAAGGCCGCAACAGAGATACTTAACAACATGCCTTATAAATTCGCACCGGGCAACAAAAACGCTAAACGGCACAGCTTCGGTGAATTGATGTTACAACGTTCGTTAAGACAATACAGACAAGCCATAGCCCCTCATGCTGAACCAAAAGTTCTGTCACTGACTGAATGCGACAGTACCGGCTTGACTGAAACCGAAGCCCTGGCCGAAGCTGCCAGATGTCTTCATTGTGACGAACTTTGCAATATCTGCGTTACTGTTTGTCCAAACAGGGCTAATTTTTCGTACGAAGTACAGGAACAGAAACTGCTCCTTCAAAAAGCCGTACTTAAAGACAATAAAGAAATTGTTTTTGAAGACGATGGCGAACTGAATATCCACCAGCAGTACCAGGTGATGAATATCGCCGATATGTGCAACGAATGCGGCAACTGCACTACGTTCTGCCCGACATCAGGCAGGCCTTTTGCAGATAAACCGAGGCTTTTCATGGATATTTCCAAATTCAAAGAATCGGAAGACGGATTTTTCCTGAAAGTGTTCCCGGACAAAATAAACCTGGTAAAAAAATCAAACTCCGAAATAAAAACGCTTACGTTCGCAAACGAAAAATATGTTTTTGAAACCGACCAGGTTCAGGCATATTTTATTGCCCAGGATTTTGAGTTGATACATGTAAAATTCCTTGACCATAGCCTGACAGAATTCAATTTCATGGAAGCAGCCGAAATGTATGTTCTGTTAAATGCTATGAAGAATTTCAGTTTTCTGCAATGACACCATTATATTATATAGTCTGACATAAAGGTTGATACGATAAAAAAAAACGCCCTGCAATAATATCACAGGGCGTTTCTAATAAAATCATTATATTATTGTTTGATAAGCTTGGTGTTCATTTTGGAATTACCTGAAATAATCTGAACAAGGTAAAGGCCTTTCTTCACGCTGCTCATATCTATTTCCTGAGAAAAATGCCCTGCTGTTGCTCCGAAAGTATTATTATAAACAACTCTTCCGGTCAGGTCGGTAATATTAATTTGAACTTCATTCAGGGAAGTCGATTCAAAGTTAATCGTAAATTTACCTGTGGTCGGATTAGGAATTAACTGCAAACCATTCATTACATCCGACTCCCCAAATCCGATATCATCAATGTAACTAACATAAACTGTGTCTGAGGGTGTACCACAACCAAACCAGTTGGTTGCCATCACAAAATAATAACCGGAAGTATCCACCTCATATGAAAATCCAGTAGCACCAGGGATGGCGACTCCTTCCTGGTACCATTGCAGGTCAAAACCGGGAAGGTTCGTATTTATGGTATTCCCAACGATCCATGTACCAGGTTTTGAAGGGTTATCGATAAATGTAATCTGTTTCATGCCTGAATTAGTTCGGCAGGCGTTGGCATTAGAAACTTCCACCCAGTATTTACCGTTGGTCTTGGCATAATAAGTCGATGCTGTTGCGTTATTGATGGCATTGGTATCGTTATACCATTGATAAAATCCGCCGTATGTATCAGTGATGGCTAATAGCACAGAATCGTTCTTGCATAAAGAATCATTCGGTGAAAATGAAAGTGTTCCTAAAACGGGGCTTTGAAAAACTTCAATGGTGTCAACATCAGTAAAACTCAATATAGGGTGGCTTATGGTATAAGTGATAACACAAGTTCCGGTAGTCAGCGTATAAGTACCTGCAGTATTTCCGGGAATGCTGAAATTTCCGCAATGGTCGTCTCCACCGGCAAGACCGGTATCGTATTCCCATATCTCAATAGTATAGGTCGCGTTGGTTAAAGGTATGGGTGAAAAAGAAAATGTTACCGGCGCATTGGTATTATTAATATAAGCGGATGTATAAATAGAACTTGTATTCAGTTTTAGGATAAAATAGTAATCCGGGGCTGAAAATGGGCTGTCGTTGCAATCGGGAGAGGCGTTCACCGTAAGGCTCTCAAGATAATAGGGCAGTGTATCTATCTGTGTTTCCAGTGTCACCGGATAACTTCCCGGATTAATATAATTCTGTACGGGCGGATTTTCTGATATTGATTGATTACCATTGCCAAAATTCCACAGGTATGAATAATTCGGGTTGCCGTTACTGGGCCTGTTACAGGTAAATCCTGTGCTAAGCGGAGCACAGCCAAAAGAATTCGTGATTGAAAAGCCATTATTTGAAGCCGGTGACGGCAGGATGGTGATAGGAAGGATAAATGAAGAATTGGATGTTTGCGTAATACCACCAAGATCAGTTACATGAACATGGGCAAGCACAAAAACTGTAATGTTATATGTCCCGGGCATAATAGGTGTTCCGCATATCTTGGCACAACCATGCTCTGTTGTCGGAGGATTGTCGGTAGGATAATAAATATTAGAAGGGGATGCACTGGTTTGAAAGCTTAATCCGAAAGGCAAGCCGGTAACATTGAGAATATCCAGTTGAAAAAGCTCCACATCGTGGCCCTGAGTTTCAAAATCAGTAGGAAGATAAAAGGAAATGTCTTCGTCGTATGGCTGCATGGCGTAACCATCGGGCATTACTGACGGGCAAATAGTAGGCGCAGCAGGGTTCGACGTGCAACCCACATTGGTTACACAACCCGGGCATTGTGCCACCAAAATATTTGCCAGGAAAATACTGGTAATAAGTAAAAATAGTGTTTTTCTCATAAAATGATTTTGTTAAATTGAGCGCAAAAGTAGTTATTTTTTTCATTAAGTTGATTGTCTTTTTGTTAATAAACGTTAACTAATAAGGCTACATCAACCATGAGACAAATTGGCATATAATTATCTGAATAATTAATACTTACAATAATAAAAGTTAATTTATTAATAAAATATTCAATTGGTATCTGATAATTTAGTACTTTTATTGTCAACTAAAAAAAGGAGGATTTATGTTTATGTATTTCGTTTATATCGGAGTTCCGGTATTATTGCTTTTCTTCATGGGTATCCGTATTATCAGGCCCACACACCGCGGGTTGATTGAGCGTCTTGGAAAATATAACCGTTTTGCCGATGCGGGTTTTCATTGGATCATCCCGTTTATTGAAAAAATGTATCAGGTAAACATCACCGAAACCATGGTAGATGCCGAACCGCAGGAGATCATCACCAATGATAATCTGAATGCGCGCGTTGATGCCCAGGTCTATTTCAAGATTAAGGAAGATGAGGTTAGTGTGAAAAGTTCACAGTACAATGTAAACCGGTATCAGTGGCAGATCGTGAATCTGGCACGCACCACCCTCAGAAATATTATCGGTACGATGACACTGAAATCGGCAAACAGCGAAAGAGGAAAAATTAATGCCGAGCTTCACAAAACGCTTTGCGAAGAAACAAAAAGCTGGGGGATAGACATTGTTCGTACCGAGCTGAAAGAGATTGACCCGCCAAAAGATGTACAGGAAACGATGAATAAAGTTGTGAAAGCTGAAAACGAAAAAATCGCCGCTATCGACTATGCTACTGCTGCAGAAACTGCTGCTGACGGCGTAAAACGTTCGAAGATCAAAGAAGCTGAAGGTGTAAAACAGGCAAAAATATTGCACGCTGAGGGAGAAGCCGAAGCTATTCAACTTGTGAACGAGGCCGCTGACAAGTATTTTACCGGTAATGCCCAATTATTACGCAAGCTGGAAACGTTGGAGACTTCACTTCAAAACAACGCAAAAATCGTCGTACCATCTAATTCCGAACTGATCAACGTGATTGGCGATATGTCGGGTGTGCTTCCCTTGCCGACAAAGAAATAATCAGTTAGAACGCAGGTTCCCTCTTACAGCATGATTCGCTTCAATAGGCAGAACGTGTGTAAAAAAGAACAAAGAGGGTGTCTCAAAACATTCTTTAAATGATTTTCACCGCCTTCTGTCCCCTTCCCTAAAGGGTGGAAGTCGCTGAAAATCAGCACACCCTTCAGGGGCGGGGTAATGATGATTTTCAGCAAAGGCTATTTTTGAGACAGCCTCTTTTGTTTTTTAGTCTTTATGTGAAACCCCAAACCGCCCGAGATCATAAATTCATCAAGTTTTATTGAGCCTGTTTCCGCACCTCTGTATCTTGATAACAGGTAATTTACCCCAATAAAGAAATGGCAGAACTTTGAAAAATACAGGCTGTATCCAAGCGACAGGCCTAAAGACGGCAGCAGCCGTATGGAATAACTTTGGTCAGACACCAAAGATACAGCAGGCCTTGTTATTGAAAAGCCAGGTTGAAGCCCTGCATAAAAGTCGCTTTTTCCTTTCGGCAAATGCAGCAATGCACCAAAAAGAACGATAGCATTTTGTTTTAAAACAGGTTTTTGCTGACGGGTATCTATGTACCAGAAACAATCACCACGGAAACTCAGGTTTTTACTTGTAAAATATTCAAGGTTGCCCCCCAGATAAACATTATTCGCTTTATGATATATCATAAATCCCTGGTTGAAAGAAAGGTTGACTTTTAACAAACCCGATCTTCCGGTATCTTCTTTTTGCTGCGCAATACTTTGAAATGTTGCAAACAAAGCTATTGCAAATAAAATTTTTCTTACCATAGGTCTGCTATTTTATAGTTGAGGCTAAGATGCAATAAAATATGATCGTGAATTCCGGCCCCTTTGGCTTTTGTAAAACTGGTAACTCCTTCACTGTTTGAAGCCGTGATCTTTGTTCCGAGATGCAGCATGTACTGTGCCGTCAGCGAGATATCAAAGCGTTGGGTAATATTAAAATGAGTCCCGGCGCCGCCCTGTATGGAAGCGCTCCAGCGTTCTGCATAATTGAAACGGTCGGAATTATCGGTAAATTTCAGGTACTCGAAACAGTGCCCTGCCAGAATGTAAGGCCGGATTATTGCTTCAGGATTTTTGGTAAGGTAATACATCACGCTCCAGCCAATATGCGTATCGGCCCGCCACGCATAATCGCTGAGGTCGGCTTTCAGGTGGTCGGCAAACCACTCGGTATTGACCCTGTCGGAAAATTGAATCCGGAATTGCCCTCCGGTCCCGAATGCCGTTCGCTGCCAATGGCCGTCGTTTACCAGTCCTATGCTGCTCCGGGCGCCCAAAGAAAAAATTCCGGCACGTGTTTTTTTTATTTTCAATTCCTGAGCCTGTGCAGGAAGAAAAAAAACCACCGTCAAAATTATCAATATCGTTCGCATATCTCTTGGGGTTAGTGTCTGAGATATAAACGAACGGGACAGATAAAAAATTGCAGCAAAAAGTACCAGGCAGGCTACAATATTATGGAAATTTTATACAGGGTTTTTTACCGGAGAAAACGGTTAATGTCAATAAGATTTTCGTGGAATTTTTTTTGTATAAAAAGATCAATAACCCGATTGTCAGCATCAGCATAAGAAAATATTTTTTGGTTTAAAAAACTCAGAAAAACTGTTGTTTGATTTTTCAAACATAACACTATTTACACGTTGTTTTACTGATAGTAACTGTGTCGTTTGACCATTGTTCATAGTTAAAACAAGTTCCATCCAGGCAATTTTCCGAATACAGCACAGTCTCCTTCTGTTCAATCTGAACTTCATTCACCTTCTTTGTGATTACCTGGGTACACTGGTACTCTTTCTGACAACCAGCCAAAAAAGCTACAAGAGGCAGTAACAAAATGAACTTTTTCATAGTATGTGATTTTTTAAGATTTTTTATATCCGGAAAAATGTCATGATTCGACTTATCACCTATCAATATTTTCATTTTTATGACATAACTGAATTTTTCAATGACAAAGGTACGAATTTTTTTTGAAAAAACCAAAAATATTTTCTATAAATTCAAAAATTTTATAGATAAAATGAAATATTTCTACAACAAACAAATAAAAAAAGCTCTTCTGATGACTGAAGTGCCTTTTCTTCCGGGCTTTGAGATATCTTTTGTCAAAAACACACTGATTGTTGCTGTTTTTGGTAGCAGTTTTTTAGTACGGGTACTTTGGATAAAAAAGGATTTGAATTAGGCGCTTTAGCAATAAGATTTTAATAGGCTTGTGATGAAATGCTGAATAGGTTTGTTTTCAGGGTTTTACCTTGTTTTTTCATTCCGTAGGAATGAAATGTTGGTAAAAAAATAATTCATTTAAAGTTCCGCTCCTAAGGAGCGGGATGTTAGTGCTATGTGTTGATTTTACCAACATTAAGCTCCTCCGGAGCTAAGGAACTCGTTTTGAAATTTTTGCTGAAAATAGAATATTGTAAAGCCCTTGAACTTTTGCCCCATATTTTTGATATGCTTTCCACAATATCACACAATTTTCTGTTATTATCTAAGCCTAATTCAAAAAAGGATTTTTATTTACAGGTCGTCTGGCTGATGGTTACGGTGTCGTTTGACCATTGTTCATAGTTAAAACAAGTGCCATCCAGACAGTTTTCAGAATAGAGTGTAATCTCCTTCCGGTCAATCTGAACGTCATTCACCTTCCTGGTGACCACCTGGGTACAATGATATTCTTTCTGACAACCAGACAATCCAGCAAGCAAACCAAGAGCGTAAACCATGAACACGATTTTTTTCATAATTTTTGATTTTTTGGTTAAAAAACAATATTGAATACTGCTATAATTTAAAATTTTTGTCGTTATCAGTTCTATTTTGTACACCTAAATTTATTTTTCAACGACAAAGGTACAAAAAAAAATTTGGATTTACCAAATTTTTTTTCATTTTTTTTAAAATTTTTTAATGCTGAGGAGTAAAAAAAGTCAGATTAACGCATTAAAAAGCACTTCAACCGGGTGAAATGCCGTTTTTCCGGTGCCGTCTTTGATCTGCTGCCTGCAACTGGTGCCGGGTGCTGAGATGATAATTTCCGAACCGGCTTTTTTTACGGCAGGAAACAAAATCATCTCCCCTATTTTCATCGAAAGCTCATAATGTTCCTTTTCATAACCAAAAGACCCGGCCATTCCGCAACAGCCCGAAGGGATCTCTTCGACAGCAAAATTTTGCGGAATCTCCAGCATTCGCTTCGTTGGCAATGTGATTGACAAAACTTTCTGGTGGCAATGACCATGTAATTTTATCTTTTTATGGTCAAGGGAAAACATGGCAGAAGTGAAACTACCCTTATCAAATTCCCTTACCACAAATTCTTCGATGGTGTATGAATTCCGGGCGATAATTTCAGCGGCTGCTATCAGCTCTTTGCGTACAATATCCGGGACTTCATCCCTGAAACTCAATATAGCTGAAGGCTCTATCCCGACCAATGGCACCTCATCGCTGATGATATTGCTCAATACACGGACATTACGTTCGGAAATATTTCCCGCTTTCCGGAGCATCCCCTTTGAAAAATAGGTTCTTCCGCTTTCATCAACAGGCGCCATTTCTACATGATATCCCAGCCGGACCAGCAGCATGACCGCTTTTTTGCCGATCTCCACATCCAGGTGATTGGTAAATTCATCAGCAAAAAAAAGTATTCTTTTTCCTTTTCCGTTCGATTGTTTTAAATAGGACTTAGCCCATTTTTTTAATGTCGTATTTCCTATGCACGGAATTTGCCGCCGATCTGAAAATCCGAGCATGTTTTTCAATAAAGAAGAAAAAAACGTATTCCCGGCAAAAAAATTAAAAATGCCGGGAAAATAAGCAGCCAGCTTATATATCGTTGTGATACCGGCGATCATGCGGGTGCGCACCGGCACATGACGGGCTTCATAATAGTGCTGCAGGAATTCGGCTTTGTATCTTGCCATATCTATGCCCGACGGACATTCGATCTTGCATCCTTTACACATCAGGCAGAGGTCGAGGATATCATGGAGGTCTTTAGTGTTAAAAGGATTTTTGCTGTTAGTACCGGCAAGAATTTCGCGCAACAGGTTGGCACGGGCGCGCGTGGAATTCATTTCATCAAGCGTAGCCATATACGAAGGACACATCAGCCCGCCGATATAATGGCTTTTCCGGCAGTCAGCCGATCCGTTACACCTCCCGATGGCCCTCAGCAAGCCATTGGTTTTTGAATAATCAAAAAAAGTATGTACAGACGGCTCGGCTATAAGCCGCTGCTCCCTGAGATCCTGAGCTATGCAGGGCGATTCAATGATCTTTCCCCGGTTAAAAATATGCTGCGGGTCAAACACATTTTTTATTTCCGTCAGGCATTGGTAAACTGTTTTACCCAGCACCAAAGGAATGAACTCTCCACGCAGGCGGCCGTCACCGTGTTCGCCACTCAAAGAGCCACGGTATATTTTTATCAATAGGGCGGTCTCGTAAGCGATCTTTTTCAGCAGTGCCACACCTTCATCAGTCCTCAGGTTCAGCATGGGTTTAACATGCAGTTCGCCTGTAGATATATGCCCGTAAAAAGCACAGCTTACACCTGATTTGTCAAGCATCGCACGAAAATCGGCCATGTATGCCGGAAGTTTATCGGGAGCCACTGCTGTATCCTCCACAAAACTGTGAGGTTTCAGATCCGTGGTTATGGTCGTCAGCACCCCCAGCCCTGCTTTGCGCAGATTGCGGACCTTTACCATGTCTTCACCGGTGATGACAGGAAAATGAAATCCCAATCCCTTACTTTTCAGGCTGGCAACAAGTTCACCGGCTTTTTGCAACAAGGTATTTTCATCTTCATGCGCCAGTTCTACAATCAGTATGGCCCCGGGTTCGCCCTGAATAAAAAAACGGTTTTGCTGCTGGCTCAGATTATCTTTTGTAAGAGAAATTATCGTTTTATCAATGAGTTCAACAGATGTCGGCTGATGTTTTAATATCACAAGATTTGCTGCGAGCGACTGTTCCAGCGTTTCAAAATGAGCACAGATAAATGCCGTCTTTTGCTTCGGTATCGGGACGAGGTTGAGCCTGACCTCAGTGATGAATGCCAGGGTGCCTTCCGAGCCGCAGATCAGTTTTGCCGGATTGAAAACTTCTTTGGTGTTGGTATTAAATATTTCTGAATCCAGCAGTACATCAAGTGCATAACCCATGTTGCGCCTTCTGATACCGACTTCGGGATAATTTGCATGAATTTCAGCAGCAATATCAGGGTTTTCCAGTGTTTCTTTCAGTTTGTTATAAATGCGGCTTTCCAGCGAATCACCATGGCATTTTTCTTCTAATTCAGCCTTGCTCATCTGCCCGAATTCGGCTTTGCTGCCATCGCTGAGGATACATTTTACCGAGACCAGGTGGTCGCGGGTGCTCCCATAGATCAGGGAATGTTCCCCGCAGGAATTGTTGCCTATCATCCCTCCTATCATACAGCGGTTGGATGTGGACGTTTCGGGGCAGAACATCAGCCCGTAAGGCTCCAGGAACTTGTTCAACTCATCGCGGACTACACCCGGCTGGACGATCACAAAACGTTCGCGGGTGTTGAGCTTCAGTATTTTCCTGAAATGTTTTGAAATGTCAACGATGATGCCGCTGCCCGTGGCCTGCCCTGCCAGCGAAGTGCCTGCCGCCCGCGGGGTAAGCGGAATGTTGTTCGCCGAAGCAAAAGCAATGAGTTTTTCCAGGTCTTTTTCATTTTTGGGAACGGCTACTGCCAGCGGACGGTCGAAATACAGCGAGGCATCGGTGGCGTAGATGGTAAGACAGGATTGATCGGTGAGCAATTCGCCCTCCAGCGCCTGTTTCAATTCATGTAGTTTATTCAGCATATAAAAGAAATGAAGGGTAAAGTTACAAATTGCATTGAAAAGCCTGTATTTTTTGTTATTTTTGTATAATTGAGCGTATAAAAAATATGAAGAAAGCAATAATTTTTATCCTGATTATATTATCCTTGGCCATAAACTCAAAAACGTTTTGCCAGACTTTTTTAAATGGGAGTTTTGAGAATAATACTGCGGTAACAGATCATATTAATCTAACTAATTCCCAATACAATAATTTCATGAGTAACTCCACAGCTTTTGGAGATTATAATAGTGGAGGGCCTAACGGAGGAGGCATGGATATTATCACTTCATCTTTATACTGCGGCCCGGCACAGAACAATAATTGGTATGTGGCTTTGACAAGCGGAGGAACGGATGCTATTTCATTAGAATTATCATCACCTTTAATTGCTGGAAGCGGGTACACCATAACATTTTATGATCGCGCCTGCAATTTATATGTGCTGGGATCTCCTGTCCTTATTGGAGTTTCAAATGTCAGCAATAGTTTCGGTGATCTGGTTTATACGGCGCCAAACCCTGTTTCGAATGTCTGGACACAAAGAACGGCATCATTTATTTCTCCGATAAATGCATTATATGTAACAATAAAGTGTGGAGGAATAAATAGTCCTGCACCCCTGACGCAAATAGATAATTTTGAAATATCCCTGATCACGTCTGCATCTGAATTTAATGGCAACAGCAGTTTTAAAATTATCTCCAATCCGGCATCCGACATATTAAATATTGAAGCCCCAGGAAATAACAACATAATACGATCAATTAAAATTTACAATCAATCCGGCGCAGTAATATTAATAGCAAACTACACTGATAAGCTGGATATTTCAAATTTCCCGGCAGGCTCTTATATCGTAGAATTATCAACGGATAAAGAGGTTTTCTTTAAAAAGTTTATAAAGCAATAATTTTTACAATAAAGCTGAAATTCCGGCAAGTTAAAGGGTTCCGCGGACAGGCAGTTCACACCCTGCCTGAGATACCAGAGGTCAACACAAAAAAACCAACAATTGCATATATCCAACTTATTATACCAAAGTGAATTTGTAGATAGTCCATGGTTGCTGAGCTTGCCGAAGCAAAGACGTACTACAAATTCTTACTTTGGTTATGCCGATAGAAAAATAAATAGTGCAAACAATTGAAATGAAGTTTGGACTATATTATTTTTTAAATCGGTATTATCCCTATATTTGTACCTGAGACAAAAAAACGAGCGCTTCAGATTAAAAATTTTGGACAAAATCCTTAACCTCATGAAAAATTCAGCATTCATCATTTTAATTTTTGTTTTTTTGTGTGCATGTAAGAAAGACGTTCCTATTACAGAGCCTGATCCAGTCAATAATGTGAATAGCTATGACACTTTAAAGCCTTTAAATTATTACCCGGTCTACCCCGGTTCCTATTGGAAATATCTCGAAAATGATTCGGATACGGTTATTTATACAACCTCTTCAAGCTATTTGCCACACAGTTACCTTTCATACAAAGGACTTGACATTCACGGTGATTATGTGGAGCAATATTCGGACACGGTATATGTTCCCTTTCTTAATAATAACCCCATTTATCAATACAACAAAATTGAATATATCTCACCGCCTTTTGGGGGTTATTACGCACCCTGGCCGATTTTATCAGAAACAATAGGTTTTGAATTTGAAAGAAACTGGGAAGATACGCGCTACGGTGATTTCAGGGAACATGTAACAGTAGTCCAAAAAACAGTAAATAACGACCAGGACTCCGTCATCATCTTAAAGGGGCACTGGGTATGGGGGCCCAATATAAACAAGGTTACCACTGAAGCATATATCAAGGATATTGGCTTATCGTCTCATTATACGATAGACACCGTGGCGATGGATACGATTTATAAATTACAACTGATAAATTACCACATAAACAAATAACATTACTTTATGAGCTTTCTGCACGGGGCGTGCAAGACATCCATCCTGAGGCAAGCAGTTTTGCAAATGCCTGAATGCGTCCCTGCCCCGGAAAACAATCAGGTTTTACAACTATAGAACCTTCATAAAAGCATAAAAGTTGACATCCAAAACTATTAAATACTTGTAATACCAATTAATAGTTGTATCTTTGCAGCTCAAAATTCACTTTCTGACATTTCCCTCCTACTACAGCCAGGTTTTGGTTCGAAAAAAAATCACACTTTATTAAATTTATGCAATTTCAACAATTAAACATTATTGACCCTATCCTTAGGTCATTACAACAAGAAGGATACACCACACCCACACCCATTCAACAAGAAGCCATCCCCATCGTACTGAACGGTAAAGACCTGCTCGGCTGCGCCCAGACAGGAACCGGAAAAACCGCTGCTTTTGCAGTGCCGATACTCCAGCTTTTAAATGAGACAAAAACCTACGACAGAAAAAGAAAAATAAGAAGTCTGATCGTGACGCCCACCCGCGAACTTGCGATTCAGATTAACGATAGTTTTAATGCATATGGACGCTTTACCGGATTAAAAAACACCGTGATATTCGGAGGTGTAAACCAGAACCCGCAAACAACATCATTACGCCAGGGTGTGGACATCCTGGTAGCAACCCCCGGCAGGCTTCTCGACCTGATGGACCAGGGATATGTATCATTGCGCGATGTGGAAATATTTGTGCTCGACGAAGCCGACCGCATGCTCGACATGGGCTTTATACATGATGTGCGAAAAATAATTGCTGTGCTGCCACAAAAACGCCAGTCGCTGTTTTTCTCAGCTACCATGCCTCCCGAGATCGTTAAACTTTCAAATTCCATTTTGAACAGGCCTCTAAAAGTCGAAGTTACGCCCTCTGCCTCTACCGTAGATACTGTAAAACAGTTTATCTATTTTGTGGACAAAGGAAATAAAACGGCTTTGCTGTTAGATGTGCTGCAGGACAAAAATATAAAAACCGCACTGGTGTTCACCCGTACCAAACACGGCGCCGATAAGGTGGTGAAGCTGCTTACGAAAAACAAGATCAAAGCCGAAGCCATCCACAGCAATAAAAGCCAGAATGCCCGTCAGAATGCCCTGACAAATTTCAAGGCTCAGACCACAAGGGTGCTGGTGGCGACAGACATTGCCTCACGCGGCATCGACGTGGAAAACATGGAATGTGTCATCAATTTCGAAATTTCCAATATGCCCGAAACCTATGTCCACCGCATTGGCCGTACTGCAAGGGCAGGTGCGGAAGGCACCGCTTATTCATTTTGCGATGCAGAAGAAAAAGAGTACCTGCGCGACATTGAAAAACTGATCGGGAAAAAGATCCCGGTCATCGAAGGGCATCCTTATCCGCTGGTGGACCTCCACCCGGTAAAGCCGCCGAAACAAGTGCGAACCAGATCATCCAATCCGCAACGTAACAAATCCGGCGCGAATACAAGAGGAAAAAATGATCCTTTTCATGCACGCACGAAAAAATCGTACAGTAACTGGAATTGATATAACAATTTCTTCGAACTATTTGCAGAAGTACTTTCCTAATGACTCTGGAAGTGTTTTATACCTGTAAAGAAAACATCACACATATTTTCCGGCTCCTCACCCATGGTGATGGGTAGGAGCCGTATGATAAACAAGGATCAAAATGTTCGACTCCTATGGAGTCGTATTGTAATGAATATTATGATTTTTACAAATATTTCACTCCTCCGGAGTGAAAACTATTCATTACAGTAATTTAAGTTCAATAATTCTGTAAAACACCATCAAGGTTTTGTAATTTTGCATCCTGAAAACAGAAAAATATTGTCGTTTTCAATAACTCAAAAAGTATTTTTATGGAATTAAAACTTCTTGGTTTCGAAAAGAAATTTACACGTAAATGGTTTCTTGAATATTTTATGATATTGCTTGGGGCATTTATCATGGCCGTTGGCTTTGTGTATTTTATATCACCTTATAAATTTGTTCCGGGAGGGGTATATGGCATCGCCATTGTGGTCCACTGGATGACCAAAGGATTATTTGCCATCGCTCCCGAAGGCATCCCGGTAGGTTTGATGGGCTTGGCACTGGACATCCCACTGACCATATTAGGTACAAAAATCCTCGGCCCAAAGTTCGGAATAAAAACGGTGGTTGGTTTTGTTGCGGTTTCGCAATTCATCATGCTGCTTACCTATTTTCAGGGAGATAACCCGCTTGTCGAAGGAGACCCCCTTTTGTCTGCAATATTTGGCGCCGTTCTCGTTGGTTTCGGTATTGGCATTATGTTCCGTTCCAAGGCCACTTCCGGAGGATCGGATATCATCGCAATGATTTTGGCAAAATACACCCACTTACCGGTTGGGCAACTTCTTATTTATGTTGACTCGGTTATTGTTCTTTTGGGACTTATCGTTTTTCAGGACTGGAAAATACCTTTGTACTCATGGCTGATCATATTTATTTGCGGAAAAGTAATAGATACAGTGATTCAGGGACTTAGCTATGAAAAAACGCTGTTCATCATCTCAGAGAAACACGAAGAAATAAGGAACGTGATCATCAATGAACTTGACCGTGGAGGAACTTTTATCATGGGAAAAGGCATGTTCAACGGAGCTGAAAAAAAAATCATCTTTACCGTTGTCAGCCGAAAGGAACTGGCCCTGTTGAAAGATTATGTACATAAAGTGGATCCTTATGCTTTCATGACCGTTCTGAATGCGAGTGAGATATTAGGAGAAGGGTTTAAGCCGTTGAAACAGGAAGAATAGGGTCAGGTCTAATACTGTTTCCCTGCATTCTGTATCTGCAAGTTATTAAGGAGGGTATTCTTTTTTTCGATATTTTTCTGAATAAAACTTATAAATTTGAACTTTGACACACATCTATGGGAGCAAAATACATACTATCACTCGATCAGGGAACTACAAGTTCAAGAGCCGTATTAATTGATGAAAATGCTGATGTGGTCGGTATTGAACAGAAAGAGACCGCTCAGATATACCCTCAGCCCGGCTGGGTGGAACAGGATGCCTTAGAAATATGGGAAAACCAGCTTCAGGTGGCACGCGAAGTAATAAAAAAATGTAATACATCGACAGACCAGATCGTCGCCATCGGGATCACCAACCAGCGTGAAACTACCGTTGTGTGGGATAAACGTACCGGCAAGCCCGTTTACAATGCCATCATCTGGCAGGACAAACGCACCAGTGACTTTTGCAAGCAAATACGCGACGATGGCTGGGCTGATTATATAAGCGAAAATACAGGCTTGATTATAGATTCGTACTTCTCGGCAAGTAAGCTGCACTGGATACTGAACAATGTTCCGGGAAGTAAAGAAAAAGCGCATAACGGAGAATTACTTTTTGGCACGATAGATACTTACCTGGCATGGAAATTAAGCGGCGGAAAACTTCATATCACGGACTATTCCAATGCCTCGCGCACCATGCTGTTCAACATAAGACAACTGTGCTGGGATAAAAAACTCTGCGAACTTTTCGGCGTACCATTGTGTATGCTACCGGAAGTTGTTGATTCCTCTGGTGTCTATGGCTATACCGATGCTGCTGTATTTGACGGTGCAAAAATCCCGATAGCAGGCATTGCCGGCGACCAGCAGGCAGCCCTGTTCGGGCAAACCTGTTTTGAAGAAGGCATGGTAAAAAACACTTATGGCACCGGCTGCTTTTTGCTGATGAACACCGGGACCAAGCCTGTAAGATCTCAAAACGGGCTGTTAACGACCATAGCATGGGGTATCGACAAAAAAGTGGAATATGCGATCGAAGGCAGCGTATTTATTGCCGGCGCGGTGATCAAATGGCTGCGCGACAATATCAATATGATCGGCTCGGCAGCAGAATCTGAATCCTATGCCCTTGAAGCCGAAAATAACGGCGGGGTATATTTTGTTCCCGCATTTTCAGGGCTTGGCGCCCCATACTGGGATATGGATGCAAAAGGGGTTATCTCCGGCCTTACCCTTTCATCGCAAAAAAAACATATCATCCGAGCCGCTATAGAAGCTATGGCCTTTCAGACCAAAGATGTGGTGAATGCCATGCAGCTCGATTCGGGCATCAGCCTGAAGGTGATGAACGTTGACGGCGGAGCCTCTTCCAATAATTTCCTGATGGCTTTTCAGGCAGGGATTCTCGGAGTAGCCGTGGTGCGCCCGGCAAATATTGAGTCCACAGCCCTGGGAGCTGCTTTCCTTGCGGGTTTGGCGGTACAACTATGGTCAAAAGAGCAACTGACTCAACTGCGTAAACCCGATAAAGTATTTGAACCGGCTATGAGCGCCGATGAAAGAGATCAACTGTACAAAGCCTGGCAACATGCCGTGAACCAGGCAAGGACATAAGCGGCTCTCAGCAGATATACCTATGGCATATCGTCATAAGTCTGCCAATGCACCTCGCCAGAAAAATGCCGGTAATCCAT
>DAOQAF010000022.1:0-43743 GCA_035353775.1 Bacteroidales bacterium | reverse complement strand
TCCAGCATCTTTTTAAAGTCGTGGATGCCTTTCATTTTCTTTTCAAAAATAACCAACCGGCCTTTTTTCAGAAGTTTCAATCCCACACCCACATAAGATAAGGCACTGAAAATGTTGGTCCTGAAATAATACCTCAGCAGCAGGGCCGTTTCATTGCTCCTTCCGCTATGTTTTACCGTATCATAGAATGACCTGGCCATAGCTGGAATGGTGAAACGTTTCGGATAAATTTTATTAAGTATGGCTTCCCGTTTTAAGGCATACATGATGTCTGTTATCTTGATGCCTTTGGGACATTCAACCATGCAGGAATAACAGGAGGCACACAACCAGACCGTACGGTTTGATAACACCTCTTCCCTGAAACCCGCTTTTACCATGGCAATTACCTTTCTGGGAGTGTAATCCATGTATGGGCTGAGCGGACAGGTGGAACTGCAATTGCCGCACTGGATACAACCGTAAAGCTGTTCTCCGTGGGCAAGTTTTGCAATTCTTTTGCTGAAATCCTTGTCAAGATCGGCTTCCCGTTTGATCATAAGATGCGGCATTTTGCTGTTTATTTTGGAATCCATCAGATAGCTATTAAATGTTAATAAAAGTATATTTTCCGTTTTTTTTGTAAATATATACAATTAGTTTTTAATAAAAAAGTTTTGCAAAATAAATCGTTATTTATTTTTAATTTAAATAAAGGACTTATTTAACTTTCTATTTTATACGTTTATAGTTTTCTTTTTGGGCTTTATCCATTTTCTCGGTAGCATACTGAATGATCAACCGGGCACATGTATCTTTCCATTTTAAAAGAAATTTCTCGGTCAGGCCGGGGTGTTTTTTCCATGTTTCACGCAGAAACCATCCCAGCCCCTGGTGTACTTCCCTTACGTTGTCGCTCATTATAGGATCGATGATATGGAGCAGTTTTGCCGGGTCGTATCCCTGCTTCATCACTTTGATCAGTGAAACGGGAATGGCACGCCTGCGCCATCGCGAAACGGATTTTTTCCATGCCTCAAGATCATTCAACAAGGTAACATCTTTATTTATCAGGAAAGATATAACTTCTCCCGAGAGGTAGTCGGTCTGTGCCCAGTTTGACACATTGCTTTCGAGCCACTCCCCTGCCTTAGCCATTATCCCGCTGCTATCCTCTTTCTGTAATTGTATCAGGATATTTATCGCAAGGATACTTTCTTCGTACTTCCCCGATGCCATCAGCTTGTCGCCCAGCGCCATCAATTGCT
This sequence comes from Bacteroidales bacterium, assembly GCA_035353775.1. Taxonomy (GTDB): domain Bacteria; phylum Bacteroidota; class Bacteroidia; order Bacteroidales; family CAIWKO01; genus CAIWKO01. The sequence continues at coordinate 42,496 of DAOQAF010000022.1, read as the reverse complement.
GCCGGCTGAGCTGCTGTTTCCACTGCCCATACCATAAGTCGCGCTGCTCTCGCATGGTTTTGTCGTCAATACCCCATGCATCATATCCTTCACGAAAATATCGTGAATATTTTTTCACTATTTCAGGATCAGCATGATCAAGAAAAAACACTTTTGTATTTTCAAAAAATGACAAGATAATTGAATCATCCCGGGTTTTCATATGTTGTATTTCTGTGAGTCAAAAACATGAAAAAATTTCAATTACCAGATGACGTATGAAACGGAACACCATGCCTCTTCAAAAAAAATAATGCATTTTATTGCTATCAGAACTCTTTCAGGTTTCCGGTCTTTGTCTTGGGACAAAGAGGGGATTCAGCGATTTTCTTCAGGTTCAGCAGGTTGGTATATGGGGTATCGGTGATATAAGCATTAACAATAGATTCAGGAATATAACCTCCCGATTCACAATGTAATTGGTACACAATTTTGGTAACACCTTTAGCTATCGGTATCAAATTCCAGGAACCTTTGAGGCTGGGCACCCTTACTTTTCCCGGTTTCTCGGGAATATAGTCTTTAACCCCTTTCATTGAAATGGTGACCACCTTGGTTACAGAGTCCTGGGAAACGCAGTAATATGAACAGATATCCCTGTCTGATATAGGCCATGGTTGCTGGAGCACACTATAGATATAGCCCGATACCTCATTGACTTTTTTTACCTGTTCTGCATAAGTGCATTTATACATCCATCTCGGATATTCCGATATTTTTTCAATGACAGCTAATATATTGCCCAAATTTGAATTTGCTATAACCTCTCCCTTGAATTCCTTGATCCCGGATCCTTTAACTGCACGTGTGTATATTTTTACCCCGTCTTTGTCTAAACTCAATTCCCACTTTTGACAATAGCTGCCAAATCCAAACAACATAAAAGCAAGTATGGGTAATAAAAGTTTTCGTATACTCATGAGTGATTTTTAAGGTAAAACCAAAGCAAATTTATAAAAATATTTCTTCTATCCACAAATCAGATAAAAATTAACAAACTACCGGCAGATAAAAATTCCGGTATTCTTTTAAGATTTTGTGTCAAAATTTTTTTTTAAAAGTTCTGCAAAGCCCTGTTTGGCGTTATTGGCCATGAGTAACAGGACCGGTCAATTCGGCTTTATAACCCATTTTTTCGAGTGTACCCTTAAGGTTTTCACTGCTACCCATTGTTGTATCATATACAATGGTGACGACTTGTTTTCTTAAATGGGCTTTTACAAAAATAACACCTTTCTCTTTAGCCATATCCCGCTCAATTACAGCCTTGCCGTTCACACTTACCGAATCGAGTTTGAAATTAATTTCTTTGCTGGCGATGGTTTTATTTTTGCACGCTGTATTAAACATTAATGCCAGTGAAATAAAACAAAACAGGATGATGTTTGCTTTTTTCATAGTTTCATGATTTATTAAGTATTTATTTCGTGTTAACTATACTGCAAAGTCGGGGTAATCTGTTGAATGCTTTATAAATGATCATATCGGTTTATTTTTGACGAACCATTTTATAAAATCACAAATCAAATGCCTGCAGAATCCATATTCAGTCCCTGTCTGGCCTTCTGTCTTTACATCGCATAGAAAGAAGTCCGCCTGTCTTTGATCACATCATTATAGCTATTAATCATCTTGTCGTCAGCGAGCTTTTCATCGATCTCGATCACTGCAACCTGAGTTTTACCTGAAGGCGCCGAGGCAAGAACCCTGCCGTCACAGCCTGTGATCTGGCTTGCTCCGGTAAACGTAAAATCATCTTCTCCCCTGTTTTCGCGGCCTATCCGGTTTGCTGTAACGGCAAATACCCTGTTCTCAAGGCAACGGGTTACCATAGCGCCCTGGCAATAAGGCATCACCAGGTTTGACGGGTGAGCCAGTACCTGCATGCCTTGCAAGGCCATCGTCCTGCATACTTCGGGAAACATCCAGTCGAAGCAAATCATGGCTCCGATCCTCACGCCATGAATTTCATATACCTTAAAAGGCTTGTCCCCCGGAGCGAACCAGAGTTTTTCTTTGTTAAAGAGCTGAACTTTCCGGTAGGTATCAAGTGCTTTATTATCTGAAACGATAAGTACCGAATTGTATACGTGACTGCCATCAATTTCAATGAACCCTCCGACCAGCGTCGCGCCCGTCGATACAGAAAGTTCTTTTAACAGATCCGCCGTCGGGCCATGGCCTGTTTCAGACAGATGCAAAACTTCATCCTTTGAAGTAAAAGTATAACCTGTCGCAAATAATTCAGGCAGCACCAGCAGGTCGGCCTTTACATCTTTTAGCAGTGTACGGACAGCTTCAAAATTCCTTTCCTTTTCCCCGAATACCGGGGCTGTTTGCACATATCCTATTTTCATAAATTATTTTTATGAACCTTTATTTTATATTTTTTAGATAACCATTGCTGGCCTTTATAGCACAGGTAAGCCGAACCGGCGCCAATGACTGCCCCCGCCAGAACATCGCTCGGATAATGAACGCCCAGATGCATCCTGGAATATCCGACAGATCCCGCCCAAAGATACAAGGGCACAATGACATACCATTTCGGATAAGCCAGGCTTACCGAGGTGGCAAGGGCAAAGGCATCGGAGGTATGGCCCGAAGGGAACGAATGACTGCCCACATCGGTTTCTTTTTCAATATCGGGATAGGTTACAAAAGGCCTCGGACGATTGATACTAACCTTCAGGATCGTTGTAACAGCCATGGTCGTGAGAATTGACGCCCCCACATAAAAAAAATTCCGCCTCATCACACTGTCTTTTGTCGTCAGGCTTAACCCGTATAAAATTATCGGGACACCTATTTGGGCAGGCCTGACACTGTTGGTGATTACCCTGAACGTATTATCAAGGTTCCTGTTCCGGTTTAAATTTATTTTTCTTAACAGATCAATATCAAAATTCTGTGAATAAATATTCGCTGAAGATAACACCAGTAAAAGCGTTATTATTGTTATTATTTTCCGGTTGAATTGCAGGCTCATTACAAATTGGTATTAGTTTTTTATTTTTTAAATTTTCCCTTTCAAACCCTGATGCCCATTTTTCTCATAAGTATCGTGGCGTTCAGGCTTGTGCAAACGCCCTTGTTCAGGGTATAATCAAAATACAATTCATCATCTTTAATTTTAATATCAAAATTATAGTTATCGATACTTTCCGGGAATTCTTGTGCTAATTCTGTCAAAGAGATATCGTGCGTGGCAATAACACCGGCCGCTTTATTCTGTACAAACTGTTTAATAAGTGCCTTTGAGCCCGAGTGTTTATCCATCGAATTTGTCCCTTTCAGAATTTCATCCAAAAGAAAAAATATCTTTTCTTTAGATTCCACCATGTTAATAATCGATCCAAGTTTTTTTAATTCGGCATAAAACAGAGAGGTGTTATCTTTCAGCGAATCATCGATCCGTATACTGGACACTACGGATATGGGAGAAAACCTGAAGCCAGAGGCACAGACGCATGAGCCAGCCATGGCCAAAATATAATTTACACCGATCGTTCTTAAAAAAGTGCTTTTACCCGACATATTAGAGCCTGTCAGGATGACAACTTTCGGCTCAGTGATCCGGAAATCATTACATACCCTTCTTTGTTTTATGATCAGGGGATGTCCTAACATTCGGGCATCTAAAAGAAAATTTTTATCAGATATTTCAGGGAAACACCAGTCCGGATTATTAAAGTATAAATTCGCAAAACAAGACAAAGCCTCGAACTGGCCTACACAATGCAACCACTGCTCAATATCGGGATTTGTTCTTTTCCATTTCAATAATTTATTCACCTGATGAATATCCCAAAACAACAAGGTATTCAAAAAGAAATGAATGTAGATATTATAACGGTAATCGAAGTGATTGACGATGGTTGACAATTTTTTTATGTTTTCCGAGGCCGTGATCCCATCGGTTTTCAGCATTTGCTTCAACGCGATAAGTTTGGGCGAAGTGAATTTCTCGTTTTCAATTTCTCCTATTATCACAGAATAGGAATTTAATATACTGGAGTTATTGGTAACTTCCTGATGGCATGTTTTCACGGTAGAATTTGTCAGCGTAATTACAAGCAGGTCAACACAGTAAATAAGCACAGGGACAAAGACAGGCAAAAAGAAAAATGATAATGCAATTGTCGAAAGAGTAATTATCGTCAGAAAATTACATAACAGAAGCAGGTGCTTATGAAAACGGAATTCTTTTGTCTTTTTCAGCCATTGTATCAATCTCCGGGTGGCGTTCTTATCTTTCTGATCAACAGCATGACCAAGACAGAATATTTTCTGTCTCCAGTCAATCTTTTGACTTAACTCACGGACAGCTTCATTTCTTTGTTTGATCTCTCCGGTGCCGGCAGGATGTAACAGCCAATCAGCAAGCACGTCGCTGCTTTTATCCAAAGTGGTCCGGTTAACACTCTGAAATAACGAAGTATCGCCAAAAATATCCAGATCATTGGAGTAAGGATGCGGGATGTTTTTATATTGTTCACCATTGGAAAAAAAACCATTTTTTCCGTTCAACCCGTTTATTTCATTTTCATTTAAGGTGATCAGCAAGCGGTATTTTTCTTTTTCACGTGAATTATGTGCATCTTTTTGCGCGATGACAATAAAGATGACAATAAGCACCAGGGCCACCAGTATAGCAACAAGCAGGTTGATTTTGAATAAGAGGAAAAACGAACCAGCAGCAAGAACCAGTGCAGAAATCCTTAAAAATGGAAATAGTTTCTCTTTCTTAATGCATTCTTTTTCCTTACTTTGAAAAAACGATATCCGTTGCGAATAAAATTCAATTAAATCCATGATCTAAATTTCCTTATTAAAAAACTGTTGTAAAACCACATCATCGACAGAATAAAAAACAGTGAATATAAATTCCGTCTTAGAATAATAAGGCATACAAACAGCGCTTCATCCGGTCAGCAAAATACAATCAGGGTGCTAAAATAAGCATAATCACAGAGATATCGCCAATAGCTCACAGAACATTATTTTGGATTTAATCAAACCTCCGTTTTTGCATTTCTTTTCTACAATATTTTTAATGTTTCATAAGTTATTATTACAGCGCAACATCAATAATTTTACTACTTATCGTTATTTTTTATGAAAAGACTCGTGAATTCGGGAAAAATCAAAAAAGTAAAATAAAAGAAAAAAAAACATACAGAAAATTATTTTAATTGAACAAGATGTTAAACATAAATCATAAAAAAGTGTAAACCCTAAATTATTCAAAAGTGAATCTTTTTACGTTTCAGTTATAAGAACATAAATCTTAAAAACATGAAAAAATCAGGTTTGCTTTTGTTAATTATTTTCGCGGCCGGTACTATTTCCGGACATGACGAAAAAAATTCACCGGGAACAGAAACAGGGACTCTGTTAATACTGGTGACAGGATTAAAAAATACCCAGGGGCAATTAATGGTTGCTTTGTATAATAAAGCCTCAGATTTCCCGGATAAAGAGCCGTACAAAGGCAGCATCACAAGCATCAGCACGAATAAAGAACTGATTAAGTTTGAAAATATTCCCCTTGGCGATTACGCTGTTGCTGTGCTTCACGATATCAACAAAGACGGAAAACTCGACAAGAATTTCCTGGGTATTCCCACTGAGGGATACGGATTTTCTAACGATGCTATCGAGAAATTTGGCCCCCCGTCCTATATGCAAGCCAGGTTTTTATATTTTGGCAAAGATGACGCAAAAACTGTTGATCTGGAATATGGCATTCCGAAATAAAGCCTCTCCTTATTGATCAGTTTTTTCAGATGATAGCTCGTCATTATTCAGATAGGAATCCTCATTGACATCAACTCTGGGTTTCATGAACAGCACCTTAAAGAAAAAATACAACGTCAGCGCTGTAATGACGCCCTCTGTGATGAGCATGAACAATAATGCACTTGTATTCATATTATAGTGTCCCTTCTTTTTTACGTTTGCGGTAGGCAATAAATATTAAAGCACATATTACCAAAAATAAAGTGACGAGTAAAAGGCGCGACATGTTGATGTAAAAGACATTGTTGATAAAACTCCCGGAAAATATCGCATCGCCTTCTTTTACAGGATTGCCTTTGCTGACAAGAACAGTATTTTTTTGCGAGGTTTCATACGTATTAATTTTATTGTCGGCTTTTTTTATTGCTATAACATTATTGCCGCCACTGACATATACCGAATCAACAACGCCTGATGTTTCCGCATAAAATTTATCAGCAAAATATTCTTTGTTCGTGCCGATATTTTTATTACTGATTTTTGCAATGATCGATTCGTGATGGAGTTCCCATCCGCCGAAGCTCAGCTTGCTCCAATCGTCATTTGCCGGACGAATAAGCGAAGTGACGAAAACAACAATAAGAATTATCGGGGTTACGAATTTGAGTATGTATTTAAAAACGATATGAACTTTGATGTCAGCCCCTCCCGTGATCTCAGGCCAGCCTTTTTTCATGCCGAAAACCCAGGCGAAAAGTATGGCTTCAAACATGGCAAACACCACCAGCGAGACGGTGCCTGCCCAATAATCATATTCGTCGAACACTCCGTTCTTAAAAAAGACCACGGTTGGTATGCCCAGCAATAGTACCGAGACCCCGAAACCGATTGCTGCCCTTGACCGCCGCCATTTGAATTCATCTATCAGGAAAGACATAACGGGCGTCCCCATGGCAAGAGAAGAAGTGATCCCTGCAAAAAAGAGCAACCCGAAGAACGCAACGCCTGCAATGGCGGCTAACACCGGCCCCCATTGTTGAAACAGGAAAGGCATGGTGCGGAATCCAAGTCCCAGACCGCCGAAGGATGTCAACTCTACCACTCTGTCGATCCCAAGGTAACCGATGGAGATCGGGATGATGATGGCACTGCCTAACACGACTTCGACAAATTCGTTCATCCATCCGGCCGACATCGCATTGAGCGCGATATCGTCTTTCTTTTTCACATAAGCTGCATAACACTGCACAGAACCTTGCCCCAGTGAAAGAGTGAAAAATATCTGCCCGGCGGCTGCAAGCCATACCTTAGGATTCGCTAATGATTGAAACTGGGGGGTCCATAAAAAATTCAGCCCTACTGTACCGTCGTTGATGGCTCCTTCGCTGCCGGCTTTGAGAAAGATGGCTTTGATAGCCAGAAAGATACCAAAAATAATCAGTAACGGCATACCTATTTTGGCTGCTTTCTCGACTCCCCCGCTTAATCCGCGGCTTAAAACCCACGTGTTCAGGCCAAGGCAAAATATGAAGAACACGATCGCTTCGAAAGGTATCCCTGTCGTGGAGGTGAAGATATTAAGGTAATCGTCGAAAAAGGCGGCAACACCTCCCTGGTCCAGGCCGCTGAACGACCCCACAGCCGAATGATAAACATAAGACATGGTCCAGCTCTCGATATAACAGTAGTAAGCCGCGATGGTAATATTTGAAAATATCCCAAAAACGCCGATATATTTCCATATCCAGGCCTTAGACATCCTGTTAAAAGTGAACGGGGTGGTATGATGCCCGAACTGTCCTCCAAAACGGCCTATTGACCATTCAATAAACAATAAGGGTATGCCCATAAGAAGAAAACAGACCAGATAGGGAATAATAAAAGCGCCGCCTCCATTCTGTACCGCCTGAACAGGAAACCTTAAAAAATTACCCAGTCCCACCGCATTTCCGGCCATTGCCAGAATCAACCCGATGCGCGAACCCCATGCCAAATTATTTGTAGCCATAAATTAATTTCTTTATTTATAAAAATAACAAATGAAAAGATTAGTACAATAATAAAAAATAAAATAAAACAAAACGTAAAAATATTTAAGGGATTATTGCTTCATTTTTTTATAAGAAATTATTTACTGGAGTTTCGCATAAAAAATAAAATTGATAAACTGAAGTAAATGGCAAGCCTGTCCAATCAGGAAAGATGTTTCACAGAAAGAATAGTGCATGAGTAAACAGGAGCATAACTTTAAAAATCAGGCTCCTGAAATTTTCCCGCTTTCTTTAAAAGTCCTGCCGATGACTTTATTTTCACTAACCAATAACTTTAATGCCATTTCAATTCAAAAATTAATCGTTAAATTCGTTCATGAAAACCTAAAACCGATGCATTATGAACAAAAAAAATTTTATCGAATGTCTTTCCATCCTAAAGACACTTTTTTTGTCAGCACTGGCAGCCGCCATGTTCCTGACATTTTCGTGCAGCAACAGCGCTGACAAATTGAATTCACCAGGCACCTCAGATACTCAGAAAATTGTAAAACAGGATACCGTGATTGACAAAATGCCTGAATTTCCCGGTGGCGAAGCTGCCATGACAAAATTCATTATAGACAATGTAAGGTATCCCGAAGCAGCCAAAAAAAGCGGATCGCAGGCTAAAGTTCTTGTAGACTTTCTGGTAACAAAAACCGGCAAACTCGACTCCATCAGGGTTAAGGAAAAAACCAATGAATTGCTTGATAAGGAAGCTATACGAGTGATATCTTCGATGCCCGACTGGATCCCCGGTATGGACAAAGGTGTTGCCATTGATGTCCAAATGACTTTGCCCATCTCATTTAAATTGCAGTAAAACATCAAGTGATCCGGGTTTTTGACAGAGCCATTCAAAAAAATCCAGGAAACGTAAAAAACCAAATGATATTTTGTACCAATACATGGTTATATGCGTTTCCTAACGGAGGATTTGGAATCCGGGGCCGGCACTTAAAATAATGAATTTAACCATAGAACAGATTGGTAAACGGCCCTGGTATTCATCAAAAAAATGAACCGTTAATAAAATTGGGGTATTTTTTTTTATTTTATGATCATATTAAGCTGTTAAAATGTATTTTTGCTAATACAGACTAACATCAAAAATCATGAGAAGAAAAATTATTGCAGGCAACTGGAAAATGAACAACACCCTGCCTGAGGCCAAATCACTTGTCGAAGATATACTGAACGGAGTGGCAGGAAATCCGAACATTGAAAAACGCGAGCTCCTTGATATTATTCTGGCTCCGCCTTATCCCTATCTGAGCCTTTGTAAAGAACTTATCGGGAAACACCCTGGCATTTATACCTCTGCGCAAAACTGTTATTCTGAAGAAAAAGGGGCCTATACGGGAGAAGTCTCGGCTGCCATGATTTATTCCCTGGGAGCCAAATATGTGATTATCGGGCACTCCGAACGGAGAAACTATTTCCGTGAAAACAGCGCCCTGCTGATGAAAAAAGTTGATTTAGCATTAAAGAACAACCTTAAACCTATTTTCTGCATCGGGGAGCTCATCGGCGAAAGAAAGGCGGAACGGCATTTTAAAGTGGTCAGGCAACAACTTGCCGAGGCAATCTTCCTGCTGAAAGAAGTTGATTTCCGGAGGATAATTATTGCCTACGAACCTGTCTGGGCTATCGGTACAGGCCTCACAGCCACGCCGGAGCAGGCACAGGAAATGCATTCTTTTATCAGGCAGCTTATCGGCGTTAAATACGGCAGAAAAACAATAAATAATATTTCTATCTTATATGGCGGGAGCTGCAATGCACAAAATGCCGCTACACTATTTGCCATGCCCGATGTGGACGGGGGGCTTATCGGCGGGGCCTCGCTTAAAGCAAGTGATTTTATTTCCATGATTGAAACTCTTTCAAAGATCAATAAATGAACTATCTCGAACTGAACTGTAAAATTTTCCCTCCCCGGTTTGCCGAGATAGTCATGGCTGCTATGTCGGATTATGGTTTTGAAAGTTTTGCCGAGACTGATAAAGGATTTTCCGCTTATATTCCCGAAAAGGATTTTGATACCGGCACTTTCGAAGCTTTGGAAATATTCAGGAACAAAGAAATACGGATCAAATATTTGATAAAGAAAATACCTGATCAAAACTGGAATGCTTTGTGGGAAAGCAACTTTGAAGCGGTACAGATCGGAAACGAATGTTATATCAGGGCGCCTTTTCACCCTGTATTGCCCGGCATCAGATACGAGATCATCATAGAGCCCAAAATGTCGTTCGGCACAGGTCATCACGAAACTACCCATCAAATGGTCCAGCTATTACTGGAACAGGATGTCCCCGGAAAAGAAGTCCTCGATATGGGATGCGGAACAGCCGTTCTGGCTATACTGGCAAAAAAAATGGGGGCTTTAAAAGTTCTGGCCATAGACAATGAGGAATGGGCTTACAACAATTCCATGGAAAATATCGAAAGAAACCAGACTCCCGAAATTGAAGTGCTTCTTGGTGATGCGGCGACGATCGGTGATCGGCAATTTGACCTTATACTGGCCAACATCAACCGTAACGTGCTGCTCAGCGACATTCCATGTTATGCTTCTGCATTGCGAAAAGGCGGCACTTTGATGTTAAGTGGTTTTTATGAAGCTGACCTTTCACTGATAAACCAGAAATCCGGACAATGCAAACTGGAACTTGACCGTTATGTTACTATGAATTCCTGGTGCGCTTCGGTTTATACCAAAGAATAAATTTATTTTATGAAAAAAACAGTTCTTCTTCTTGCTTTTATTTTATCGTATAATTTTTCTTTGCTGGCACAGCCGCTGAAACAATTTTCAAAAGAATCAGAAGCTTTTTTTAAGGAACTGACCGATATGTTCCAGGCAGTTTCATCGGCGGAACAGAAAGACCTCGGAAAGGCGCTGATGGTTGATTTCACGGATATGTGGCTGAACAAATTCGATTCCGAAGAAAAAGACTCTATTTATACGATGTGCAATGTAATGCTGAAACGCAAGATGAAGACATATCCAAACTTCGAGCAATATCTGCGTGCCGCGATAAATTTCCATAATTCGAATCTGCCCGTGGAAAGTTTCGAGGCCTGGCAGTTATGCCTGCGCAAGTTATCCAAATTATCCAACAACATCCGTTTTATGGCTTTGCTGGAAGGCACCAACCTGCTGCTTACCAAAAACTACCTGTACGAAACAAAACTTACCTGCTGGAAATCAAGCTCCAAAGATTTTGTTTTCAAATACGATTCGGTGCCTTATTTTGAATTTGCTTCTTTAGACCTGACCTGTGTAAAGAAAAACGATAGCACCTGCATATACGGCACCAAAGGGAAATATTTTCCGACCATGGACAGATGGGAAGGCAAAGACGGAAATGTTTACTGGGACAGGGTTGGCCTGCCGTGGGAAGAGGTACATGTTGAAATACACAAAACCTACAACATACAGCTCTCCAAATCGGAGTTCGAGGTCGATACGGTTACGTTTTACAACACCAACTTTTTTCAGCGCCCGCTTTTGGGAAGCCTTAACGAAAAAGTACTTGCCGATGTCAGCGAAGAACGCGTATCTTACCCAAGGTTTACTTCTTTTTACAGCAATCAGGAGATAAAAGACTTTTTCAAAGATATCGATTTTGAGGGAGGTTTTGCCATGTACGGCAATAAACTTATTGGCCAGGGAACCGGTGAAAACAATGCTCATTTTTACATCAAAAAAGACAACAAGCGTTTTGTAAAACTTTCTTCAAACGAATTCATCATGCGTAAAAACCAGATAGGCTCCGACAGGGCTGCTGTGGTTATATACCTTGATAAGGATTCCATTTTCCATCCCGGCCTGAGCATGAAATACAACAACGAAAACCGTGAATTAAGCCTTATACGTGATGATGCCGGCATATCAAAAAGTCCATATTTCAATACCTATCATAAAATTGACATGTATTTTCAGGCACTTTACTGGAAACTCGATCAGCCCAAGATGGACTTTACCTTTATCAGAGGGCTGGGCAGCGAAAGCAATGCTATTTTCGAATCGGATAATTATTATAATGAATTCCGGTGGGAAAAACTCAGAGGGATTGAAGAAATACACCCGCTGGTAGTTTTAAAGCAGATAAGCGATGCCAAGGGTTCGAAAGAAATAACGGAAACAGAAATGATGAACAAATGGCATATTTCGAGAGAAGCGGTGCAGGCTCAGTTTCTGACCTTTGCGGAAAAGGGCTTCATTATTTATAACATGGATGCCGGTATAGCTATGCTTAAAGACCGGGTATTTAATTATATCAATGCAAAAACAGGCAAGACAGATTATGATGTGATGCAGTTCAACTCCATTATCTCCGCTCAGGACAACGGCACCCTCAACCTGATGAATTATGACCTGAAACTTCGCGGAGTGGCGCGTATTCATCTCAGCGACTCGCAATTCGTTTATGCGGACCCTTACGAACAGGAAATCGTACTGAAAAAAAACCGTGATTTTGAATTTGACGGCAGGATACATGCCGGATTATTTGATTATTACGGAAAAAAAATCACCTTTAAATACGACATGTTCAAGTTTGACATGCCCATGACAGACTCCATGAGTTTTAAGGTCCAGGATCGCACCAAGCCGTTGGATCTCTACGGGCATCATCCTCTGGTAAAGGTCAGAACAGTTATTGAGAACCTGAACGGCGAGCTGCTCATCGACCATCCCAACAACAAATCGGGGCTTAAAACTTTCGCCAGTTATCCCTCGTTCATAAGTAAAAAAGATGCTTATGTATATTACGACAAACCATTTATTTTCAACAAAGTATATACCCGCGACCGCTTTTATTACCGCCTGCAGCCTTTCCGTATCGACACCCTCGACAGTTACAACAGCGAAAGAAAGCAATTTAACGGCTACCTTGTTTCCGCAGGGATATTCCCTGATATTGTTGAACCATTATCCGTTCAGCCCGATTATTCGCTGGGGTTCACGATACAAACGCCTCCGGGAGGTTTCAAAGCCTATGGAGGAAAAGGCACCTACGATTCTATTGTCGAACTTAGCTATAAAGGATTTCTCGGCAATGGGACATTAAAATATCTCAATTCGGTAAGCCGTTCAAAAGATTTTATTTTCTTCCCCGATTCCATGTATGCAAGAGCAAAAGAATACACAATCACGGAAAAGGCCACACCGGTAGAATTGCCGCCTGTTTATGCCGAAGATGTCGATATAAAGTGGTATCCTTATCAGGATGTCATGAATGTGAACCAGATGTCAAAACCTTTCGAAATGTTTGCTGTAAAAGCCCAACTGAAAGGAGGTTTGTCATTATCTTCAAAAGCGCTTAACGGACATGGCATTATTGCTTTCGGAAAAGTGGAAATGTCTTCAGACAACTACTTGCTGAAACATCACTCTTTTTCGTCTGATACCACCAACGTCCAGTTCAAAACCCCGGATCTGAGCGAACTGGTGCTAAGAACAGACAATTTCAATGTAAATATCGACTTCAACAAACAGCTCGGCAAATTCAAATCCAACGACGAAAATTCAAAAATAACATTCCCGTTCAATGATTATGCCTGCTATATGTATAATTTCGACTGGCACATGGCTAAGGACATGCTGCAGTTTAACAGCAGCAAAAAAGCCGAATTATCTTACCTGAAAACCAAAACCCTGAAAGAACTCATCGATGAAGAATTCACGGAATCCTTCTTTGTTTCTGAACATCCCGCCCAGGATTCACTTAGGTTTTATGCGCCGGATGCCTTTTATCATCTTACAGAAAATATCATCTACACCCGCGATGTCCCTGTGATACTTGTTGCGGATGCCGCTATTTTCCCTGATTCAGGAAAGGTTACCATCCTCAAAAAAGCTGAAATGCTGCCCCTGACAAATGCGAAGCTCATCGCCAACACCGACTCGAAATTCCATTATATTTATAATGATACCGTAAACATTTTATCAAAAAAACTTTACAAGGCTAACGGATTCTACGACTACGTCGATGAACTCGGCGATAAACAAAAGATATTCCTGAAATTGATCAACGTCGACAAGACAGGACAAACCAATGCTTTCGGCGATATCAGTGAAGAAGCATCTTTCATGCTCAGCCCATATTTCGGGTTTGCAGGAAAAGTAACGATGTATGCGGATAAGGAGTTTCTGAATTTCGACGGCGGTTCGCGCATCAAACACGAATGCGACACATCAAAGCCCCGGTGGCTGCGCTTTGTAGCTGATATCGATCCACTCCATGTGGCCATACCCGTTACCGACAAGCCCAAAGAATATGTTTCGGGCGCCAGCGGTAATGAGCTGGGCATGGGGCTTTACATAGGAGACGATTCCACACTGGTTTACCCGTCTTTTGTTCAGCCCAAAAACCATTTCAACGATTCGGATGTAATCACCGCTATGGGCCATCTTACCTACGATAAGGCTGCCCAGCGTTATTATGTAGGCCCTGTGGTTGATTCATCAGCCAAGTACATTAAACCTGATAACTATATTTACCTCGACAAAAAAAATTGTTATGTCTTTGGTGAAGGGAAGGTCAATATGGGCGCCAACCTTGGCCGTCTGAATCTTGCATCGTTCGGGACAGTCAGGAACAACATGATCGATAACAGCACCTATTTTGATGTGGTTATGAACCTTGACTTTTTCTTTGAGAAAGACGCCTTCCAGATGTTCGCACAGGCGATCATCAACGACGGGAGCCTGGATCCTGCAGATCCGTCGGCAGACAAATTTTATAATGCCATGCGTTTCATGGTAGGCCCCAAAAAAGCCGACGACCTCATCAGCCAGCTCAGCCTGTCGGGCAAGTTCAAGACCATTCCTGACGAAATGAAACACAGCCTTGTAATCTCCGATATTAATTTTACCTGGAACCCACAGTCCCGTTCGCTGGTATCCGAAAGCCCGATAGGTATTGCCATGATAAACGACAACCAATTGAACAAATATGTGGAAGGATATATTGAAATTTCAAGAAAACGCAGCGGCAGCATACTCACCATGTATTTTGAAGTGGAAAACGACTGGTATTTTTTCAATTATGCACAAAACAAACTGCAATCCATCTCCTCCCGCAAAGACTACAACGACCTGATCAAAAAAGCCATGGAGTCAGACAAAAACATTCTGAAAGCCGAGGATAAGTTACCTCAATATGCTTTCATCATCTCGACAGAAAAAAGAAAAAAGGATTTTTTGAAAAAAATAGGAAAATCAGACGAACAGTACAACGAATAACTATTTGCTGAATTTTTATCACAGAATATGACAACACAGGAAAAATATTTTTCGAAATTCAAGAAAAACATTGTCGGCAACGACCTCATTTTTGAGACACCAAATGGCAAAGTGAAAATGATTTATGCGGACTGGATAGCCAGCGGAAGGCTTTATAAGCCTATCGAGAAGGTCATCTCCGAAAAGATAGGGCCTTATGTGGGAAACACCCACACCGAAACCAGCGAAACCGGAACGCTGATGACGCTCTCCTATCACCTGGCTCATAAAAAGATCAAGGAACACGTCAATGCTTCCGGCAGTGATGTGATTATTACTGCGGGGTTCGGGATGACGGCAGTGATCAATAAACTTCAACGGATACTAGGATTGCGTACCTGCGGCATGATCAACAAAAGCAACTGCCTGCAAAAATGTGAAAAACCGGTAGTTTTTATTTCGCACATGGAACATCACAGCAACCACACTTCCTGGTACGAAACCAACGCCGAAGTCATCCTTATAAAACCCGGTAAAGACCTGCTTTTCGACCTGAACAACCTGGAAAAGGAGTTAATAAAATACAAAGACCGTAAATTTAAAATCGGCTCCTTTACGGCCTGTTCCAATGTTACCGGCATCAGCACCCCTTATCACCAAATTGCTAAATTGATGCACAAGTACGGAGGGCTATGTTTTGTTGACTTTGCTGCCTCAGCGCCCTATTGCGATATCAATATGCATCCTGAGGATCCTATGGAAAAACTTGACGCCATATTTTTTTCACCGCACAAATTTCTTGGCGGGCCGGGCAGCTCCGGGGTACTGATTTTCGACTCCTTGCTCTATCCTTTCCATGCTCCCGACCAGCCCGGCGGTGGTACGGTAGACTGGACCAACCCCTGGGGTGAATATAAATACCTTGACAACATCGAAGCCCGTGAAGACGGCGGCACCCCGGGATTTTTGCAAGCAATACGCACGGCGCTATGCATCGAACTGAAAAATAAGATGGGCACAGCCCACATACAGAAGCGCGAAGAAGAACTCCTGAAAATTGCCTTTGATGAACTTCCAGAAATCCCGGGTATACACATTCTCGCCGACAACATCAAACACCGCCTGGGTGTGATTTCATTTTACATCGATGGCCTGCATTACAACCTTGCCGTGAAGTTGCTGAACGACCGTTTCGGCATTCAGGTACGCGGCGGATGTGCCTGTGCCGGCACTTACGGACATTTTCTGCTTAATGTTACCCACCCGGAATCGAAACATATTACTGAAAAGATTACCCACGGCGACCTATCTGAAAAACCAGGATGGGTAAGGCTTTCGCTGCATCCTACCATGACGGATGAGGAACTTTATTTCATCTGCAATGCCATCAGGCAGGTGGCTGTCAACTTTGGCAAATGGGAAAAAGACTATCTGTATAATCCCAAAACAAACGAATATACAGTAAGAAAGAATGCTCCTGACACAACCAAAAAGATCAGTAGTTGGTTTACTTTAAGTTGAAAAACGATAAAAAACTGAATAAAAGCAATTTCCATCCGACTTGATTTATTTTTGATTTTTTCAGGCCGGATTATATCCACCCCGACCAATATAATTTATACATTTGCCGCCGTTTTTAATATTGTCAATGCTATGAATGCTATCCCATTAATCATTGGTGCATTAGCAATTTTTGCCCTTGCCTACCGGTTTTACTTTAGTTTTATTGCAGCTAAGGTTGCAACTATCAATGATGCACGTATCACTCCGTCAGGGAGATTGCAGGATGGCCAGAATTACGTGCCAACCAGTAAATGGGTATTGTTTGGACATCATTTTGCCGCTATTGCCGGAGCAGGGCCTTTGGTAGGACCCGTTCTGGCTGCACAGTTCGGTTACTTTCCGGGGTTTTTATGGATGGTTTTGGGCAGTGTCCTGGCCGGTGCCGTGCATGATTTCATTATTCTGACCGCTTCGGTAAGGCACGATGGAAAATCGCTTGCCGAAATAGCAAAACGGGAAATAGGACGGTTGAGCGGAGGTGTTACTTCTGTAGCCGTGATCGTAATTATAATCATTGCCCTGGCCGGGTTAGGCCTGGTAGTAGTTAATGCTTTGGCAGAAAGCCCGTGGGGAACATTTACCATTGCCTCCACCATTCCAATTGCCATATTCATGGGTTTCTGGATGTTCAGGATAAGAAAAGGCAAAACTATTGAAGCTACTTTTATGGGAGTAACCTTGCTGGCACTCGCCGTAATTTACGGGCGCTATATTCCAGAGTCACCTTTGGCCTCATGGTTTACTTTCGACAGGCCCACACTGACAATATTGCTTGCCGGTTACGGATTTATAGCCTCTGTGCTCCCTGTATGGGTGCTGTTATCACCCAGAGACTACCTGAGTTCCATCATGAAACTCTCAGTGGTTGCTATGCTGGCTATCGGTGTGATTATTGTGGCGCCGAATATGAAAATGCCTGCCTTTACCATTTTCGATAATGGTGGAGGGCCTATCATTCCAGGAACCTTGTTCCCTTATTTGTTTATCACCATTGCCTGTGGCGCTGTTTCAGGATTTCACTCACTGATAGGCTCCGGGACCACGCCCAAAATGATCATGAAAGAATCACACATTAAGCCGATAGCCGTAGGCGCCATGTTATCGGAAGGGATGGTGAGCATTTTAGCTTTAATAGCCGCTTGCAGCCTTTTCCCGTTTGACTATTTTCAGATTAATTTATCTCCTGAAAAATTTGCTGCTTTACAACCTGTACTGCATTCAATGGGATTTACAGATACGAATCTGGCTACCTTGTCGGCAGAAGTTGGAGAGAAAGTAGCCGGAAGACCGGGAGGCGCCGTATCTTTAGCAGTGGGAATGGCGCAGATATTTTCTTCTATTCCCGGGCTACAGAATTTAATGTCGTACTGGTATCATTTCGCTATCATGTTTGAAGCATTATTCATTCTTACAACCATAGATGCCGGAACACGTATCGGCCGGTTTATTCTCCAGGAAACTTTAGGAAAAGTCTATAAACCGTTTTCACGTGCCGATTGGCTTCCGGGGAACCTGCTTACCAGCGGACTGATTGTTTTCTGCTGGGGATATTTTATTTATACCGGCTCTGTAAGCACCATCTGGCCCATGTTTGGAACAGCCAATCAATTGCTTGCCACCATCGCGCTGGTCATCGGCACATCTTTCATCATCAACCGGGGTAAAGCTAAATTTGCATGGGTAACCATTGTTCCTATGATCTTTGTGGGAATCACCACATTGGTCGCCGGTATATCCAATATTATCAATATCTATTATGCCCAATTGTTTGTGAGTGCTACCATGGTACAAGGACTGATCAATATGGGCCTGACCATCCTGATCATTGTCAGCCTGATAATCATTGTCATCAATGCTGTGCCACAATGGATAAAAGGATTTAAAGGAAAATTGGAATTGGTGAAAGACTAAAACCCAATATTACCTTAGATTTTGGAATCTCCTGAATTTTTGTAGTGCATATTAGTAACGGAAAAGTCAGGTAAAAAAATATTTACCACCCTATTGTCAAAGTTCAAAGCAACATCTTATTCGCTGATAAAAAGCCGCTTACTTGAAAATTCCGGGTCGCAGGTGAGGTTTACCCTAAGTTTACGCAAGCCTGCTTCATCGCCCGGGGTAGGAATATGAGTAGAATGCACTTCGCAGCCGCACAAATCCTTAAGGCTCTCCATAGCCATCTGTGCAGCAGGATTGTAAAGAGCGCATATTGCCAGCACGATCATGGTTTCTTCCACATCCAGGCTGACCATTTTGCCATTCAGGACATCCCTTTTCAGACAGGTTACCGAATCGATGATGCTTTTCGGCAGCAAATGCATATTGTCGGGCAGGCCGGCTAAATATTTGGTGGCATTAAGTATCAGGCTTGCCGAGGCATGCAATAAGGGCGAATTTTTACCGGTAATAATGGTGCCGTCGTGCAATTCGATGGCTGACCCGCAATAGATGCCTGTATCTCCTTTGCCTGCTTTTTCCGCATCTTTGGCAGCTTTCCGGGCCGGTTGCACCACCTTTCTGTCTTTTTCCCTGGCCCCAGCTTTATTCATGACATCCAGGGTACGGTCCAGGGTTTCTTTTTCGGAGAGGCCCATGGCATATTCCACAGAACATCTGAAGTACCTGCGGATGATTTCCTGATAGGCTGCCTCCTGAATAAGGGCGTCGTTTACCATTCCTGCGCTGGCCCTGTTGACACCCATATCGGTAGGCGACTGATACATAGACACACCTCCGGTAATTTTTTCAAGTATTCTTTTCAGCAGGTGAAAAGCTTCGATATCGCGGTTATAGTTTACTGCTTTTTTGCCATAGGCATTTAAATGATGAATATCGATAAGGTTTTCATCACCCAGATCGGCAGTAGCTGCTTCGTAAGCGACATTGACCATATGGTTGATAGGCAGATCCCATATAGGAAAAGTTTCAAATTTTGCATAGCCGGCTTTGATGCCGTTTTTATACTCATGATAGAGGTTCGAAAGACAGGTGGCGAGTTTGCCGCTGCCCGGTCCAGGGCCAGTAACAATTACAATGGGTTTGGAGGTTTTGATATAGTCATTGGCTCCATATCCCTGATCGCTGACAATGAGTTCCACATCGGTAGGATAGCCTTTGGTGGGGTAATGCAGATATACATCAATACCTCTTGACTCAAGTTTTCTCTTAAAGATTCTGGCTGCCGGTTGGTTCTGGTAACGAGTAATAACTACGGCTGTCACGTTGATACCCCAATACCTTAGGTCGTCAATGGTTTTAAAAGTATCCACATCGTAGGTGATGCCAAAATCAGCCCTTATTTTATTTCTTTCAATATCGCCGGCATGAATGCACATGATAACGTCTATCTTATCTTTGAGCAATTGCAGCAACCTCATTTTGACATTGGGATCAAAGCCGGGAAGCACCCGGGCAGCATGAAAATCGTACACTATTTTACCCCCGAACTCCAGGTACAGTTTATCGTGGAAACGGCCCACCCGTTCAAGAATGGCGGCAGTTTGCTCGCGAAGATATTTCTCATTATCAAAACCGGTCTTTATTTGCGCTGTCATATCAGTTGATCAACATTTAATGAATTTAATAAAAGCAATATTAATGAATTTTTGTGTTCAGCTATTTTCACATTTGAAAAAAGTATCAACAATTATTTACCGGTTCACAAAGCCATTGGCCGGGAATATAAAAACCTCTGTTCAAAAAAAATGAAAATTAGCCTGGCAACTTATTTGTTTTATGATTTATTTTGTTACTTAATATCCGGATATGCCGCAAACCAAATTTATCTTCGTTACGGGCGGAGTGACCTCCTCCTTAGGCAAAGGAATCATTTCCGCTTCACTCGCCAAACTGCTTCAGGCACGAGGCTTTGCCGTTACCATACAAAAGTTTGACCCTTACATTAACATTGACCCCGGAACGCTTAATCCTTATGAGCATGGCGAATGTTATGTTACGAACGACGGGGCTGAAACCGACCTCGATCTGGGCCACTACGAACGTTTTTTAAATGTGCCTACTTCTCAGGCAAACAACGTAACTACAGGGCGCATCTATCAGTCTGTCATAGAAAAAGAACGCCGCGGCGACTACCTCGGACAAACCGTTCAGGTGATCCCCCATATTACCGACGAAATAAAATATCGTATAAAACTTTTAGCAAAGGATCACAACCTTGATTTCCTAATCACCGAGATCGGAGGAACTGTAGGCGACATCGAATCCCTGCCTTATATTGAGGCTGTCCGTCAGATGAAATGGGAACTTGGCGAAACCAACTGTGTAGTCGTCCACCTTACGTTGATTCCTTTCCTTGCCGCTGCCGGCGAACTAAAGACCAAGCCGACACAGCATTCTGTAAAAACCATGCTGGAACTCGGCGTGCAGCCGGATATTCTGGTCTGCCGCACCGAGAAACCCCTTAACGACGGCATTAAGCACAAGATAGCGCTGTTCTGCAACGTGTCGCCACTTTCAGTTATAGAATCTATTGACACGGAAACCATTTACAATGTTCCGCTGCTGATGCAGAAAGAAATGCTCGATGTGGTGGTACTCGAAAAAACCAATACACCCATTACGGGCGAGCCCAACCTTGAACGCTGGGAAAAATTTCTTTTTAAGCTGCAAAATCCGAAATCCGAAGTAACCATAGCCCTGGTGGGCAAATATATAGAACTGAAAGATGCTTACAAATCCATTGTGGAATCATTCATTCATGCAGGTTCGGAATTACAGTGCAAGGTACACCTGAAAACCATACAATCCGAACATATCAATGAAGGAAATGTAGCTGAAAAACTCAGAGGGATTCATGGACTATTGGTCGCCCCCGGTTTTGGTGAGCGCGGGATCGAAGGAAAAATAACATCCATACGTCATGTCAGGGAAAATAACATTCCCTTTTTAGGCATCTGTCTGGGCATGCAGTGCGCTGTGGTGGAATTTGCACGCAATGTGCTGGGTTACACTGATGCCCACTCCACCGAGATAAACAAAGATACGTTGCATCCGGTGATCGATATCATGGAAGCCCAGAAGAAAATTTCCAACAAGGGCGGCACCATGAGGCTTGGAGCCTACCCTTGCAAATTAAAAACAGGGACAAAAGTTTATGATATTTATCAAAAAGAAGATATCAGCGAACGCCACCGCCATCGCTATGAGTTCAATAATGAATACCTGAAACAATTCGAAGAAGCAGGTATTATCGCTGCCGGAACCTATGAAAAAGACAAACTGGTGGAAATTATGGAAAACAACAATCATCCGTGGTTTATCGGCGTGCAGTTCCATCCCGAATACCAAAGTACGGTGCAATGCCCCCATCCTCTTTTTGTTGCTTTTGTTGCCGCGTCACGAAAATATATGCAATCATTAAAATAAGTCCGTCATGCAGTTTTTTGAAAATTTCAACCTGAAGAAATTCAATACTTTCGGAATAACTGCCTATGCACGCTGGTTTGGTGAAGTTTCGAACCAAAATGACTTCGACGAACTTCTGAATTTTTACCACGAAACAAAAATGTCTTTGCTGCCTCTGGGTTGTGGAAGCAATATACTCTTTACAAACAATTACGAAGGCCTGGTTGCTAAGATCAGTACAAAAGGGATCAGGAAAGTTTCTGAAGACGAAAACACTGCCACCATTGATGTTGCTGCCGGTGAACTATGGGACGATGTGATAAAATTCTGCATTACAGAAGAGCTTTACGGCCTCGAAAACCTCTCGGGCATACCCGGGCAGGCAGGCAGCAGCCCTATCCAGAATATCGGCGCCTATGGCACAGAGGTAAAGAACTGCATAAAGGAAGTTTATGCCATGAGCATTGACGACGGAAGCCTGTTGCGATTTTCGAACCGGGAATGTCAGTTTGGCTACCGCGACAGTATTTTTAAACGGGAAATGAAAGGCAAAGCGATCATCACCCATGTGCTGTTCAGCCTTTCAAAAACTCCGGAATTTCATCTGGATTATGGCGGTGTTGCCGAAGAGGTCGGGCGCCTCAGCAACAATAACCCGGATATTGCAACGGTCAGCAAAGCTATCTGCAACATACGCGACAGTAAGATCCCCAACCCAACGGAGATAGGTTCTGCAGGAAGTTTTTTCAAAAATCCACAGATCCCAAATGAACAATTCGTTCAGCTTATCGCACAATTTCCCTGCATGCCGCATTATCCTGCAGCAGATAACCGCCATAAACTCGCCGCTGCATGGCTTATTGATCAGTGCGGCTGGAAAGGTTACCGTAAGGGCGACGCGGGAGTTAACAACAAGCAGCCGCTGATACTGGTGAACTATGGCAATGCAGGCGGTTCTGATATTATTGAACTCTCGCGGCAAATTCAGGATAGTATTCTCGAAAAATTCGGGGTATATCTTGAAACAGAAGTAAATATTCTTTAAAAACCTTTGAATTAATTCTGGTAATTTTTATATTTTTGCAAAAAATTTCCCGTGGATTTCTTAGCGAAATTTCAATTACCGATCACTGACTCCGTACTTGTTTTCCTGTTAATCTTTGTTATTATTTTTCTTGCTCCGCGCCTGCTAAAAAAAATACGCATACCCGGCATCGTGGTTTTTATCCTTGCAGGTGTTTTGATCGGGCCACACGGGCTGAATATAATTGCTCCGGTTAATGGGGTAAATATGCTTTCTGAGTTTGGCTTACTTTACATTATGTTCCTCGTCGGGTTAGAGATCGATCTTGTTGATTTTAAAAAACATCGTTCAAGGAGCGCTGTTTTTGGTTCGCTGACATTTATCATCCCGCTTACGCTGGGTTTTTTTGTTACACATTATATCCTCGAACTTGATTTTCTGGCATCGCTGCTTGTTGCCAGCATGTTTTCAACGCATACACTTGTTTCGTACCCGATTGCTTCACGGCTTGGCATCACAAAAAACCGTGTAATAAACACCGTCATCGGAGGAACAATAATTACCGATACAGCCGTTTTGTTGTTACTGGTCATCATCGAAAAAGTTTTTCAGGGCACCCTGGAAACATGGTTTTGGATTGTGATGATCTTTTCGCTGACTGCCTTTATGGCTATCATGCTTTGGGTGGTGCCCGCCATAAGCCGTTGGTTTTTTAAAAATCTGGAAGGAGACGGAAGTGCACAATATCTGTACGTATTATGTATGCTGTTTGCATCTGCTTTTCTTGCTAAAACCGCAGGCATTGAACCGATGGTTGGTGCATTTATGGCAGGCCTCGCCTTAAACTCACTGGTACCGTCATCATCGGTTTTGATGAACCGCACGGTATTCATCGGCAATACGATTTTTATTCCTTTTTTCCTTATTGGTGTCGGAATGATCGTTGATCTCCGGGTTTTTTTAAACGGCACTCAGGCATTGATCATCGCAGGACTGCTGGTTGTTACCGCTGAGGTTACAAAGTATATAGCAGCTTTTTTCACGCAAAAAATATACAAATTTTCAGTTGTGGAACGGAACGTCCTCTTCGGGCTTAGCAGCTCCCACGCGGCCGCCACCATAGCGCTGATCATGGTCGGGTTTAATCTGAAGATCATCGACATTAACGTGTTGAACGGAACTGTAGTTGTTATATTCGTGAGTTGCCTGATCAGCTCTTTTGTAACAGAAAATGCCGGCAGAAAACTGGCTCGTATTGAAAAAAACAAACCTGTTAAAGAAGACACCATGAATCAGCGAATCCTTGTTCCGATGTCAAAACCTGAGAACATGCAGATGCTGATCAATTTTGCCCTGTTCCTGAAAAATAAAAATTCAAAAGAACCCTTATACACGCTGAATGTGTTTACAGGCAACCCCGATTCTGAAGAATCCCGTTATGAAATTCTGGTAAAGAACAGGCAGATTGCGGATATTATCAGCCAGACCGTGCCCGACGAAAGGCTGGTCCGCTCAGTTTCGCGTATTGATGTCAATGTGGCTAACGGCATCAACCGTGCCATCAAGGAACTGATGATCACGAATGTGGTGATCGGGTGGAACGGACAAAGCACGGGCATACTTAATCTTTTCGGAGGAATCGTTGACAATATCCTTCCGAAAAACAACCAGATGATGTTTATTGTAAAGGTCATGCATCCTTTCGGGTATTTCAAGCGGATTGTCCTTATTGTGCCGCCGAATGCCGAGTTTGAACCGGGATTTAAAAAATGGCTGCGCCAGATAGCCGTCATCACAAAAGAACTGACGGCCAAGGTTTTGATATTTGCCACCGAAGATACTACCTCACATTTAATTAAAGATTTCGACAAATCCAAGACTACTTCGGTACACTACGTAAAATTCAACGATTACGACAATATGAACGCCTTAAAAGATCACCTGAGCCATAACGACCTTCTGTTCTGGATCAGCGCCCGTGAAAACACCATTTCTCACAGCGGTTTTCTGTCGGCTCTGCCCAGGCAACTTTCCAAAAACTTCATAAAATACAGTTTCGTGATCGTATATCCCGAACAACACTCATTCCACTATCAGAATGTAAACCTGAGCATCGACGGGCTAACCAAATCTCCGATAAAAGAAAACATCGACAGGCTCACGAAGATCGGCAGAACCGTTAAAAAAGCAATCAAAGGGAAACCCTAAAGGATGGCACTATTTCCAAACTTCAAAACCGGCTTTACATCATATTCCGATGCACACAAACTCATTGTGAAAAACAAACTTTGGGGTTATGTTTTTTTGCCTGCCGTCATCAACCTGGCCATGCTCATTCTGGTGATCTTTTTCGGTTGGAAATATATAGGTTTATTTACCGATTGGATCCTTGACATTACAGGCCTGTCTAAAAACCCCGAAGGTTTTTTTAAATTTGCTGTGATCGCCATCAAATGGATATTTAAGGTCGGCCTGTACGTGCTGCTGTTTTTGTTTTATTCATCGGTGTACCGTTATGTGGTGCTTGCTATACTGTCTCCGGCGCTGGCCTTGCTTTCCGAAAAAACAGACAAAATTCTCACGGGAACTAATTATCCTTTTCGTATCGGACAATTTTTAAAAGATATCTGGCGGGGAATCCGCATCGTGATCCGGAATTTTTTTATTGAAATGGGATTTATGGTATTGTTCTTTTTCCTTGGCTACATACCTGTTGTGGGATGGATAACACCGGTGATCATGTTTTTTATCACCTGTTACTTCTATGGGTTTTCGATGATCGATTATTCGAATGAACGTTTTAAGTTTAGTATCCGCGAAAGCGTGAAATTTGTACGAAAGAACCGCGGTATGTCTGTTGCCAACGGTATGGTGTTCTATTTTTTCTTTTTCTTTGTACCCGTGGTCGGATTCATCTTTGCTCCTGCTTATTCGGTGATCGCTGCCACTATTGCTGTGAGTAAGGTCAGAACTACTACCAGTGCCTTAGTTCCGGGCGAAAAGCTGCCCATTTAAAGTTCAGTGGAAACCAGCGGACTTCCTCAAAAATATAAGCATAGTATCAGGCAGGAAACTCAAACAAAAATTTACCTTTAAGTCCCTGATAGATGTATAGAAAATAGTATGTTTTATTCAAACACATATTATATAATATTTCAACAGCCTTCTTTCATTCAATGTCGCGTATAACATTAATTTGTACATTTGCGTGATGAATAAATCGAAAAAATTTTTGTTGTTTTTCTTTATCGTGTTTTCCGGAACAGCCTATGCTCAGGACACTATCCGGGTAATGCATTACAATATGCTGTATTATGGAAAAAACATTTTTGGATGCAACGACACGACAAATTCAATTGCATCAAAAGATAGCTGTCTTAAGAAAATTGTAAAATTTGTAAAGCCCGATATTTTAACCGCCAACGAAATGAGCCCCCAGGATTCGATGCACCAGCGTATCCTTGACCGGGTGCTGAATACAGAAGGCATCACTCATTTCAAGAGAGGAGCCCTCACAAATCTATCAAATGATATCAGTGTAAACGACGTGTTTTATAATTCGGATAAACTTGAGATACTGTCGCAGCACAGTATTCCTACGCTATACCGGGATATCAACATTTATAATTTCTATTATAAGTCATGGGATCTGGAATCAACGAATGATACTGCATTCCTGACATGCATTGTTGTCCATCTGAAAGCGGGAAGCACTCCCTCAGACAGCCTGAAAAGAATTGAACAGACAACTATCCTGATGGCCTACCTTGATTCACTCAATATAAAAGCAAATTACCTGCTTTCGGGAGATTTTAATGTTTACACGGGCGACGAGCAATGTTTTCAGAATCTTGTAAACGATATAAATGCAGGCATCCGGTTTTATGATCCGGTTAATATGGTAAGAGACTGGCATGCAGATATCACATACAGCAATTATCACACACAATCGACACATCGCACCGGAAACGGATGTCATACCTCAGGCGGTTTGGATGACCGGTTTGATTTTATCCTGCAAAGCAAGTACATAAAAGACGGGACAGATCATATGAAGTACATTAATGGCTCGTATAAAGCCATCGGACAAGACGGAAATCACTTTAACCTGGCCGTTAATGAAGGAACAACAAATACCAGTGCTCCTGCAGAGGTTACCAATGCGTTATACCTCATGTCGGATCACCTGCCGGTTTCTATGGATCTATTGATAGATCAGAAACATGTTAATACCGAAATTCCGGAGGTTCTCTTTCCTAATCCTGTTACTGACATGCTTTATTTGTCAATAAACAGCGACTCTGTTTCCAAGCTGGAATTCAGCATAATTAATATTCTCGCGCAGACGGTGTATTCATGCAGCAGGGAAACATCCGGAACCTACGACACCTTCGGATTTCCTGTTGATTTTCTGAGCCAGGGCGTTTATATTCTCAGGATATCTGATGGAAAGAATAAACCGGTGGGCAGGAAATTTTTTAAAAGATAATATCAAAACAATTTTTTATGGGTTCCGCCATTCCGAATATGTGTATTTTCTTCTGACCTTAAAACGGTGTAATATTCATTCTAATCCGATGCTTCATTGAGTTCTTTATTCCGTATCTTTGTACAATTATTTTTTTATGAAAAAACTTATCCTTCTGTTCCTTACAGCGATCTCAACCGTGGCCTATTCTCAAGACACGATCAGGGTGATGCACTACAACCTGATGTATTATTACCGCACCAGTACCTACTGCACCGCAGCCAATAATCCTACTGCCACCAAAGACAACTGCCTGAAAAAAATTGCAAAATATATCAACCCGGATATTTTTACTGCCAATGAGGTGAACCCGGTTACCGCCACACACCAGCACGTGCTCGACGACATACTGAATACGGATGGCGTAACACATTACAAAAGAGGCAACATGAGCAACAATGCGGGCTCGGATCTGTCAAATGCCATGTTTTATAATTCCGACAAACTTGTATTGAAATCCCAGCAAAATATCTATACCAGTGTAAGGGATATCAACATATATAATTTTTATTATAAAGCATGGAATATTGCCACTACAGATACCGCTTACCTTACCTGCATTGTGATACATCTTAAGGCCGGCAACACTATTTCAGACTCTACCACGAGGATTACGCAGTCGAACACTCTTATGAACTACCTCAACAGCATAAACAAAAAAGCCAACTATCTGCTCATGGGCGACTTTAATATCCGCACTGCTGACGAACAATGTTTCCAGAATTTTATCAATCATTCCAATGTCAATATACGTTTTTATGACCCGATAAATATGATTGGAGATTGGTATAACAACTACTCTTATAGCAGCATCCACACACAATCAACGCATACATCCTCCGACGGCTGTTTTGCAACCGGAGGTATGGACGACCGTTATGATTTTATTCTGCAAAGTGAATTTATAAAAAACGGCACCGATCACATTCACTATATTAATGGCAGCTATCAGGCCATTGGTAACGACGGGAATCACCGGAATGATGCTATTAATTACGGAACAAACAACAGCGCGCCCTCCGATGTTATTGATGCCCTATACGACATGTCAGATCACCTGCCGGTGGTTATGAACCTGTTAGTTGATCAAACCACCGTTGGCATCAGCGAAACACAAGCCGGAAACACTGAGGTTTCATTAACCAATCCGGTGACCGACATCCTGAGATTTTCGCTGTCCCCGGCACCGGATTCCCATCTTGAAATCAGCATCAGCAACCTGCTGGGACAAACTGTATATTACCACAAACAAACTACAGACGGCAATAACCCTACATTTGAAATTCCGGTGCAATTTCTGACGAAGGGATTTTATCTGCTCCGGATTGCCGATGGGGCAAACAGGCCGGTAGTCCGTAAATTTATAAAAAATTAGTTTTTTCCGCCACCAGTCGCTTATTCAGTTGTAATCGTCTATATTCCTTGCTTTTTTAATAAATTTTTATTATATTTGTATAATACAAATCAACGGTTATTTACAAATGACAGTAAATCATTATATATATCCATGTTGCAGGAAACAGGTGGCGCAGAAGTCTGAAAATCAATTCATATTAGGTTCATTTAACCCGTTTATAAACTATTTTTCTTCAAGAAATAAAATAAAAAATTAAGGAGGTAAAAAATGGATCAAAAAACACCTTTTGTCATCACCATCAGCCGCGAACTGGGCTGTGGCGGTGCGTACATCGGACAGCAACTAGCCAAAGAGCTGAACATGTATTATGCAGACCATGAAATCATTGCAAAGGCGGCGGAACAGCTTTCTACGGCCGAAAAGGATGTGGAATTACGTGATGAAAAAATCGAGTCGTTCTGGAATACTTTCTGGATTTACAGTGGCACAGCATCGGATGCGTTTGTCCCCCATCAGAAAATGTTTCCCCCGACATCCTTTGATGTATTTAATGCTGAATCAGAAATCATTAAACACATTGCTAATAACCGTTCGTCAGTTATCATAGGCCGGTGCGGATTTTATGTTCTTCGCGACCACCCGAATCTGTTCAGTATTTTTCTCCATGCTGATCCGGCATTCAGAGCTAAAAGAATTCAGGACCTTTATAAGGTCACAGAAGAGGAGGCCGTAAAAAAGGTGGCTCAGAGCGATAAAGACAGGGTTCATTATATCAGCACCTTTACCGGCAAAAAATGGTCGGACGCCAAACAATTCGGACTTTGCATGGATACAGGAATAATCGGCATTGAAAAAAGTGCTGAGTTGATATTGAACTACCTGAGATCAAAATAATAATTACCTTTACAGGAGGTCTATTATTTTACAATCAAAAATTGGAAAGGGTGATTCCGTGATATGATATTTCAAGCCCTATTTCAGAAGCTAAAAATTGTATTATTGTCAACAATATAACTCAAACGCAAATGAAACAGGTATTTTTTATTTTGATCTTTCAATGTATATTCTCTGTGACAAATGCTCAAAATGCCAATAACATGTATCAAATTCTCACCGAAAAAGAAACTGATAGTGTTTTCACAGACAAAATAAAAGCAGAATTAGGAATTGACTATACGATCTTCAGGGCATATTATTACAAAGATCTGTCAGGAGAACACTATTTATTGCTGACAGAGAGAGAATACAAAAGACAAAATGCCGAACCTCTCAATGATACGATAAAAGCATTTAATTTAAAAAAACAAGAGGGAAAACTGATCATTGACTGGATTTTGAGAGATTTTATCATGGCGAAAAACAAAGCGGATACTCCCGAATATTCAATCTGGTTTTGGACAAAGTATTTCGACTTACAGGATTTTGACGGCGACGGGTTAATTGATCCTGTGATTGTTTACGGCACTTCCGGAAATAACGATACTGAAGATGGACGGATAAAAATAATAGTTTATTATAAAGGCCTAAAACATGCTATCAGGCATCAAAACGGGCCTCTTGATTTTGAACGCAATACACAAGTCGATGCGAAGTTCTACGATTTACCAAAACAGATACAGGTTTACGTAAAGGGATTAATGGATAAAATGACCGAAAATAATAATGCAATTTTTCCTTATGGTTACAAAGAAAAAATGGATGCAAAAAAAACATATTTTGATGAAAATAAATAAGCAGTATCGTTATATCATTCTCTATTCATCCATATCGTCTGGATTATGAAGGAAATTTTTTTTATTGCCAAAATAAAATAAAGATTCCTCTTTTCGTACCAATAGATATAGGTACTACAATCAGAATGACAATAAATTTTATGTTAATCGGCACAAACAGCCTGTCATTCCTAGTTCCCACCTTTGGGGGCTAAAGGAAAAAACATGGATTTCGTTTAGTGATTTTTTAAAAAAAGAGGTGCAGAGCACCGATAATATTTATAAAAACAGTAGCAATGGCAAAAAATAGGTGCAGCGCACCGAAATATTCAGATCAATATGTATTTGAATTTTTGTAACTATTCACCCCATTGAAGTACTTGAAAACAAAGAGATTCCTCATTTCGTACCGATAGCAATCGGTACTACATTCGGAAATAATAAACAAGTTTGGTTTCAAATATTTCGTATTATTTATTTTAACCACAAATTAAAATAATTTCAAGCAGTACCACAAAAAAAGATTTGACCGTTTTTGATATCCCAAATTAATATTCAGAAAAAATCAATAAATTTGTTCTTCATTTATAGCTCATATCAAATAAAAATTAATTACCCATGAAAAAAATAGTCCTTAGCCTCGCTATATTGAGTCTACTCGCTGTAACAACCTCTGCACAGCATGTCCTGACATACGACAATAATGCCTATTTGAATGCCGATGAACAACCCTTCATCATCACGGACAGTGTGCGGGAAGGCAATCCCGGGCCTGACCAGGTTTGGGATTTCAGCAAACTGAATAAAACCGGGGAACTGACGAGTTATATGTTTGCAGCCAAAAATTTTGAAAAAAGTAGTTTGTACCCCGAAGCAAATATTGTACTCCGCGAAAATAAAACAGATTTTTATTTCAAAGTCAGCGCTTCGGGCATGGAGGAATATGGAAATTCAAATGAATACAGTTCTGTTGTCTATGACAGCCCCATTGTGAAATTCCCTTTTCCCTTTACCTACGGCTCGTCCTGTGCAGGTGCATACTCCGGCCAAGCGATCGCAAATAATCAATCCAGAGTTATCTCAGGAACTTATACTACTCTTGCTGACGGATACGGCACTCTCATTCTTCCCGGAGATGTAAAAATACAAAATGTATTAAGGGTACGCTTCATGCGAAAACAGGACAATAACCCGGCAGAAACCATCACCTACCGTTGGTATGCACAGAATTCCGACCCGATTGTCAGGTATCCGCTGCTTTCAATAACATTTTACAAAAAAGGTGAACATACCAAAGCACATATTGCGGCCTATTATGCAAACGCATACCAGCTATCACAAAACCAGGAAAATTCTGAACAGACAACTATAGCCGCCGAATACACATCTCCGGATGCTTCCATTTACAACATTAAAACATCGCCCAATCCTTTTACCGAGAAAGCCCTGATTGAATACACCATACCTGAAGATGCCCGGGTCAACATTCAGGTATTTGATAATCTTGGCCGATTAATCGAAAAGCTGACAGATACTCAACAAGCGGCCGGAAATTATTCCGTATCATTTAAAGGTACGGGACAGTTTATTTATTTTATCCGGTTTATCGTAAACGATAAACTAATTTGTTCTAAAAAAATAATTCAGATGAAATAGCTCACAGGCAATACCTGTCGAGTAAAGAACATCTGTGATCTTTTCACCTGATCGTTTAATATCATCATGTCAAACCCGCTTCGCATCGCTGCTGTTTCGTACGCCAACACTTTTCCGTTTGTTTTTGGAATAGAAAACTCCGGGTTGCCTGGTGATTTCACGCTGATGCTGTCCCCTCCTGCCCAATGTGCCGAAAGTTTTGCTGCCGGAAATGCCGACATTGCCCTGGTGCCGGCCGGTGCGCTACCTTCCCTTCCGGAACACAAAATCATTACCGATTACTGCTTAGGAGCCGTAAAAGAAGTAAAAACCGTTCTGCTGCTCAGCAATAAAAAGACCGAAGACATTAAAACCATTGGCTTAGACCTCGAATCAGCCACTTCGGTACGCTTGACAAAAGTGCTGGCCAGGCATTACTGGAAAATCGCCCCGGAATGGCAGTCATTAAATGTGCGAAATTTCAAAGATCATCACGCTACGGATGCTTTTGTGGTGATCGGCGACAAATCCATAGAAATCTCAAAACACTTCGCACATAAACGGGACCTTGCCGCCGAATGGCAAAAATTTACCGGCTTGCCTTTTGTATTTGCTGTATGGGTCTGCAGACCAGGTCTGCCCGAAGATCAAGCCGAAAATTTTTCTGCTGCCCTGAGGTACGGAATTGAACATATCAGTGATGTTGTAAAAAAATACAAGGCCGTTGTTGATGTTAGTTTTGATATCGAAGTCTATTACAGGGATAACATCGACTATCACTTCGACAAAGTGAAGCAAGAGTCTTTGCAAAAATTTCTTAATTTTGTGGCTGAACTTGAGTAAATGAGAGGATATTCCATGCACCTCTGCGTTACTCTGGGAACACTGAATGGCAAATGTGTAATTTTTTTATTGTCACACAGAGCTAACACAGAGAACCACAGAGAAAAAAAACAATATCTATGACTGTCATTACAAACGAAAAAAAAATTGATCATAGAAAAACAGCTCATCTCTTTCCTGCGTTTGTGCCCGAATACCTTGGCATAGAGACACAGGTCATAGAAAGCTACGGAACCGGATTACCTCATTATCTTGAAAAAGCTTCTGATATCACCGGCAGCGATCTCAGGGATTTTGATGTAATAAACAATAATTTCCTTACGGATCAACTGAAATCTCAATACATAGCCTATATCATCAGTTGCTGTGTTTCTGATTTGTTACATTCAAAAAAACAATATCCCGCTTATGTTACTTCATACAGCATGGGAATATATGCCGCCTTGTACCATTGCGGTTCGATAGATTTTGAGACCGGTCTGAACATGATAAAAACAGCTTTCGGGGCCATAGAAAAAAACCTTCAGGAAACCCCTTTTTCTATGGGCGCCATTGGCGGGCTTAGCCTTGATGATGTGACCTCGCTTATTCTTCCTTTCAGTTCCGGGGTGTTTATCATCAATCAGAACAGTGAGTTTTCGTTTCTGCTGTCGGGCCATCGCCGGCATCTTGAACAAATTTTAACTAATGCAACTGACATGGGCGCACTGCAAGTCCGTATGCTGCCTGTTTCGCACCCTTACCACTCCCCTTTGCTGAAAACGGCTGCCGCCGAATTTCATGAAGCGCTTTGGACAATGGAAATTGGAAATAATACCTTACATTTTGTTTCTCCGGTCAACCAAAAGATAATTCTGACCAAAGATGAGATCATCGCGGAGCTTACACATAATATTTTTCATGGTTTCGACTGGTATCAGACATTTAGGTTTCTGCTGAATAACGGGGTCAATACTTTTGTCGAATGCGGAGCGGGCGAAAGTCTTTACAGGATGGGCAAATTTATTGAGGGAGATTTTGAAATTTACAATCTAAAGAAAATCCATAAAATATGCTAAACACCAAAGAAGAAATCCTTGATTTTATCGGAAAAAATCCTTTGTCGTTCATTGCCACCACCGATAACGGCCAGCCGCGCGTGCGGGGGATCATGATTTACAAAACCGATGACAGAGGCATCATTTTCACCACAGGAAAAAATAAAGATTTTTACAGACAGCTTCTCACTAACCCGAACGTAGAATTATGTTTTTACGCTGAGGGTATCCAAATACGTGTAACCGGCACCGCCAATGAGGCCAACGATGACCTCGCCCTGAAAAAGGAGATTGTGGCTTCGCGCCCGTTTTTGCAGCCCTGGATAGAAGCCGCCGGCTATGAAGTGATGGGGCTTTTCAGGGTTTGCAAATGTAAGGCCACGGTGTGGAGCCTTGATTCCCCTATGGCGCGCAAACGATTTACAGAACTGTTCTGAAGATGCCTGAAAAATAGTACCTTTGCACAAAACGAACTACTTTGAAATTTGATGAATTTGGCTTCGACCCCCGCCTGCTTGAAGGGATAGATGCTATCGGTTACCAGGCTGCCACCCCGATACAGGAAATGGCCATCCCTCTTATTATGCAGGGCAAAGACCTGATCGGCTCGGCACAGACAGGCACAGGCAAAACGGCCGCTTTTTTATTACCTATTATCAATAACATCATCACTTCGGAACACCACGAACACATCAAAGCTATGGTCATCGTGCCCACGCGTGAACTTGCCGTGCAGATAGACCAGCAGATGGAGGGTTTCTCCTATTTCACTCCGGTGAGTTCTATCCCCGTGTATGGAGGTACCGACGGGGCCTCTTTCGGAAATGAAAAACAGTCGCTGACCGAAGGCGTTGATGTGGTGATCTGCACCCCCGGACGTATGATCGCCCACCTGAACCAGGGCTATGCAGATCTTTCACATTTGAAATACCTGATCCTTGATGAGGCCGACCGTATGCTCGACATGGGTTTTTACGACGACATCATGCAAATCATTTCGTACATGCCAAAGACCAGGCAAAACCTGATGTTTTCAGCCACGATGCCGAACGAGATACGCCAGTTGGCCCGCAAGATCCTTGTTGAGCCTGCAGAAATAAGCATCGCCCTTGCCAAACCTTCGGAAAAGGTGCTGCAACTGGCATATGTGGTGTATAGCAATCAGAAAGTCCCGCTGGTAACCCATCTGCTTGATTCGGAAAAATTAGGATCGGTATTGGTGTTTTGTTCTACAAAAATCAGCGCCAAACAACTGAGCCGTGAATTGAAACAGAAAGGACTGAAAGTAGAAGATATTCATTCCGACCTCGACCAAAAAAACCGTGAACAGGTTTTGCTTGATTTCCGGAACCGCAAGCTGAATGTGCTGGTGGCTACCGATATTTTATCCCGTGGCATCGATGTGGAAGATATCGACATGGTGATCAATTATGACGTCCCGAACGACGGGGAAGATTATATCCACCGCATAGGCCGCACCGCCCGTGCCGAAGCCGATGGCATCGCCATCACCCTGATCAGCCCGGAAGAACAGCAAAAATTTGCCGCTATTGAAAAACTGCTTGGCGAAGAAGTGCATAAAGGTATCGTCCCTCAAATATTTGGTGAATGCCCTTTGTATGAGCCACTGAAGAACAGGCCCAAACCCCGTTTTAGTGGCAGAAAGCCCGGGGGGAATAACAGGGGAAGGAAAGCTTAGGAGTGTCTTGTCCTGTTTCCCGATACTGTATCTATAACGATCGACTCCATGTACCTGGCGGGGTTCCGGAACTGCTTCTGTATCCTCCAAAACTAATTAACCTGCGTGATAGACA
Organism: Bacteroidales bacterium; assembly: GCA_035353775.1. Lineage (GTDB taxonomy): Bacteria > Bacteroidota > Bacteroidia > Bacteroidales > CAIWKO01 > CAIWKO01. The sequence continues at coordinate 6,568 of DAOQAF010000022.1, read as the reverse complement.
CTTGGCGACTTGCTGGTGCCACTTGGCATATCGGCGTTTACTATGGGCTGTTTTTTATTTTATTTCTTTAATCATATTAATCAAAATCGATATTCCAAAGAATAGGATTAAAATGCCGGAGACCAAATCAATCCTTTTTAAAATTTTTTTACTTATTCTCGTTTTCAACTTATTACTTAGTCCGCTCAAGAACAACCACCAAATGCAAGAGCCCAAGAATATGCCAAATATTAACTGCATTACAGAATGAAATTCATTTATTGTATTAGACAATCCCAGACCAGCATATACAGTAATAAAGAATAAAACAGTCATAGGATTCGTAATAGTCAGAATCAATGTAGAAAAGTAGTCTTTTAATAATCCTTTATCAACTACTGACTTAAACTCAATATCATTATCCTTTTTTATTATCGTTTTAATCCCAAGATAAATCAAGAAAACTAACCCAATAAATTGAATCCACATTTTTTGGTCAATTAGAAAAGTCGAAATTGCTGCCAATCCTAATCCTGCAATTAATCCATATATTAAATCAGCCGTTGCCGCACCTAAACCACTGACAAATCCTGCTGCAAAGTTTTTATTAATAGTCCTGTTTATGCAAAGTACACCTATAGGTCCTACGGGAGCAGCGACTGAAAATCCAAGTATTAATCCTTTATATAAAAACTCTAAATTCATAATTTCTATTATCAATATTGTCAGTGATGCAGTTTTTTTCAAAATAGCCCATAACTATTATGTTATCGTAATACGTTGATTTTAACTTTGTTTGAAGTTCTTCAAACAGTATTTCTAAGTATAAATGAGTACATACCATTAATTTGTATTAAACAGAATCAATTGTAAGCTTTTGTGTAAACGATTGCGGGCAATAAAAAGTTTCACTGTTGTCCGGATAATATAAACAGAAAACGTGAAATGCATGATATATCTCGTCCCTACGGGACTTATAGTTTCGGGGGTTCTTTTTTGTTCTACCAATATTCAGTCCGCCAAAGTCGGACTGTCCCGTTAGGGACAAAATATTGGTAGAGAGATCGATAAAAGAAAGAAGAAGTCCCGTCAGGGACGATATGTCTTTTTAATCGGACAATAATATTCCGGTGACACGAACCGAAAAGCAAAAGATAACTATTTTCGTATCTGTCAACCCCCCGCCTGCGGGTTGGTGGCAGCAACATTTATGGAAGGTTTTATATTGCCCTAACCTGATTAATTCACAACATTTTATTTGGGGCTAAAGCCCCTGTGGTATAGGCTCTTTCATTAGCCCCGACTTTAAAGTCGGGGCTATTAAAGCACCTTGATTATTCGGGCTTTAGCCCAATATGTGAATTATTCAGGCTAAAATCTTATTGAATAATTATTTTTTCAATTTGACTTTCACTTTCAGAATTTATCCTTACAAAATAAATTCCTCCTGGCATTTCACTCAAATTGATTTCTGCCTTAGTGGCATTTAATGCTGCACCATAAACCTTTTCTCCAAGAAAATTTAAAATTTCAATATTTGAAAACTGATGATCTGAATTTATGAATAATATGCCATTTGTCGGGCTTGGGTATATTAACACAGATTGCTTATCTGAAACAGATTCATGCCCTGTACACAAATCAACATATATCTGCGTCGTATCACTATTAGTACAATAATTTGTATCCGAATATGTATACATCATATCGTGCAACCCAACACCTGCATTGTTAGGATCAAAATTCCCCGCACTCACTCCGGCTCCTGAATATATACCCCCTAAAGGTGAACCACCTGTAAGATTAAATGCACCGGAATTTAAACAAACAGTATCAGGATTGAGAGCGAGTGTAACAATTGGAAGTGGGAATATTGTTGCTGTTACTATGGTACGGGCGCTTTCTAACGTGTCGTTATAATTTGCAACATAAACCGTATCGCTTGAAGTAAGCAGTGGCGTGGTATAGTATGCGTCAGTACTTAAGGGAGTGGTGCTGTTTAAATCGCTATACCATCGGTAGTGAATTCCACCGCTTGCAGAAAGTATAAAACTTGAAGGGCCACAACTAGTCTGACTTGATGCAGTAGGTTGAGGCACGCTGCTATTAAAACAATACTTGTTGGCCAGATAGGTGTTCACCTGATATATTTCAGCATCGCTCAGGGATTTGTTGTAAATAATTATTTCGGCAATATCTCCGTTTAATACTTCAAAAGAGCCGCTATAGCCAATTTTAATACTATTCAGTGTAGGTTGAATATTTGCAATAACCTTATTTTGCACTAAAATCCCACTTTTATAGAATTGCAAGGTGTCGTCATACCTTCTGTTTAACGAAAGTATGCCCCATTGATTTGGTGGAGATGCCGTTATTGGACTTACGGAACCTCCCACCCCATCAAACCAGGAGTAAGTATTTAGATTTGCAGCAAATTGCCAGGCCACTCCTGAGCCTACCCACGTAGAAACAAAAGTTCCATAACCTGCTGCGCCATTACCTGGTCCATTAATTCTTCCCACGACAATGATTGCACCCCTCATATTTGAAAACGATTCAAAAGGAGGAAGTGTCATTCCATTGCTCGTACCATTAAATCGGATTACCGGGTTGCCGCATATTTCATTAGGTATCAACTGGGGATTTCCATAGGTTGTGATGGCATTTCTCATATGACCGCTGCGATCATCCCACTGTTGAACATTATTCATATTTGCTACGACGCCCATATCAGAAGAAAGCCAACACGATAGTGAATCTGTAGGAATTTGCGCAAAACCAGCCATCGTTATTGCGATCAAAATAATTGTAAATAAGTGTTTCATTTTATTATTTCATTAGAATTAAGCAACTCGTGAATATTTTTAGACAAGCCCGGGTTTTTTAAAAGAAGTCTATGTTCTACATTTTTTTAAAATATTAATAATTTTTCTAATTCATAAAAAATATTTTTATCGCCTACATGTTTAAAATATTGTTATTAGGTACCCCTTTCGAAAAGTATGAATTTTGAAAAATGCCTGTATATTAGCGTATTAAATTTTAGACCCGCAACAGTTCGCCGACAATTATAAAACCTTTTTAAATATTTTTACAAATATAAAAACAATAGATAAAAAAACAAGAATCTTAACATTATTTTTTTTGTTTAAACCAAAATTAAGCATTAGGAGTGGGCGAACTAATGCTTTTGGGGGTTAATCCCGACTTAGTAACTGTTTTCCGACAATTTTTTATTTTTCGGGAACCTGTCCCGCACACGCAGTGTCGGGATTACATTTACTTTGTCGATTCCACATTAAAAACATATGATCATAATATTTAAAATCAGCATATTATACGGAATTTTTTATAATACTACGCAATAGGAAATTTTAATGCGGAATTTGGATTTTAAAAAAAAGGTGATTATAAAAAGTAATATACCCCACACAATGAGGCATTTTTGATTACCATCGAAGCAAGATGGATGTGGGGGCAATGAAGTTTTATGGGAGTTTTTTCCGTTTTAAAAGTACGTATTTACTGCAAATTCAAATTGATTCATAAAAATTTCTTTCAATTTTGAGATATTGTTTTGCTCATAAAATAAAAGCATCGCTTTTTTATACTCAATAGAATCAACTGTTCTAAATGATAATGGACAGTATTTTTCATGCATCAAAATAGCGTTGCTAACTATTCTTGCTGTTCTTTTGTTTCCGTCCATAAACGGTTGGATATAAGAAATTAAAACTAATGCTAATAAGGCTTTTTCAAAAATACTTTCTTTGTTGTTGATCACGATACAGGTATTCTGTAAGGCCTCGGATATCTGAAATTCATTGTCCAATGGCCGGTAATTAGTTCCTGATATACCGACACGTCTTTTCCTTATATTTCTTTCTACCGAAAGTTCCTTAACTAAAACACTATGGATATCCTCGATGTTGGAAACACTCAGAGGATAAAGATAATTTGGATTATCAATGATAAAATCAAGGGCATCCTTATGATTTAACAGCATAATCGCTTCTTCCCTGGTCTTTCCGTCAGCAAGTTCTTTTTCTTTCAACAATTTCTCCGTTTCTAACAAAGAATAGGTATTCCCTTCTATCTGAGAAGACTTCCAACTCAGGTCTATTGCTAAGCGCTCAAATTCCTTTTTGTACTCGCTTTCAGACAATTGAGAAATATTTTGTTGAAAATATTTTTGCAGTTCATATAATTTTGACAATTCTTTTTCTGCAAAAACGCTGTTTTTTGCTAAAACTTCATTTATAACCGTAAAATTGAATCCTTCTATTATTTTTCGTTCATCAATTTCTTTCTTATAATATAGCTCAACATCAATTGGCTGAATTACTTGATAAGCAGGCGAAATTATATATTTTGTCCCCTTACCCTGACCTTTCGTGGAAATGTAATTATCTGACATTAAATTCAGTAACAATCTTTTCAATGTAGCATAGCTCACGGAAATATTCACTCCTTCGAAAACCTCTTTTGAAGAACATTCTCCTGTTTTTTCTATAAAATCAATTATTTGCTGTTTTCTTGTGTCTATCATTATTTTAGTTTTTAGCTCACAAATATAATACTTATAGCTCAATTTGCCTAAATTTTGAGCCGAATATTTTCTTTAAATGAGCTCTAATTATCATGCTTGCATTACCGATCGGGAAATAGCCATCGAAGCAATATAAATTATGGGCTGTATATTGATTTACTCCTTAATCAATTTTTTATTTAAGATGATGTCCTTACCCGTTATTTGAATCAGATAAATCCCATGTGTCAGCAACCCTATGTCAATTTCATTCAAACCCTGGTTTAATTCTTTTTGCAGCAGACAGGCTCCCGCCATAGCGTATATTTTCAATCTGAAATGCAGCTCCCCGGTAATACTAACAAAAATAATGTCAGCAGCCGGACTGGGATAAACATGAATAACCTCTTCGGCCATGTTTTCGTAAACACTTGTAGTCACCTCATCCATGATGCAACGAATACAAAACCCGCTGGTCCGGTATGGGGCGTTGTTGCTTGACCGGCTGATCCGGGAATTATTATAATTCAGGTTGCGTTTCCAGACATTGCTTGTGTCGCCTGTTTTGGGCGACCAACAGTAAGCAAAGTTTACGATGCACGTAAAGTCACCATAGAGTTTGCGATAAGCGCCAGGAATTAAGGGCAAAAAGTCGCAGGATAAGGAAAATGGGGCTTTTCGGAGTGGACACAATATTTCCTACAAAAAAAAACTCAACAGATTGAAAATACATGAAGTATTATTTCGCTGAAATTGGGTTTTATGCGGGTGGAAAAATATTTTAGAATACCAGCGAAATATGAGGTTGTGGGGACAATGAAGTTTTTAGGGGGAATTTAAAAGGAAAGTGGGCAGGTATTTTATGGTCAGCTCGCCCAGCAATTTGTTTCAGCTACTTTTTGCCATCGGCTATTGATCTTTTTAAATAAAAAAGTACAACCATACGCGCACTTCGGCCCACAAAAATAGCTCATTTCAATTACTGCATATTCGTAATTGTCACTGAAAATCGGTTTACTGAATGTGTAAACTTTTTTTTCCTGTGGCAAGGTTTTATTTCGAACAAAAGAATACTTTAAATCCAAACTTATACATTTTGAATTTTTTAAATTATGGCACTGCCACGTTTCGGTAAGAGTGTCTGTTTCTGATTTCAAAAAAATCTTCTGAAAAATACTGTCAGGGCAAAAAGGCGCAAAATCATCCTTAATCTTGGGACTTGAAAGCCATAGTCTGGAACAATCGTCTGTTAAATAGTATTGAGTAAAAGAACTGTCAACAAATGTCTGGTAAACAGAATTAATGAATTGCTCTTTTAGCTCCGGTGTCTGTGCGATACAATTCGTTGTCATTAGGCACAGGACGATTAATGATTTTTCAATTAGTTTCATAATTTTTATTTTGATGGGATAAAAGATGCATCTGATGATCGAATTCCATAAATTTACAATTATTTCTACATATCATGTATGCTGTGCGAATAGTTCTGATATCAAGAACCTTATCGGTTTCAATAAAATCGGAAATTTTAAAAGCAGATTTCACCTTGGCAACACCCTGATCAAACCGGTATTACGGAGCCTAGAGGAATTTTTATTCTCACAGAGTCTCCTGTATGAAGATTCAAGTTTTTCATTTCTTCATTAGTCACTCTCGCAAAAAAATTGATCCCGGCATTTACAACCACACTGAAAAACTCAGGTGAAGGAATGATATCTGTAATTTCCCCATCAAAAACATTGTTATCCACGCTCCCATCCTTTGGAAGGAATGCTATCTCATCTTCCCGGATAATAACCGAAGCAACGGGTGAACAAGGTTCAGACGAATATAAATGAATACCATCTTTGATCCTAATACAGTATAGATTTTCGACTCTTTTCGACTCCAAACATGTGAAAAAATTTCTGATGCCGGTCAGGGCGGATACGAAACGGCTTGCGGGGTTTCTGAACACTTCAGCCGGAGGCCCTGTCTGCTCTATTTTTCCTGAATTAATGATGGTGAGGGTATCCGCCAGCGAATAGGCTTCATTAAAATCATGGGTTACGTGTATGATCG
>DAOQAF010000021.1:0-44149 GCA_035353775.1 Bacteroidales bacterium | reverse complement strand
GATTGAATTATTTTATAGTCCAAAATTACAAAAAAAATTAATACTTACAACATTTGGACTAAATTATATTTCAATTTGGTATAATACCCGGGTATCGGATTGCAGCCAGGAAAAATTGCGGATGGTTACGATATTTATTTCATTATCAGCATTTTTCATCGTGTCCGCTCTGGAAAACGCAGCGTTCTTTTAAGCTGGCCTCTGTTAATTATGAAGTATCAGTAATACAACAAAAATTTCGGATACTTAGCACCCGGCGATGCAGTTCGTATTTTGTCAAAAACACAATTATTTGTTATCCTGAACCCAGGGCTTTGACTATCAAAAACGTATTTTTTTATTGCCTCAATGGATCAACTTCAATATCATTCTTTTTGTTCTGTGCTGTCCTGTATATTCCAGTTTGAAAGTGTACATGCCCGACGGCAGGTTCTCCGGTGAAAATACCACCGAATGTTCTCCGCTGATCTGCCATTTATCCACCAGTTCTGCAATAACCCAGCCCTTAGCATTATATACTCTTAATTTTACTGTTCCGTCTTCCGGTAATTTGTATGTCAAAGTCGCTTGACCATTAAATGGGTTAGGATAACCTGCAAACTCAAATCCTACGTCATTGCCGTTGCCCTGAAAAAAGATGGTGGGCATCAACAGATAGGCGCCATCATTATTCTGACCATACTGGTCAGCGATCAAACCTGTGCCGGTCAGATAAAAATCAAGTTCCCCCGGATCAGGTTCGATGATCGAACGAAAACCAAGCCTTATCAGTTCATCGTTGGCAGCCACATCAAAATTATTTATTGTGGCGAATACCACCCTGATAATTCCTTTATTGTCGGTTACCAGCAAGTCATTACCCTGGGCAATAATCTCATCTAATGTCGGATTTATTTTAACCGGGATGATGTTATTACTGGTTTTTGGCATGAAAGCCTTCTCAAGTTTGTATTTATCACTTGGATAACCTAATTCCAGGCCCAATGAAGAAAGTCCTATCATGGAGGTACTTATCCGTAATGGAACTTCAAAGTACCCTTTATTATTTGAATTTATTGACTCATCTGACTTGAGGATGATATTTTCATCAGGCAATGATTTTGCCATACTCCAGAATGTTGTTGAATCTTTGTATTTAGTACTGGAAGCATCATAATCACCGTAGCAGATCGTTTGCAGGGTAACATTAAGGTCGGAACCCGCAACAGTCACAGAGGTATCAAGAGCAACCCAGTTTCCATGCGGAAAGTTATTGGTAGGATCGTTTGGCGCCCCTACCTTAGCACTGATCCTGGCAATGTCAACCATATTAACTGTAGGGCCATATGCATTATGTGAATTATCAATATTTGCTGCGTTCTTATGTTTTATTGTAAAACTTCTTGACGGATCAGCCACGGTATCATGGCCAACAAAATATTTCAGCAAGGCCAGGTCAATAGTATTAACCTGATCACAGTACTGCATGGTATCAGCCACATATTTGTCGTAGGACAGTATGTAAGTGCCATTGGCGACATTAGTAAATTGATAAACACCAAAGGCATTACTGGTATCCCTTGCGAGCTCGGTTCCGGCAGGATAACTTTTCAAGATTACGATCACCTTGTTGATATTGTATTTTACAGAACTGTAAACGGGGAGATTTGGTGGCGGGTTCCCTGCCAGGGCCTTGGCCACATATCGTGTTTTTCCGCTGATGGTATAACCCGACCCGACTACAAAATAGATGACGTTTGAAGGGGCGGAAATACAGCCGTTGGTGCCGGTTACAATTACATGATAATAACCAGTGGCCGTTGGGGTATATGATGGCGCATTTGCTCCGTTAATAATACCGGAATCATTGTACCATTGATTTCCGGAGGGAGCTGATGAACTTAATGTATTTCCAGTTTGAGAGATTACGGGTGTAGGTGGCGGAGTATTAAAATTTAATACGGTAATATTGCAAGTGCTTGTGCATCCGTTTAAATCGGTCACCGTTACAAGATATGTCCCGGCGGCCACATTGGTGAGGTCTTCAGTGGTAGCGCCGTTCGACCAGGTATATGCGTATGAGGGAGTTCCTCCGCTCACAGTCAGGTTTACAGAGCCGTTAGCGTTACCACAACTGGCATTTACGGCTGTTGCCGTTGCACTTAAAGCTTGTGGCGGCTGTGTTAATACCACCATGGATGACGCTGTGCATCTGTTGGCATCCGTAACAGTTACCGTATAAGTTCCTGGAGCAGTATAAGGGTTAACTATCGGGTTCTTTTGTGTTGATGTATAGTTTCCCGGCCCCGACCAGTTGTACGTCAATGTATTACACCCTAATACGGTGCTGCCGTTAGCAGTCAGGTACAGGTTGCTCGCATTACACGAAAACGAATATGATGATGATAATCCCGGTACCGGCAATGTGACAGGGTTTCCTGTATTGTCTGTGTAAGTTTCACCCAATAATGTCTGTATAGAGTTGTCATACGTCATTCCCTGCGGATTGGTGTCCGGGGTGGGGGATGGCGTCGGGTAGTTATTCTCGAACATCCTTATGCCACTAGGGCAAACAGAAGTCGGCAAACTAAAGGTAAACAGAATGATATCTGCCCCGGCTACGAGGGGCGGATAAAATTGTCCCCCAAAAGTCGCAAACTTGTGATAGTCTTTATAACCGTCGAAAGTTAATACATTATAGGCCGGTGATTGATCTGTCCAGGTTCCGGGAGTCAGGGAGGTGCACGATATTGGGGTGTTGGGTACCGACACCGGTACCACAATACAAAAACCTGCTGTTGCTAATAAGTCATCCAGGCCGGAGGTCACGGTACCGCTAACGTGCAAATGTGCTTCATATAAACAACTCGTTTGATTGTACTTTATTTCTAACGTTGACTCCATTAAAGTCTGTGCTTTTAACATCGGAATTAAAGAAAAAATAATTACGATTATTGATGTAAATTTTTTCATAGGCCTGAATTTTATTCATTTTTTTTTAAAAAACATTATAAAGCTTTAAAAAACCATTATAAACGATAATATCGCAAAGATAAAAAAATAAAACAGAAATAGCAAGTTTATTATTAAAAAAATCTCAAATTCTGCATATTAGTCGGCAAATTTTATTATTTGGTGCGCGGTAACGGTAATTTTATGGTCGTATGGCGTACTGTTCTGATAATAGCGATAGCCCAATCCCGTGGCAGAAAAGCAAGGGTTGACGCAAACATAGGCTTGGTGAATTAAACAGGATTGCGGTTGTTATATTTAATTTAATATCAGGATATGGGAATAATCGTGATTGAAATAATGCACACGTATATTGTTGTAATATAATTATGTCGACAAACACTTGAAATAATAGGTTGAAAATTTATTTGGTAATTAGAAAACCATTAAATATCTTTGTCTTATTATTAACCGGGCATAAATCTGTTTTTCGAAACGCCCTAAATTTATTTTTATGAAAAAAAAATACCTATTATTAATCACAATTCTCGGGTTGTTTCTTTGGAACAATAGCAGTTATGCACAAGACACCACTTGGTTTAAAAATGTTACAAATCAAGTAGGCATTAGTGGCGTTAAGTCTTTTTATTTAATGGTCGCGGATATCAACAACGATGATTATCCCGACCTGCTAAGCATCTGGTCCGGAAATATTTATGGCAAAGACAATATGAGGGTTTATATCAATGTGCAGGATACCAATTCAGCAGATCCGCTCGACAGAATATTTCTCGATATAACGCCGATTACAGGAATCAATGCCAATATCATTCCCGATTCGGCAGGGCACCGGATTTTAAATGCTGTTTTTGCTGATGTGAATAATGACGGAAATATTGACATGATCACGGGGAACGATACCTATAATCTGGAAACTTACAATGATAATGGTGACCGTGGAGAAGTATTGCTGGGCGACGGCACGGGAGCATTCCTTACATTACCCAATAACGGAATTCACACGACCATTTTAAATAATCCCACCGGTCATTCAATGCTGGATTATGACAGAGATGGTAATCTGGATGTTTTTATGGGAACATTTTTTAAAAATTATGCCAACAATATCTGGAATCATGGTTTTCTTTATAAAGGCAACGGCGATGGTACATTTACGGATGTTTCCACTGCGGCGGGACTTGCTAATAAAAATGAACCTGATTATGGCTGCCAGGTAAGCGACTGGAATAACGACGGCTGGCCGGATATTGTTACCTCACCCTATTGCAGAACTGGCGGAATATTATGGAAAAATAACGGTAACGGAACCTTTTCCGATGTTACGGCCACAGCCGGCTACAATACACAATTTATGCAAGGCGATAACGGGCAGAATCTCTGCAACTGGATAGCTGCACCTGAGGATTTTGATAATGACGGGGATATGGACCTGATGCTTGCACAAGTCCATGGAGGGAATGATGCAAATGAAGGCCGCAGCACGATCGTTATCAACGAAGGGGCCGCCGCCAATTACCATTTGCATTGGGACCTGACCAGAGTTACCTGGGATGCCCCAAAATCAACGCATCACGGTGATTATGACGTGTCGTGGTTCGACTTCGATAACGACGGACTTGAAGATATGGCTCTTCAGCAGGGACATTATATGACTGCTACCGACAGACTCTACATGTTTTATCAGAATGCTGATAACACATTTTCAGATGTGAATGCAGAACTTGGATTTATTGGCGATACCACGTTTGCAAATACACATGCTTCGGAACCAATGGACTACGATCTTGATGGTGACGACGACCTTATATTCGCCAAAGATGGTAATGTGAAAACATATCTATTAAGAAATGAAATTGGCAACCAGAACAACTGGGTTTCGGTTAAACTGATAGCTCCTCCCGGATGTAACTATAATTCGATCGGTGCAAGGATCTTTGTTTATGCAGATTCTTTAGTAAAAATGAGAGATATTTATGCCGGAAGGGGAAATAAATGCGGGCAGCAACCTTTTAACCTGGTTTTCGGCCTGGGAGCTCATACTTCTATTGATTCTATTGTGGTTCACTGGCCGGATTCTTCGTTTACGGTTACCACTGCGGTAAACCCACCCATTAATCAGATGGATGTAATTGATGTAAACGGGGTGGTTGCCAATGTTCCTGAAAACCATAGCGATGTGGCGGAAAACATAAAACTCTACCCCAATCCGGCTCAGGACCATTTTGTACTACAGGGAATCAATAATTATTCCCTGAAGGGTATTGCTGCTATTGAGATTTACGATATTGAGGGCAGAAAGATCACCAATTTCAGTTATTATAACAACAACAGTACGATCGCGGTAGTCAATATCTCGAAACTGGAACAAGGCGCCTATATAACACGTATCCTATCGAAAGAAGGCGGAGTTATTACGAAACAATTTATAAAGATGTAATCATTCCGGTGGCCGGAATCAATTAAGTTAGATGAAATCCTGGCAGGCAATGGGTTTTCAGTATAACTGAAAAGATATGGCAAATGGCCGTTAGTCTTTGGATTAACGGCCATTGGCTTTAATATGTAGATTTTTCCTCATAAATCGTATCTTTTTTATTATGTCGTAAATATATTCTTGTAAAAGTTATTAAAAAAGGGGGGAACGTGGTTATAATAAAAGCTAATGCTTAATCTCTTTAATATACGTCCCTATTTTGTTTATTTCGTTTTTCAACTAATGATCCCTATTATTTACAATTTTTTGTTTTTATTTTTACTCTGTCCTTATTTTGAAAGGTGCGTTTTTTCATTAAATATTCTTTTTATAAAAATTTAAACTAAAAGCAGTATCTAAATCTTTGTTTTTTTTACTTCTACTCTTTATGAATTAACTATATTGTATTTTAAGTTCATTTTTATAATGATTTGTTTTTCAAAATGATACATCGATATTTTAATATTCTAAAAAAAAATGTTAATAATAATAATTAAAGTAATGATTTTTTCTTATTATTGCATTCTTTTTTTATCCTTTAATTCGTTAAAATTTTGAATTGCCAAATTTTTAAAAAAAATATTGATAACATAATTTTTTGCAATATATTGTTGACAGAGTCACATTATAGTTGCAAATATTTATTATAATTACCAAATAATCATTAAAATAATTTGTTTGATATGAAAAAGATTGAAACTTTAACGTTATTAATTTTTTCTTTGGTATTTTTCTTTGGTTGCACTACCAAATTCCCAGATATTAAATGGAATCAGTCTGACGAAGATATTATTGGTACAAAATTCACAAAAGACGAATCAATTAAATTGGATGTTTATATTGATGCAACAACTTCTATGGAGGGTTTTGCTGTAGGAAATAATACAAATTATAGCCAATTTCTTGACCAATTAGAGGCAAGTGCTCGTTCAGTTTGGAAAAGTGCCGATTTGAAATTTTACAAATTTGGTGAAAAAATCAAACCCATTGATCGATCGACTTATTTAAGCTCAAAAAATGACCAGATCTTTTATAGGGAGTCAGGTATATTTAAAAAAACATTTATTGACAATGTAATTAAAAACACTGACACAAAACGCCTTAGTATTGTACTCACAGATCTATTCCAGGATGAAGGTGATGTTAATATTATGGTCGAAAAATTAAAGGAACAATGTTTCAAAAAAAATGTCATGGTAGGCTTTTTATGTGTCAAAAGTAATTTTAATGGAAGAGTTTTCGATACCCCTGAAAATCCTAATGGATACAAACATGTTTCAAGCGATAGGCCTTTTTACGCATTAATGTTTGGAAATCCAGCAAACATGGAAATTCTACTCGAGTCATTAAAAACCAAACCATTTGTTAGAGAGGATCATGTTTTTTTAATTTCAAATTATTTAATGAAATCGCTTGATATATCATTATTAAAATCCAGAGATTCTAAGTCTGTTAGCAAAAAAGCTCCTCGTGAAAAAGCTAATAACTCCTTTGACTTTAGTATGAAAGAAGACGGAAAGGAAGCTAAATTTGATTTGACTATTAATTTTGAAAGAAATCCACGCGTTGCTGACTTCTCAGAAAAAAATATTGATATAGTTGTTTACAAAAAATCCATATCTGACCCTAAAGTTAAATCCTCAGATAGTGTTTTAACAGAAGATATAAGAATTGAAAATATTAAAAGAAGTGGTAACAAATTAACCGCTACAGTTATTTTAAATAATAATGATCCAATTGGTAATTATTCCTATTTGATTTATTTGAGGGCAAACCAGATCAATGGGTTATTAGCTCCATCTTGGATTAAAAACATTTCAACAGATAATCCAATTCCTAATACTCCATCAGCTAATAAAACATATAATCTTGAAAAATTCATTTCTACTCTTCTTGTTGCTAAAAATTCTGTCAACCCAACTAACGTAGCAAAATTTTATTTAAACCTTTATAAACGTTAAAATCTAAAAGTATGAGAAAAAGTCCTTTGAATTATCTTATTACAGTTGCCATTGGCGCAGTTTTGTGGGTAGTCACTGCTATTTTTTACGGTGGCAGCTTTAGTGAATCTTTGATGCTCGCGGTTTCGACTCCTGAAGAATTTCTAGCTAATTTCAGGGTCATCTTTGGAATTGCAGCCGGTTTGGGAATAATAAATTGTATAATTTGGTATTACTACGGTAATTTAGAATCAACAGCAGGTGATTTAGTTAAAGCTAAAAGAGTTTGGTGGTGGGCTTTTATATGTCAGGTTTTATTTGCTGTTGGACTTTTAATGATATTGGTTTTTATTAACCTCTCAGAAGGGATAATGACAAAAGACTGGTTGTTAATGTTTGCCTTATTTGCAGTGCATACTTGGTTTTTCTTCTGGTTTTGTTCTTTTTTCTTTTCGCCCACAATAGTAAAAAATGTTGTTCTTTTTAGATAAAAACATTAAATTAAAAAAATATGCCCAAGAATTATCTTATAGGTATCGGTGGTACTGGAGCTAAAGTTGTCGAATCTGTTGTCAACATGTGTGCTGCAGGTTATGGCCCTGAGGAGTTATCTGTTTTCTTGATTGATCCTGATGCAGGGAATGGCAATCTGAATAAGACCATTACACTGATAAAGAAGTACAACTTATGTTATGATGCGTTAAACATTGACGCATTAAGCAATCGAACCTTCTTTAAAACTAAGATCTCAATATCAAAAGAAGACAAGGGCATCTACTGGAGCATTTTTGAAGAAAATTCAAGCTCTACTTTATCCAGCCACATTTATTATACAATCCTTAAAGAGAGTTTTGCCGAATCATATTTAGGCGATCTTGTTGATGTTTTGTTTTCTGAGAACGAATTAAAAGAACCACTTAATAAGGGATTCCGAGGCCATCCTTCCATTGGATCTGTCGTAATGTCTGACCCTCCAAAGGATAAAGATCCATTTAAAGAATTCTTTAATGATATCAAAACCAAAAGCAATGAACACGAAGTCAAAGTATTTCTGGCTGGTTCAATCTTTGGCGGAACTGGTGCTGCAGGTGTTCCTACGCTTGGTGCAGATAATTTGATAAAAGGGCTTGGGAAACTTGGTGAAGATAAAAACAGCGTATTATTGGGTGCAGCACTAATATTACCCTACTTTTCTTTTAGCCAAAACAATGACGTGACAAAGGAAAAAATGTTCGTCACAAATGAAGATTTTCCAATTGCGACCAAAGGAGCTCTTGAATATTATTCCGATAAAGGTCTGGCATTCGACCAACTTTATTTTATAGGTGACAATTTACTTCAGGATGTTGGTGAATTTAGTGTCGGGAGCTCTACTCAGAAAAACGACCCGCATTACATTGAGATTGTTGTTGGCATGGCTGCATTTGATTTCTTCAATCAGAAAATAGACAAATCTACTTCCGAAAAGAAGTTTTTTATCGCTGCCCGGGATGATAATTCAATTGGTTGGACTGATTTTCCTGTCGCAAGAGAGGATACGCTTGTTGTTCCAAGACAAAATGGTTTTAAACTATTAACTTCTGCTTTTACAACGTTTGCTTATTCATTTTGTACATACGGCAAAAAAGCGCGAATGCCTCTTGATAAAATGATAAATAAAGAAAACTACATCAAGCAAGATTGGTACAAAAAACATGAATTTGACAAAGTAAATGATAAGACTAAATTAGAAACGGATATAAGGTACTCTGATAACGTCACAATACTTAACCTTTTTGAAGAGTTTCTGTTTTTATATCTTAACTGGATTTGTGCTATTGACATCGATGATAATATAAAGTTGATTGATAGCAAACAAATTCTTGTTAAGATAAAAGATTCGAAAAGCCCCCCTGTTATACAAGATCTAATTGACCCAGAGAATAAATCCAATATTTCAAATCTTTTAAAGTCACATCCTGATATTAATGAAAAGTTCCCTTCATTTTTAGTTAATGGATTGAATCAGGTTAATCTTACCAAAAAACCTTTTAATAAGGCTGCAATTAAGTTTTTGTGCACTTTTTATGAAGGTTCAATGAAATTTTGCGCAAAAAATTATAATATTCAAAGTGAAATAAAGCTAAATTAGAAAAGATATGGCTGAACATTTGTTTTTACCAACACTTTCAAAAACCGAGACAGGTATAACTCCTCCAGAAAAAGGCAACTGGGGTAATCGAGAATCGAAGATTATTTTAGATATTGCCAATGGAATTGAAATTACAGAAAAGGCTAGTAAAAAAGGTATCAGTTCCATTCCAGATATATGGGCAAGGCCTTTGATGTTTCAATCAGCAATTCGGCAGAATTCGAAACATCCGTTAAAGCAACAACTGATTAATGAGTGGCGGGGATTAATGAGTCTGCTTGCATTAGCAAAGTATAAAAAATATGATTTAACGGTTTGCCCTGTTGATCTTTTGGCAAAACAACCATTTGTCAAAGCCCTCATAAGTTTAAGTCCAAAGGGAATTGTGCTTGAAAATAATGGTCAGCTTTACAATTGGATTGATCCGGATTTAAAAGAACCTATTCTTGTCATTAAATTTAAAGAGGTTCCAATTGGTTCATTTTCTCCTGCAACGCTAATATATACAGCTTCTGATTATTCCAAACTTCTTCTAATAAAAGCACCAGAACTTAAAGACTTTCTAATTGATGTCAATGGTTTTTTAGTTCCACCTACCAAGGAAACGGATAAAGAAGAGATTGAATTTATTGGTGAATGGCTGTGTGAATTTAAAATTCGGTTAGGAAAAGTTGCAAATACGGAAAATTCAAAAGCTGTTCAAACGGTCGAGAATATTAATGATCTTATCAATGATTGGCTAAAAGAGATTAGAGGCTACCCTTTCATTAACCTGCCACCCGATACCCCTATTAAAGCAAAGGGAGTAAAACCATCCGATAAAATTGATATAAGAATTGGTAATGGTAAATCTATAAAGTATTTTGAAGAGGGGAAATATAGAATCTATCAATATCTCCTATGCCCTCTTATTATAGATGAAACTTTTAAAAAGGAAGAAAAATATTCTGAAATGACCTTGGATTCAACAAGAAATCTGACAGAATATAAAGAAATTGTGGTAATATGCGAAAAGCTTCTTGTTACCGGAAAAAGAATTTGGGACCCCTATAGTTTAAAAGATTTGGGCGGGGATGCTCCAAATGCACTCATGCGATATTTTAAGGAACCATGCGGAATAAAAATTGATAGAGAGGCTATTGATTTTAAAACTCAGGATGGCAAAAAGGCCGGTATTTGGATCCGACCCGAATTATATTTTTTAAGCAATTACATATTAAAAGCTAAGGACGGCGATTTTATTTGTGCCAACGAAACAAAACTTAATCATAACGCATATGTTTGGCCTTTTAAAAAAGAAATTCTCAATTTCTTTTCGCCCACGGAGATTCGCGAACTTCTTGATCCCAGGATAATTCCTGATGGCGGATCTGTAAAGTTTTCATTCTCCCTTCCTGTTTCTGGCACTACTTTACGAATTGAAAAAACATATAAGTTAAAAGGTAAGCAGGAAGGCGAAGGCGACATACTGGAAGTTGATGTGCCGGTGATTGAGATCTTTCCCGATTACAATGGTGCAAATTGGAGGCGCTATTATATTGTCCAAAGCCATGTCGACAATTTCTCTATTACTCCTTTTCTGGTTACCCCGGATTATACCGAAACCAATCGGCTTTCAAACTTTATTGTTGATAAGGATAACCACAAAGTCAGAATTAAAGAACTAAAGGGTGATGGAACCTTCCCTGATGGTATTGAAATCATTAATTCCACAGAAGAGCCCATAGGTCTTATTCTAATAGATAAATATAAAAATTGGAAATTTGATGATGAGAATGGTGAGCCTAATGGTGCAGCAAAACCAGATGGAGTTTTGAGAAATACGTCAATGGAGATAGGTATTGATTTTGGCACATCTAATTCTAATGTATATTTCATTAAAGGGAAAAATGCAGGGGAAAGATGGTGCTATAATTTTCCGAAATATATTCGTCAATTAACCTCAAGTAATGATTCTCTCAGACATGAAACACTGAATAATTCATTTATTCCTACAAAAAAACATAAATTACCGATCCCAACTGCGCTTTTAAATAAATTCAACACTCACGAAAAGCCAACATTAATACTTGATTATTTTATCTTCTTTGCGAATAGTTATAAAATTCCCGAAAATGTATTTACAAATTTAAAATGGGAGCAAGACGCTCAGGATAAAGATCTACAGAAAAAAACACGTGTAGATAATACGGATTGGTTTATTGAAAGCCTCTTATTCCTTATATTCCTGGAAGTTTGTAAAGAGAATATTGAGATTCTTTCTATAGGATGTTCTTATCCCAAAGCGTTCTCTCCCAGCGATAGAAGTAGATTTGGAAGGCTTTGGAAAGACTCATTAAGAAGATTATATAGCGGTGCGGACAGGATTATTAATGTGTTTGATGAAAATAATCCGGATGATAATCAAAAGCCAATCATCAGGGGCCCCTTCTTAATGACAGAGGGTATTGCTGCCGGTTATTTTTTCGCTAATCCTAAAAAATTTATTTCTACAAAAGAGAGGGAAATTGCCGAAGCCACACTTGCCAGTGGTGCAATTTGCCTTGATGTTGGTGGGGCTACAACCGACATTAGCATTTGGTGCGATAAAACAGAAATGGCTTTATACGATACCTCGATATTGCTTGCGGGTAAGGAAATTTGTGAGTATATACGTAGTAAACCTGAATTGTGGACCATTCTTTTTTCACCCGACAATGGTGGCAAGACTGCTTTGACTGAAAAGAAGAATAATGAGGATCAGTTTGCAGCTACCTTAAATATGATCCTTAAAAATGAGGAAAAGGATGTTTTCACCAACCTTTCAAAGAATATAAAGAACAATGCGCTTCAGTCATTGATGAAGATTATATTAATTGAATTTGGCGCATTAGCGTATTATACCGCTCTTTTATGTTTAAAAGCTAATGAAAAGTCCGACAATAATAGCTTAATTACTAAAATCCAGGAATCGGGTATAAATTTATATTGGGGGGGTAATGGCGCAAAATTCATCAGCTGGCTTGATTTTGGTTTGTTTAATACGAATAGTACTTGTGTCAAATTCCTTAATACTGTTTTCTATTATGGATTGAACGTACATGACATCACCCCACATGAAAACATTTTACAATTTGCTTCTCCTGAGCCTAAAAGTGAGGCTTGCGGTGGTCTGATTGTTTCGGAACCTTCTCAAAGAGAGGTTTTGGGGTCTGAATTTAAAAAAGATTCAGCTTCACCAACAGGTGGCGGTGTTATTAAATTGAATACTGCTAGCATTAAAGGTGATCATAAATCTGAAATTGCTACTGACGAGAAAACTTCATTAGAATTTGTATGTGGGGAGAAAATTGAACTTACTGATGGTTCAATATTCGACAGCACACAATACATCAATAATAAGAACTTGTTCGTGGGTAACAAGACACTTCTTAAAAACACAACACTTTACGAACTTGAAATGTTTGTCAATATTATAAATGGAACGGCTGTTGCTTTAGGTTTATTAAACCAGGGCAGTGAGGTTGTACTTAATGATAGTATCAAAGCAGTAATCAAGAATGATATATTGAATACATTCAAAACCATGCAAACTAAAGATGCTGCTCAAAGACGGATTCAGCCGGTATTTATGATGGAGGTTATTAAGTTAATGCAGGAAATCGAAAAATAATGCACATCGGAATTGATTTAGGAACAACATTTTGTTGTGTCGCATTCATTGATGAAGGAATACCTCAGGTTATTCCGGATAATAGGGGTAGGAACATAACGCCTTCTGTAATCTGGTTTGATGGAAAAACTGCTTATGTTGGCGAAGAGGCTAATAAAAAGAAGATCACTGTCTTTGCCCCGATATTTGAGTTCTTCAAAAGAGATATGGGGAAACCGACCGAAGAAATGCCGGGTAAACCCGAATTTGCACCTTATGAAATAGGTGGTACTAAATATGGTGCTATTGGAATGTCCGCAATATTGCTGCGAAAACTAAAGCGGGATGCCTGGCAGTATTTCAAGAAAAGAAAGCTAATTGAAGAATCAACAAAAGAATCTGAATTCAACATAGAGGCTGTAATAACTGTTCCTGCTTATTTTGGTGATGAAGAAAGAAATGCTACCAAGTTTGCGGGCGAAATAGCCGGTCTTAATGTAATTAACATAATCAATGAACCCACGGCGGCATCTCTCACCTTTGGTATTTCTTTAAAGGAAAATAAAAAAATATTGGTTTTTGATCTTGGCGGAGGCACCCTTGATGTTACTATATTGGAGATAATAAATGGCGATTCCTTTAAGGTCATTGCTACGGATGGCAACACTCAGTTGGGGGGTAAGGATTGGGACGAACTAATAATTGGCTACTTGAAAGAGAAATTCAAAAAAGAAACCAATTCCGAAATTCCTGATGAAAGATTCTACGACTTGCAACAACTAGCTATCCAGGCAAAGAAAGATTTATCAGAGAGTGAAGAAACGACCGTCTTTCTTTCTGACAATGGTTTTGATCTTGAAATAAAACTTTTCAGGTCTGCCCCACCCACTAAAAATGTAATCCAACTGGATGTAAAAAGTAATGCAGAAAGGCCATTTTATTTTGACGAGCGGAGTTCAAAGTTACTTTCAGCTTCAAAAGAAAGGTGCAGTACTGTTTTGAAGGCAAGTAATTTGTCGTGGGAAGAGATTGACGAAATTGTACTTGCAGGTGGATCCTGCCGCATGCCTATGATCTCTGATATGCTTGAAAGAGAATCCAAAAAGACCATCAAAAAGCATCGGGAAGGGTTTAGCTATGATACTGCAATCGCTATTGGTGCGGCCATTTCCGGTCAAAGCAAAGGCAGAATAGAAGATGTTGCCCCGAAAAGTATTGGAGTAAAGCTTGTAAATAGTAAACAAATAGCATTTATCGACCACTTGATATATAAAAACACTACGCTTCCTGCAAAAGCTCGTAAGCAATATCTTACTGATCCGTATGCTGTTCTGGAAATTTACGAGGGCGAATCAAAAGAACCCTTAGAATGTGCACCTTTAGGAAAACTCGAACTTGAAAATACTGGCGACAAGGCTACAATTATGCTCGAAGTCAACCAGGATGGCATTCTTAAAGTTCTTGCTGATTATCAGCCAGAAGGAATTAAAGAAACAAAAATAAACGGAAGTGCTGCTTTTCCTGATCATTTAAAAGAAAAAATTCAAAGTATTACAATAATTAGCTGAAACATATGAATGACGAGTTGAATGAAAATACCGGAAAAATTTCTGGTAAATCGAACAATGTCATTGACACATCTGGAAAAATTGCCGGAAGTTATACTGATGATTTATCAGAAGATAAATTGACCCTTGATGTTCTGGATCAAAAATTGGGTAAGACAAGAAAAGAAAGAATTTCTCTGGCAACCGAAGAAAAAGGGTTAAAGTCTCTTCCTCTGAAGTTCGGTGATAGCGATGGTGATTGGCAAATTATTGAATCTGATAATTTATTTGAGGTCCTCTATCTCGACCATTTCCAGATTAATCTGATTAACCCTGAGATTGTAAAAAACAATCACGCCTTGATTAAGAGTTTTTGGGTAGAAAAAAGGAACTTCTGGCAATCAGGTAGTGGCCAGGTTCGGAAATCGGTCGAAGATAAATTTGGCGCAAAAAATTTGGATAGTTGTATTACCAAGGTGGATTATGCTCTTGAGCAATTGTTCACAATTCAGAATATCAATAGTTATTATCAGCGACTGAATGAGCAGCGTTTAAAGCAAGGTGAAGAGTATTTTAAGGATAGTATCGAGGATATGTTGGCCAATGGCGTGGCAGATAAAAGCGAGATAGAAATGCGCTTAAATCGTGGAGAAAAATACGAGCTTACAAGAGAAGAAACTGCCTTGATTCTGAAAAGGGCTATCGACAAAAATGGGCTGTTGCCTTATCCGAAGGGTGAAATTAAAGGAAAAACACTGATAGAACAACTGCTTTCTGTTGAATCTTGGATGACTCCTGTTAGAATTGAAGAAGCTGAGCGAATAAAAATTGAACAGAAATCATTAGAGATTCAAATTTTGCCTGGAAAATATGCCAAGAATATCAATGAGATTGGTACGATATTATTTGATGATCCTAAAGAAGCCAAAGAAATTATTAAGGAAGATCTTCTCAAACAATCTATCGCTCAGAAGGACATTGTTTTGGCAAGAGAAATTGGCAATATTTCTAAAAATGCAAAAAATATCGATCTTGCATACACTGAAATAGTTTACAAATTAAATAAAAAATTACCTTATCGTTTCTCAGATCAAAAATTGACAAATGATCCTGCTGAACTTTGCTCATTTTTTTTCGAGAACAATAAAACAGTAGTATCAGGTAAAGAACAGATAAAAAAAGGTTTTGTTGAAATTTGGTTGAAAGAAACTAACGAAGCAGCTTATCAGAAATTTATAAAAATTCGAGATAAAGCTCCAAATATCGACTTGGCTTTTCTTGAATTTCTTTATACTTTTAATTCAAAATTGCCTTATCGATTTGCCGGTGAATTTTTAGTAAAAACACCAAAAGAACTTTGTTCTGAAATTAACAAAAACACAGAAAACTGGGACCACGGCAAAAAAGAACTCTTTAATTCTTCAATCTTGGTATGGCTAAATTTATCAGGCAATTCAGCAATAGTAGAACAATGGGAAAAAGTAAAAAAACAATTTAAAGGTATTGAAGACGATGGATTGGAACATTTTCTTCACCTACTCAATAAGGATATTGAATATGCTAATATTGTTCCCGATATGACTGAAATATCTTTCCCGAAAATCCAGAGTGGTGATATTATTAATCGGGAAATAAATTTTAAAAACAAAACCAGAGGTTATGCTGTTTGTGATTTATCGTTATCAAACAATATAGAAGGTGTTACACTAAATGTTTCTAAACTCTTTTTTAATGCTGCTTCTAATATTAATGATTTAAATCCCATATTAAAAATTGATACTGCCAACCTGATTAGAGGTCAATTATATACTACGGAAATCAAATTTTCTTCCAGTGCCGGTCAGGAAATGACAATTCCTGTTTCTTTCAAAATTGTGTTTCCAAAGCATGCTTTCATTCAGGAGATTGTAAAGTCTGCTTTTATATTTGCTATCATAGGTATTCTTATCCGGTTGGCATATAATCTTATTGGTTATAGCGGCTGGGTAAATGAAAGAGTTAATTATTATCTTGATATCAAAGACATTGATTATTTTAAGGCATTGGGCTTAGAAAAGTTCACTTTAATCTTCATTTTACTTCTTGCTCTAACTTCTATAGTTATATTTTTCAGAAAACCCTTGCTTAAATTAATAGGCAAAGCAGAATCTTTATTAATGAATCTTTTAAATAGTAGAAAATAAATTTAAGATTTAATTTATTCAGGAAAATGTACAATACGAGAAAATTTTTTATAACGATAGTTTCTGTTCTGGCATTCCTATGGCTGATAACACGTTTTAAAATAATAAACGCTTTTTTTACCTATATCAGTTTTAATGTTTTGTATTTCTTAGACAACTATTTTTGCTTGATCAAAGCAATTAATCCTATAGTGTTATGGAGCTTTGTATTTCTTTTGTTCGGAGCTATTTGGGGTGTGTTTGTTGCAACACGGAAGTTCAAGCTTAAACCGCAATTTAAAATATATTGTATTTTAGGGTTAATTCTGTTTGGTTTAATTGTAGGCGTTATATCACAACCTCTTGTTTATGGTTCTTCAAAGATTACCAGCTATGACCTCGTTGAAAATGTTATAAATAATAATGATAATTCAACTTCAGAATCAAATAAAACTATTGTTCAATATCAATCTAAAAAAAAAGCCGATGTTCAAAACAATAATGAATTATTAAAATCTAACAATTTTAATGGTAATGTTGGTAAGTTAGATGCAATTTTCATCTTAAATTGGTATACTGATGGACGTGTTGAGGGTACTTATTATTATCCTTCCAGAAAGGGCATTGTTTATTCATTAAAAGGTACGGAAAACTCTCAGGGTTCATTGGTTTTAGATGAATATACTAATGACAAGCTTTCTGCAAATTGTGAGCTTCAAAAGAGTAATGATTGCTATGAAGGCACAATGAAAAATACCGATGGCAGATCGTTTGATATGAAATTTTGCATTCAGAATGGCCCATCAGGGAATGTTTATAGTCAGTTAATTATTAATGGCAGTAAAGTAAATATTCGCTCTGCACCAGCTTTAGATGCAGGTGTGATAATTCAACTTAACACAGGCGATAAATGCGATATTATTGATACGGGAATGATGGAAACGATTAAAGGAAGTTCAAATTTCTGGTATAAAATTCGTTTTAATGATAAGGTCGGTTGGGTTTTTGGTGACTTTACTAGTTTATCAGGGAATTTATCAAACCAAACGAAAAATGGCGATAATAATTTAGGTCAGCTCACCATAAATGGCACAAAAGTCAATGTGAGAGAAAAACCCGGTATAACCGCTCAAGTTATTATGCAGTTAAATACAGGGGATAAATGTGAAATTATTAGTAAAGGCAATCAAGTAACAGTCAATGGTAGTTCTAATTACTGGTATAAAATAAATTTTAATGGAAAAACCGGATGGGTTTTTGGCGTTTTTGTTAAATTATAGTTTTATTTTTATGTTCATTATTTTTTTATTATAGCGAATTAATATAACATGAAAAAACGTTTCTTTATAATTCTGACAATAATTCTTGGAGTATTTTACTTTCTTGCAAAAGTTGAAGTTATAAATAATTTTTTCATTTTCATTGGTTTTAACTCTATGTTTTTTTTAGATAATTATTTTTGTATGACCACAGCAATAAATCCATTGATTTTATGGGGTGGGGTATTTCTTGTAATAGGTTCAATTTGGGGAGTATTTCTTGCTGCAAAAAAATTCAAATTAAAGCCTTTATATAAAATTTTCAGTATTTTGGTCATTGTTATTATTATTGGCTTGGTTGGTTTTATAGCTAACCCCGTAATTTATGGTTCATCCGCTGACCATACAGAAGATTTATTATGGAAAGATGCACTGAGCAAAAATACATATTCTGAATATTGTATTTTTATTCGTGATTTTCCAAACAGTACCCATAAAGCAGAGGCATTATCAGGAATGGATGATGCATTGTGGAAAACAGCAGATCAATACAAAACCTATGAAAATTATTCCCGTTATTTAAAAGAATTTCCCAAAGGTAATCATTCAACATCTGCCAGGGAAGGAATAAGTTCTTTCGAGAAAGAGAGATGGTCAAAAATTAGAAGGAGTATACGTATCTCCGATTTCAGACGTTATTTGAATGAATTCCCTGATGGCCGACACGCAAAACAAGCTAAAAGAAAAATAAAAAAACTACGATAAGGAGATGATAAAATTAAGATAGGATGTGTTATAACTTCAGTTATAAAATGAATTTACAGCAAGCGATTCCGGAGCAAAGTATGCCACTCCTGACTTCATCAATGCGTCACCCTAAAATATTTTTCAAAAATATTCATCAAAAGAATTGATAGTTGTTGATTTTCAGGTGTAAGCAACATTGTGTTGTTTATTGTGCTTCCACCGTTAGATGGTTCAAATATTTTTCTTATAAAGTTGCAAAACGGAACTGGGTTTTATTACTTTTATACTTTAAAGAGGTTTATTTTATTAACATTATTTAAAAATTCAAATCATGAAAAAACTATCCGTAATAAGCGCACTGTTGATCGTTGTTTGTTTTTTATCGTTCAGGGTTAATGGCCAGGTATTAAAACCAAAGATCACCTTTGAAGAAGACCCGCTCACCCATAATGTCCATATTGTATCTGACGGGAAATATTATTATACGGTCAATGGCGGCAGGGCAGAGAAAGGCCGTATCAACAAATTTTCGTTTACGGGTGAACTGCTCGATAGTTACGATTTGATGCTCGATATGCGCTCCATCATGTACAACAGCAAAGAAAAAAAGTTTTATGTCTGCACTTTTGAAAGGCATATTTACCGGATCACCGACCTGCAACAGGGGAGCTATGAGAAAGTCAGGAGCGAACTTTATGAGAACGGGCAGGCTAACCTTGCCTTGAGCCCTAACGGCAAAAATCTTTACTATTTCAACGAAGGCGATTTACAGATATTTGGTTTTTCCAATGGAAAATTGTTAAAAGAGATGAAGGGCTTTGACTGCGGTAAGGAATTTACTACAGGAAGCGTTAGTGTTGCCGTTGACGGCAAGTATATCTATACCTGGAATGCCGATTACAAAATGATCTTCGTCTATGATATGAAAGGCATAAAGATCAAATCAGTAGAAATTGAAAAAGGCAGCTACGGCTTTTCTTTGTCTTGCGCCAACGGGCTTGTATTTGTGGCGGACGACGGGGATTATGCCACCGGGACCTGGTATGGATACGATCTCTGGGAAAAATAAGCGGCCATACTCATTCGTTGGGGTTCTTTTTATAAATCGTAAGCCTTTTATCTATGGATACCAAAACCGGAGTATAATTGTTTTTAACCATTGACAGTGATTTGATGGTCTGATCGTCTGAATTTTTAACCGGCTCTTCTAAAATTGCCACATAATCAACATTTTCTGAAAATGTTTTAGAATAGATACCCTTATAAAAATCATCCCAAAGCGTTTCAACGATTTCCTGATTTTTCCATTTCAGCGGAAAATAGTTTTGATTACATTCATAATTATCATAAAGGATCAGGGGATTTTCTGCCCCCAGATAGTTTAACTGATGGCTTTCCAGCCAGTGATCTGAAAAATTCACGCAAAATACTCTTGCGTTTTTATCAATTTTTTGTCCAACATCATAAATGGCATAACAACGCGAAGAAAGAAGATACAGATTAAATTTATAATAATTAATAAATAGAGAAAATACGACAAGACTAAAAATAATAAGACCAATCTGTATCAGTTTAGGCACCTTTTGCAGTGCAATCCATATGAACAAAAAGATAAAAAACAAAAACAAAAAACGACTCTGAATATATAAACCCTGATCAAAAAAAGCCATAGTTAAGACAAAAAAGCACAAGACCAGGAGAGCTGTGTAAAGAAAGAAATAACTATTTTTATATTTTCCTGTCAGGAATTCCCGGGCTATTAAAAAAACAACTGTTAACTCGATCAGGATAAATAAAATACTGGTCAGTGAACTGTTTTTCTCAGTAAGACATAATAAAGGCGAAATGGTAAATACATCTGAAAATATTTTATACCACGTCACAGTAACATCTTGTTGTTCTAAAAACTGTCCAGTTTTGTTAAAATAATAAAATAAAAACAACAGTAACCCGCCGCTGCTCAGGACAAGAAAGGTTTTCAGCGGTTTAAGCAGTTCCCTGAGCGTGATAAACAAACGGAATTTGTTTTTTCGAATAACAGGAAGCGCCAGATACACCATGAAAATTGCCATAGCAACCGTGAACATAAAAACATGCGAACATTCCATCAACAAGCACAAAATAAAGATCAGCACTTTCTCTCTGGCCGAATAAACACGGCTTTCTTTGTAAATAAACGCCAGCCACAAAAAGAAAAATATAACCGCTAAAAGGAAATTATAGAATCCCAGAAAGAAAAAGATGGAATACGAAAAAGGGATAATGATAAAACTCAGGTATCTTGAACTGTAATTAAGCCGGTTGACCATAAAACCAAATGAAAGTGGAAAAGAAACAACAAGAAGTAAAATAAATACTTTTTGAGCGATCCATGCAGGCGCCACCAGGTTGAAAACAGTAAGAATTAAATGTCCGCTCCAGTTGGTAAGGTGTAATTTGTTGAACGAAACATAGTCGTTTACGACAGGGTTCCCCTTGAGAAGTTCAGCGATCAGGTTAGAATTATATAAATGTGCCGGGCCGTCGAGACTCAGTGCAAAGGTGTTGAAAAATACAGGCACCGTGCTTAGCGAACAGGCAATCACAAATAAAATGGCAAATTTCTTATCTTTAAAAAAGCTCATATACTCCTTACTGTTTTATTTCGTACGAAAAGACGTATTATCATTTTATTTCCTTTTATTTCTTTTGGCAAATATCTCTGTTTTTAATTTCAATTTCAATAATTTCTTCAACGGATCGCTGGTATTTTTTTGCCAATTCCCTGTGCCGGAAGAGATACAGGTCGTTTTTAATGAGTTGTTTTCTCGCCTCGTATTCCTCATTGTATTCACCCGGAAAATAAATTTTATAGGCCTCATCAATAAACCCCCAAAACCCGTAAAAAGCGTTTAGTTCGGTAAACGCGACTAATATAACATCCTGTTTTTCAATTTCCTGTTGTAAATTTAATTCAAGGGGGATAATCTTGAAATCCCAGATATTTGGCCATATTCCCCCGAAATAATACCAGTACTGCTGGCCCGAAAACAGGCTGTCCACAATATGATTGTAGAGGAAGCCCCAATAGTAACTATCACCGATAGTAAGTATTTTGGGCTTTACCGTGCCGGGCTTGCTGTTATAGGAAATCTGAGGGTAACACATCCTGGTATGCGGCAGATCAAACAACAGGTTCATGGTTGCTTCGATGTCAAAATCAACGTCTTTAATTTTGTCGGTTACCGTATAACTTTCCCAAACCATCTCCGGTAGTTCCGTTTTTCGCAGGTGCCCGGTAAATCGCGCAATGGTGTCTGCCGCCCTGTACATTCCGTAAGTGCTCCAGTGAACGCCGTATGTCGCATACAGGGGATATTTTGAAGTGTCTTTCATCCCGCGGAACCAGGAGTTCAGGTCAAGGTTGTTGATGCCCATTTTACGGGTTTGTTCAGCCAGATACTCCATGTTCGACAAGGTCTTATTTTCCGGATGATACCTGTCGGGAATATATTCCGGATAAAAACTTGCTTTGCCGGGATCTAAAACAATGATAAGGTCGGTATTGTTGATTTTCTTTAAAGTATCCTGAACGAGTTTGGTCCGGCGCAGCAACTCATCCCAGAACTTTTTTCCCAAAAAAGAACTGCCGGTATAATCCAGGATATAACCTTCTTCGTATAAACAATTATTCTTGCCAACAACCACGTTTTTCGCTTCCGTTTTTTTGAAAAGGGAATAGTTAATCTGATTGTTGATCCGGATCAGTATCTGTCGAAAGCCCAGGGTGTCTTCCAGATATTTAGTGTATTTTTTTTGATAAGATTCATCGAACCATGTGTTAAAATTAAGCGTATCGGGACGAGGGCTTGGGCTATAAAATCCATTCAGGCGTTTGATCTTGAAAATGTGAAATTTTTGTTGCGCCATAGGCAGAAAAAGGATGACGATGATCAGTGGAATTAATATTTTTTTTATATTTTTCTGCATGTCAAAACCTGAAATAAATGAATGGGTTAAAGCCCGAGGAAACCACTGCCGCGGAACAGATCACAAATAAAAAAATCCCGAAAACACTCAAGAAAATGACATTCCGGTTTTTCTGACCGGAAGCATAAACTTTTTCCTGCCATTTTTCGATGGAGCCAATGGCGCCAAAAAAGGAAAAGAAAATGCCAAAAGCCAGGATCACAAAAAAGCGGGTATCGAAATACAGGCCGGTGGGCCTGAAATGAAAATCAAACAAGCGGGTGAAAAAATATTTTATCTGTTCTAAACTCTCGCAACGGAAAAGTACCCAGCCCATTAGCGTGAGAAAAAACGTGAAACCAATGCTCGGAATTTTTCCGATCTTTTTCAACACTTTTAGCAGAAAAAGCCGGTCAAGGATCAGGAAAAGCCCATGAAACGCACCCCACAAAATAAAATTCCATTCTGCGCCATGCCAGAACCCTGAAATAAGAAAAACAAAAGCAAGATTAAAATACATTCTTCCAACGGGAACCCGGTTCCCACCCAGAGAAATATAAAGGTAATCGCGCATCCACCGGCTCAGCGACATGTGCCACCGCCGCCAGAACTCAGTTATACTTTGTGAAATATAAGGATTGTTAAAATTTTCAGGGAATATAAAGCCCATCATACGCGCAATGCCGATGGCCATATCGGAATAGCCCGAAAAATCAAAATATATCTGGAATGCATAGGCCACTATCCCAAGCCAGGCGATGGGAGTGGTCAGGTCATCGAAACCAAGGGCAAATATTTTATCTGCTTCCGCACCTAAGACATTCGCTATCAATACTTTTTTTGCAAGCCCGATGACAAAACGGAAAAACCCCAGCAAATGATTATCAACGGTAAACTGATAACTTCTGTCTTCGATCTGGTCGGAAATTTCGTTGAACCGTATGATAGGCCCGGCAATAAGCTGTGGAAAAAATAAAATATACAAAGCATAATTCAGGATGTTTTTCATCGGGGGTTTTACGCCGCGATAAACATCAATGATATAGCTCATTTCGTGAAACGTAAAAAACGAAATCCCTATCGGAAGTGCAATCTTTGTCCAACGTATCTCTTTAAATCCCAAAGAGAAAAGCATTGAATTGAAATTTTCCACGAAAAAATTGGCGTATTTAAAATACACTAAAATGCCTATATTCAAAGATATAGCAAGAGCCAGCAGGATTCTCTTTTTTCGGCCTTCCGACTTATGAATGAATTTTGCAAACAGAAAATCGCAAATAATCGATCCGAAAATAACAAAAACAAACAGGGGGGCTCCCCAAGCATAGAACAGCACACTGGCCAATAAAGCAACCAGATTTTTATACCTGTTGCCGGCTATGTAATACAAAAATAAGGTAAGCGGCAGAAAGAAAAAAAGAAATAGTACACTGCTGAATACCATCGGGTTATTTCATAAAAACGATACGTCCTGAAGTAATAGATTCTTCGCTCACAAAACGGTAATAATATATTCCGGCTGGTATTTTGTTTTTATTTTTATCAGTACCGTCCCAATAATATTTATACTTTCCCGAACCCAAGGTTTCTGAAACCAGCGTTTTAAGCGCCTTGCCGTTGATGTCAAAAATTGTAAGGTCTGCATGTGCCCGATTGTTCAAGGTGAACGAAATAGCCGTTTGCCAGGTAAAAGGATTTGGGAACACCTGTAAGTTGTTGTTATTCAATAAATTTTCGTCTATGGAGCTAGTGTTTACCACATGCATTGTTACCGGGATACTCACCGTATCTGTGAAATTGTACGTCAGGTTGATGATGCTATTATAAGTGTCCGGGGCCAAACCATGAGAATCAAACAGTAATTTTAACGAACCTGTTGAAGATGCATCAAGACAACCGTAAATAACTTCAGGGGCGAGCCAGGTGTTATTTCCGTTCGCTGAAAAATCAGTGATTTCGCAATTGTACAGCACGATACCATCAGAGCCATTATTGGTAAAGGTTATTGAATCCGTTACCGCGGAATCAATTTCAAGTTCCTTATAGATCGAAGCCGGATTTTGGGTAACATCCGATCCAACGCCTATCGACGGCGGGAAAACAATATAATCCAGCCATGCGCAATCTTCTCCGGTACTTACCGAATAATCTTTTTTATACATCCATCTAAAGGTATGGGCGCCAGCGCTTACCGGATATTCGGACCGTATCCAGGCCGTTATGCCATCCCAGCGGCCCATTTCGACGCCGTCAATAAAAAATGCGAAATAATCATAATCTGTATATCCGGTATGTGCCTCGCAGGAAACCTTTCTGTAAAAGCTCACTTTCCCGCTGTTTAAAATATTCAGGCTTACGGATAAAGATGTTTCCTGGTTTTCTCCGATATTCCCTGACTCTGTACAATAGGTTCCCTCATAGGGTAACTGGTTTGTAACAAACCATGCCGAATCGCCGGTGGTGGTTGTGGTCCACGGGAACATCGAAAAGTCAGCAGTCTCAAAATCTTCGGCATTTCCCCCGATCTGGATAGTGAAAAATTTATTTGTATGGTATCCCCCGTCAGCAGTCAGTTTTAAATTAAATACTATGATATGCCCGTCAGGAACAGAGTTTGAAATGCTGACCACATAAAATGCGTTTGAAGTATCCCCGCCGGCCAGGCCCGAAAAATACATGGAGTCGCTGATAATGCCGACATAAGGGTCATTAGAAGTTAACAGGCCGTTTACATGGTAAGCCGTGGTTCCTCCTGTGTTAAGAACTTCAATGATCACAGAGGCGTTTTCGCCCGGTTCAGGTATATTGTTGTTTCCGTCGGCAACATTAACAGCGCCGATATCCAGAATCAGCGAACGGACAAGCAGCGGCATATTGATGTTGAAAGTATCGGCGGTATTATATATCATCAGGTTCACATTTATGACATGATTGTCCTGAACCGTTGTATCAACATTGAATGAAAATGCATCCGGAAAGACAATAGAATCGTCGGGGGCCAGGTTGCCTGCGGTTTCCAGGCTGTCGATCAAAGCAACATGGCTGTCGGTGGTCGAGATTTTCATTTGTGCATTTGGAAACAAGCTGCCGCCGATGTTTTTCAGACCGATATGCATTGAAACAAACTCGCCGGCATTGATTACCGAATCCGATCCTGCGCTGACACTGTAGGTGGCAATGATGCCTTCAGTATTGAAGGTCAGGGTTTTTGTGTTTACAATGTTGTTGTTGTCGGTAACTTTAAACGTGAGCGGTAAACTGTTGTATTCTGAAACCGGTGTTCCATATAATACCCCGCCATCTGAGATTTTAAGCTCGGACGGAATTGCCGGAGGGATTAAGGTAACCAGTTGAGTCGTGGTATTTACGTTTAACTTGCCCGAATATTCAGTATACTGATAGTTGTTGTTGTTTCCCCTTGAGACCGCGCTGATCCATCCTGTTGTGGTGGCCACACTGATGGTATTATAATAGAATTCTATTTTCCCGCTTGGGAAAAGTTTGGCCACCACATTCACGTTGCTGCCGCTTTGCCCCGAAACAGATGCCTTCCATCGGAACGCTGCATACTGGCTGTTTCCTTCGTACCAAAAGCCCTGGCCTGAACCAAAAACAAGGTCGGCAAGAAAAGGGGCGATCATTTTTGTGCTTTTAAATAACAGAACTTTGTCAATAATGAAGGGCCAGGTATATACCTGATCGTCGAATTTTATATATCCATCAGGGCTTATATAAAGTTTATTATATTTTTCTCCATAGAACGGGAAATCAAAACCCAGGTTCTGAACAGCATAACCGCTGGTATTTGCAACAAGTTGTGTGGATGTAACCAGAGGTGACGCGCCTGTTGAATAAGTTGCTGAAAAATCAAACAGGAAATCCCAATGATATGGGGTTGCCCCGTTTGCTGCATTGAGCTGGACAGAATACGGCTGGTTGATCGGTGCGTCAGGAAGCGAATTGGTAGTGATGCCAACTTTGCTGAAATTCACTATTTTGCTGACCGACAAACGGGTTGTGTCATTATTGATGAGGGCTACATTTGTTGAAGGACAATCCACCTGTGTAACTCCGGAAGTATAATCAATAATAGAGTAACTCGTAATTTGCCCCGTGTACAAACCTGAAGGATCTTTTTCAACAACCTGTAAAAAATATTTTGCATTTTGTCCCGGCTGAATGTTGGATAGCAACGGACTGATATCGAGTCCGAATTCTACAGTTTTTCCGGCATCAGTTGAATCTCCGCGCATATAATATTCGCCGCCCTGGAAATTGAAGATCGGGAAATCTAACACATACTGGGGTTTGGTGTCTGCCGGGTTGGTCGAAAGGCCGGCGGTAACTTTGATTTTATTTCTGCAATTATGCTGTAACACGACTTTCATGGTAAGAAGCGGCTCGTAAGTTTGTTTTACATATTGTATGGATACCCTGTGATTCCATATTCCGCCGCTGCCTATATTATCGGCCAGCGCTTTATACATCATATAGCAGTTTCCGCCGTTTCCCCAACCGGTGCCTGAATATCCGTTTCTGAATTTCAGCCCTCCGATTTCCCAGTCGTGCATATCCACTACCCCGTCTGAGTTGATATCAATATTGTTCGTGTAAAGTCCGTCCGAATTATAATCATACCTGATCGAATCGTTATACCCAACAATAGTCCATGTATGGCTTGCGCTTGCCCCCCAGGTGGACATCAAGGCCTGACCGCCTTCTTCGGTACCTGCCGGGAGGGTTGCGTTGGGGGAGCCGTATTGTGCATAAAAATTTGCCAACCCTCCTACAGCAGAACCATCTAAATGGTTATGCAGCCAGTTTTTCAGTATCATCAGGCCTTCAGGGGTGCCAACCTGAATGTTGTAACCCGTATACAAACGATTGTGCATCGCTTTGTAATAAAGATCATATCCTGTCATCCACCGTTTTTCACCGCCCGACCATAACAGGCCGCCATAATCCGTAACGTTGGGCACTCCGCACATACGTGTAATTTCCCATGAATCGTAATAACTCGCCCCTGTATAGTTGTACCCGTTATTGAGAAAATTCCACGAAAAATGCGTAACATAGCGGTTTGAATCGATAAGAGACGACAGATTCCGCAAACGGTTGATCTCAAAAGTAAAATCATTGGCAATGCTTGCCGATTGACCGCATTCGTAGCCGTTCTGCCATGTTGTGGCAATCATATATGGTAGTAAGGTATTATCAACCTTATATGGCAAGGTCGTCTTGTTGATAAATTCATATTCCGCCGGCAATATCAGATCGGGCAACGAAGCAATTTTCATCAGTTCCTTGTCGGTCAGCATCGGGATATATCTTGATACAAAGCGATCCGGATGTAAGATAGAATCAAGACAGATTGTATGCTGGGAAAAAACATTCACCAGGCAGACACACGTGAAAAAGCCTGTTGCGACGAGTGATTTTATTTTCATCGTTTTAAAATTAGTGAAGTACAAAAGTAAGAAAATTACGAATAATACCGGAACATAGGTAAAACAGCAATATTAAAACCGTACTTTTGTGAAAAATATTCTATGAAACTTGTTTTTGCCACCAACAACGGGCATAAATTAGAAGAAATCAACCAGATACTGAACCGCTCGGATATTGAAATCCTTTCATTGAAAAATCTCGGTTTTAGCGGGGATATACCCGAAACTGCCGAAACCCTTGAGGGAAATGCGTTACAGAAAGCCCGTTATATTTACGAAAGATATCATTTGAATTGTTTTGCTGACGATACCGGCCTCGAAGTGGACTGCCTGGATGGAGCCCCCGGAGTGTATTCGGCGCGTTATGCCGGTGAAGGCTGCAGTTTTGATGATAATGTCACAAAACTATTATTGGAAATGAACGGATGTGCGAACCGCAAGGCCTGCTTCAGAACCGCTATTGCCCTGATCATTGACGGGGAAGAACACCTCTTTTACGGAAAGGTGTGCGGGAACATAATAAAGGAACGTAAGGGCTGTATGGGCTTTGGCTACGACCCGGTGTTTCTGCCTGATGGATTTGAGAAAACTTTTGCAGAGATGCAGCCCGAAGTAAAAAACAGTATCAGCCATCGTTTCAGGGCCATAGAGGGGTTGAAAGAATTCCTGTTGAAAAGATAGTCTTCTGGCGGAACTGTCTGTGATACATCATTTTTTAGTACATTCGCATTACTGTTTCTTTTTTTAACATGGAAAAAAACCGATTATTTAAACACAGAAAAACACTCATTTACATTTTGCTTTTTTGTGTGGTCGGACTGGTACTGTTTATCTTTTTTTTCCATCCTGAAAAAGCAAAAGTCGCTGAGATAAATAATGCGGAAGTCCCTTTTCTTGAGAAGCCTTCCGCATGGGCGGATTCGATGATCTCCGGCATGAGCATTGAAGAAAAAGCCGCGCAACTGCTGATGCTCAGCTTGAATACAAACGAAAATACAAGTTCATTAATAAATGAAGTAAAAACCTTTAACCCCGGAGGCTTTTTTATTTCGGGAGGCGCTGTTAGCAGGATCAGCCTGACAACCAACCTTCTCCAGGACAATGCAGCAGTTCCTTTATTCTTTGCTGCAGAAGCGCCGTGCGGTTTCTACTGCACGGACGACAGCCTAACATCCTGTGCTGCTATGCCCGGCATTGAATTTTTAAATGACACCCTGCTGATAAACGGCTTATCAACGCTCATCATCAGGCAAATGAAACATTGCGGGATACATATTAACCTGATGCTTCCGTTACAATCAATAAATCTGAATCACGACAGTCCACGCGAAAGGTCATATTATTCGTTTGCCAACAGCTTGCAAAAAAAACTGCTTAAACAAAATAAAACATTTAAGGAGGCCGGCCTTTTTGCCTGTGCCTGCGGGTTCGAAACAGACAAAGTAAAAAAACAAGTTTCTGATATTGGCCGTTTCGATACGTTGCGCCGCATGACACTGGCAAGCCTTATAAATAAGGGATTACAGGGGGCTGTGACTAGCAGCGCAGAAACAGAAATGTGTGATTCGCTGAAAAGAACCTATAAATATGACGGGCTGATATTTTCAAAATTTCCCGCCAACGTAAAAGATGAAACAGCCGCTTTTGACTTGTTGAATGCGGGATGCGATATGATCATCATCCCTGAGGCTCAAAAAAAACTTGCTGCAAAAATTATTGAAGGCATCGCTGACGGGAAAATACCCGGAGATTCATTGAATAAAAAAGTGAAGCGTGTACTGTTGGCCAAATCATGGGCGAAACTGAACCGGTATAAGCCTGTAAATGCCGACAGCGCAAACTATTATTGCACCTATTGGAAAAACAAGGTGCTATATCACCGCATCATAGAATCTTCGGCAGTATTACTCAATAACAGAAAAAAAACGATTCCTCTCAGAGACTTTGAAAAGGAAAAATTTGTCGTGCTTCAGATCGGAAAAAAAACGGGGACTGATTTTTACAACACCTTGCTCAATTATACTCCGGCAGTTACCCTGCAAAAATATGATACCCCGGAAGCCGCTTTAAAGGCTGTGATACCAGGTATAAAACCCGCTACGATAATTTTGCTGAATGTGTTTGAGATGCCTGATTTTTATGATCAGGCGGATAATTTCCGGCAACTCATTGATAAATTATCTCAGAACAAACAGCTTATTCTTTCGGTTTTTGGCAGTCCGCAATTTTTGAGTTTATTTAACCGCGCCCCATGCATGTTGTGGTGCAACAGCACACACCCTGCGGCTCAGCAAAATGTATGTTCCATCATTTTCGGCGGTGAAAAAGTAAACGGGAAAATGCCGTATTCCTGTTCGCAGGAGTTTTGCTACCTGGATGGGATGGACATGCCGCAGGCCATCCGGTTTAAATATACTGACGCGGAAGACGCAGGCATTGATGGCGAGAAACTATATAAAATTGATTCCATCGTAAATTTCGCCATCAACAACGGGGCATTCCCAGGATGCCAGGTTTTTTTTGCCCGCAAAGGAAAAGTGTTTTATAACAAGAGTTTTGGAACTCATACTTACGACAAAAAAGAAAAAGTCAGGAACTCCGACCTCTACGATATTGCCTCCGTTACCAAAGTGGCAGCCACCACGCTTGCATTGATGTCGCTTTACGATAAAGGAAAAATAAAACTCGACACCACCCTGAATTACTATTTCAATGACCTTGACAAAAATTCAAGAGGCCGGAAAGTGCGAAGTTCGAAACTGAACCTTGTTACGTTGAGGGAACTGCTCATTCACCGTTCGG
This sequence comes from Bacteroidales bacterium, assembly GCA_035353775.1. Classification (GTDB taxonomy): domain Bacteria; phylum Bacteroidota; class Bacteroidia; order Bacteroidales; family CAIWKO01; genus CAIWKO01. The sequence continues at coordinate 13,110 of DAOQAF010000021.1, read as the reverse complement.
GATTGCCCGAAGGCCTGCCCATCGGACTGTTCATCTCCCCGGGATATGCGTTGAAAATGCTGAAAAAGCAAATGGAAAAATCATCAGATGCCGCCTGTACACCAGATACTTTGAATGGGAACGGCAACCAAAGTTTTTATGCCGACCTTGATACATCGCTGATGAACACCGGAGAAGATTCGCTGTTAAGATATATTTTTTCAAACACAAAAAAACCTGAGTATTATATAGAAATTGCCCAAAATCTTTACCTCCGCACTGTTATTATCGACTCTCTATGGCAGCTCGCCAAACAAAGCTATATGAATAAATGCAAAAATTATTTGTACAGCGATCTGAACTTTTACCTGGTGATGAAAGTGGTGGAAAAAGTTGCCGGGACCCAGCTTGACAAATACCTCGATCAGTCCTATATTGCGCTGATGAACCTGAAACACATTGGTTTTCATCCGTTGCAGAAGCATAAAAAAGAGGAAATCGCCCCTACGGAAGACGAGAGATATTTCAGAAAACAACTGATACATGGTTATGTACACGACCCGATGGCAGCCATGCTGGGAGGTATCGGCGGCAATGCCGGATTGTTTTCCAATACCCATGATCTTGGTGTGCTGATGCAGATGCTCCTCAATAAAGGAACCTATGGCGGCATGCGGTTTCTGTCGGAAAAAACGGTGGAGCTGTTTACAGCAGCACAGCAAGGCACTTACCGGGGGCTGGGCTTCGACCGCAAAGGCAAGCCCGACGCAAAAATGATTGCTCCCGGAGCTTCTTTAAAGACATACGGACACACGGGTTTTACAGGCACCTGTGTCTGGGTTGACCCGGAATATGAATTGGTTTATGTGTTTTTATCCAACCGCGTACATCCCAAAAATACAAATCAGAAAATAAATACGTACCATGTACGCCAAAACATACAGCAGGTGGTATACGGTGCTATGGTAGAATAAGAAACTATTCAAAAGCCTAAATCGCTGTTATACATCAACATAATAAAGAACCGATGCCCTTAAAAATATTTTTTTATTTCATGTGTTCTTTGTAAATTTGGCAAAAATAATTTAATGAAAAAACTTTTACTTATTTTTCTTTTTATCCCCTTATTTCAAGTTGCAGCACAAGAACAGGAGACCAATTATCCTTTTCAGCAGTATTTCGCAGAGGCCTATCAGCTTTACCCCGACCTACCCCGCGGTATTCTCGAAGCCGTGGCGTATACCAACACCCATATCCGTCATATCGACCCGGTGGTCGAAGAACCCAGTTGTATGGGACTCCCCGCTTTTTATGGCGTCATGGGGCTGGTACTCGATGGAAAAGGATGGTTTCGTGACAACCTGAAAACGGTAGCAAATCTTTCGGGCTACTCTGAAAATGATATTATGACGAATCCCCGTTCAAATATCATGGCTTATGCCGCTGCTTATCATAAATTGCTTGGTGTTCAACGAAACACGAACGACCTGAGCCTGAGTATTTCAAAAGTGATGATATCCTTAAGCGAATTAAATATCACCAATCCCTCTGCCGTTAATGATTATGCCATGAATCTCTATACCTATGCAATATTTTATTTTTTAAATGATAAAACCAATCAGCAGAAATATGGCTTTCCTGAATATTCGATAGATCTGGCCGATTTTTTCGGCGAAGAAAACATAAAGATTTTTACGGCAAAACAGGTTAATATATCCAGCGAAAAGGTTACTAACAATGAGGGACAAACGTATAAGGCATTATATTTATCAGGCCCCTGCCCTGATTATGTGCAACCCAACTGCACATGGGTAAGCTCCGACAATCACTATACAGGCTGGAACGGGCATGCGATTTCTGCTATTGCTATTCATACGGTGCAGGGAAGTTACACGTCCTGCATCAACTGGTTTCAAAATCCCAATTCCAGCGCTTCGACACATTATGTGGTGGCATCAAACTCTGCCTATGCAGGACAGGTTACACAAATGGTTAATGAGTATAATGCCGCCTGGCATGTAACATCCGAAAACTGGTATGCAATCGGATATGAACACGAAGGCTTCGTTGATGATCCTTCGTGGTACACAACAACCATGTATCAAACATCGGCAGCATTGACACGTGATATTTGCAGCAGGCAAAACATCAACCCCCTGAGGACTTTTTTTCGCGAAATACTTGACGATGGAACTGTTCTGGATGACGGGCTGAACAACCTTGGCAGCGAGGGTTCCTGTATAAAAATAAAAGGACATCAGCATTTTCCTAATCAGTCACATACTGATCCGGGGCCTAACTGGAACTGGGATTATTATTACAAGTTGGTTAATAACTCAACGGTTGTTATTACCCACACTGCAGCTTCGGGTTCGTTTTATGATACCGGCGGAAGTTCCGGAAACTACGGCAATGATGAACGCAAATTCTGGCTGATCCAACCCGCCGGTGGCGCATTAAGCATCACCTTGACATTTACTTCGTTCAACGTAGAAGCCAACTATGATTTTCTGTATGTGTATAATGGAACGAACGAATTCGCACCGCTAATTGGCAGGTACAACACAACAAGCCCTACAACCATCACAGTAACAGGCGGATCGCTGTTCATTGAATTCCGCTCCGACTGTGCATTAGTGGGTACAGGATGGGCAGCTACATGGACATCCGAGTTGCCCGATATGGTTGCCCCCACAACCGTTACAAGCGTTTCCGGCCCATGGCAAACACAAAACTTTACGGCAACCTTTACAGATACTGATAATTCAGGCGGTTCAGGGATTGAAAAACGCTATTACCAGGTGCTGGATTACAACGGGACTGAGTGGCATGCTAATGCACAAAACGGATTTTTTGCCGATAATTTTGATTCGTACAATTCTGCCGTCTGGAATATACTTGCGGGCTACGGCACATGGAGTGTTGCCTCTGGAATCCTTGTGCAGACGGATACTTCGGTTAACAACACCAACATCTATGCATCGTTAAATCAAAACCTTTCTAACCGATATATCTATCACTTCTACGTAAAACTCGACCCTGCCGTGTACGGGGCAACACAGCACCGGTTTGGGTTTCATTTTTTCTGCGATGACGGAGCCCTTACCAATCGTGGAAACTCATACTTCATTTTTTTTCGCCAGGAAACATCCAAACTCGAATTTTATAAAGTGGTTAACGATGTCTTCACACAGGAGCTGGTACTGAACAATGTTACAACAACCTTTGGACAATGGTATGACATCAAGGTTATCTTCGACAGGATTACCGGAAAAATTGATGTATACCGCGATAATGTGCTGTTAGGAACATGGATAGATCCCAACCCTCTTACAACAGCCGGAAGTTATATTTCTTTCCGTACGGGAAATTGCAAAGCATACATTGATGAATTGAAGGTATACAGGTCGAGGTATCCTACGGTAAATGTTACTGTTGGCAGTGCATCAACAAATGATATCCGCTTCCAGAACCCGGATCCCGCTACCCATGGTGCAAAAATTAAATCTATTGTTAACGATGCTGCCGGAAACCTCTCTGCAATCAATTATTATGATCTGAACATCGACTGGACACCACCTGTTTGCGGAACTGTCAACGACGGAACAGGAAGCGATATAGATACAACCACATCACTGACAACTCTTTCAGCAAACTGGGATGCATTCAGCGATCCCAATTCCGGAATTGTAAGATACTGGTATGCCATAGGAACAACTCCGGGAGACACTAATATTACCGGTTGGACAGATAACGCATTAAACACTACTGTAACAAAACCAGGGCTGTTTCTTACCAACGGCCAGAACTATTTTTTCAGTATTAAATCCTTAAATGGTGCAGGCTTAACAAGCGTTTGCACTTCAAACGGCGTAAAGGTAAGTGTTCCTACAGGTATTGAAGAAAATGATAAAAATCAGATCTTTATATCTGCATTTCCCAATCCTTTCGGAGAAACCACCATCCTGAATTTTTATGTAAACAGGGGGCAGCAACTTACCATCATGCTCACAGATATGCTTTGCAGAGAAATCCTGATATCGGATAAGTATTATTCGGAAGGGAATCACAACATCCTGCTAAATTCGAATAAATTAAATTTATCAAAGGGGATATATCATTTAAACATATTTTCCGAAAAAGCTTCTGCCTCTGTCCGGCTGATCAAATATTGACATTGTAAAGCTTTTAAAACACTTGTATATTAAATGGTTTTATGCCTTTCTTGTGCCGGAGAACAACGGTCTTTTATAAAAATTTATCATTTATCACATGGAGAACTTCATAATAAATAATCCCACCTGCCTGCATTTTGGCAGAGGAGTCATCAGCGGATTGCCGCCGGTGCTGGATAAATACGGCAAACGTGTTTTGTTGGTTTTTGGAAAAAATTCCATCAAAGCAAATGGCGTCTATGATCAGATTATAAATCAGCTTCATCTTGCACAAGCTGATATTTTTGAATATTCAGGAATAAAATCCAACCCGGTTGTCAGCGATGTGGATGCTGCTGCCGAACTCGGAAGAAAGAATAATGTGGATGTGATCGTCGCTGTTGGCGGCGGCAGCGTTATTGATTCGGCAAAAATAATTTCACTTGCAATTTCGATAAAAAACAATGCGTGGGACCTGTTTGAGTATAAAGTTAAGCCCACCTCCGCTATTCCTCTGATCGCGGTGCTGACACTGGCGGCTACAGGTTCTGAGATGAACGCCTTTGCCGTGGTTCAAAATGATGAAACCAAACAAAAACCCGGATATTTCAGCCCGTTTATTTTTCCAAAACATTCTTTTCTTGATCCGGAGTATACTTTTTCTGTTCCTGCAAATTATACTGCTTATGGCATCGTCGATTTGATAGCCCATGCCCTTGAAGGATATTTCGGTAAAGGAGAAACCACCCTCACCGACCGTTTTGTTTTTTCCATTATCAAAGAAGCCATCACATACGGACCTTTGCTGATGAACGACCTGAAAAACTATGATTATCGTGAAAAGATCATGTTTGCCGCCACCTGTGCGCTTAACGGGATGACAGCCTATGGCAAAAAAACGGGCGACTGGGGGGTACACGGCATTGGTCATGCTTTGTCGGTATTGTACGATGTGCCTCACGGGGCATCACTGTCCATAGCATATCCCGCATGGATGAACTATTTTAAGAACAGGATAGAAGACAAACTCGTTTTGTTTGGAAAAGAAGTATTTAATGAGCCGGTACCCGAAAAAACAATAGCCTGTCTGAAAAATTTTTTCCACCAGATAGGCGCACCAACAAGTTTGAAAGAAATAGGCCTTGATGCCCGGCATAAAAATGAGGTAACAGAAAACCTGGTTTTTAATAAAACTACCGGTGATAATTTTCAAATGGTACAGACCGACTTTGAAAATATTTTCGAATTAATGTTAAATTAATTATCAAAACAATAAAAAAGCCCACAAAAATTCATAATTTTGCAATATCAAAAAAATAAACAACGAATAACTACATAATATGAAAAAAACACTATTTTATTTAATTTTTTTATGTCTAAGTATTACTTTTGCAACAGCGCAGGATAACATTGGCGGGACACCTCCAAGTTTTATCTACAGTAATTTACCAACAAATATTGATTTTGTTCAGGTACCATCTCCCGATCTTAACAAATTAGCTGCTGAAGATTATGACCGCAACCAGAAAAGTGAACCATACCGTATCGGTGTTACCCTCCCGGTAGATTTTAGTTTGGATAATTCCGGCACCTGGACAGACCTGCCGGGAGAAGAAGCCGCCATCTGGCGTTTAACTGTCCGTTCAGAAGGTGCAAAAGCCATTGGTTTTGGATATTCTTCATTTTATATGCCCGATGGTGCTAAACTCTTTTTGTATAATAAAGACAAATCAAAAATTACTGGAGCTTATACCGCGTTAAATAACTCAGACAATTATTTCTTTTCAAATGATAAAATAAAAGGTGACGAAATCACCCTTGAATTATTTGTCCCAAATGATAAAAGGGATGCGGCCTTGCTGCACATTACCGATCTGGATTATTTTTATCGCCCCGGCGAAAACAATACTATCAAGGATGCTGATACCTGCGAAATAAATATTAATTGTCCCGAAGGCAGCAACTGGCAGAATGAGAAAAAAGGTGTTTGCCTGATTGATATTAAAACCGGTGGCGATTGGTATAACTGTACCGGATCGCTGGTAAATAATACCAGCCAGAACTGCACTCCTTATGTGCTTCTGGCGGACCATTGTATTTACAGCGGTTCTGCCTATCCAACCGCATCAGAATGTAATGCCTGGCGGTTTTATTTTCATTATGAAGCCACTCTTTGCAACGGGACTTCACCTTCCGGAACTTTTCTCAGAACGGGTTGCACACTTAAAGCTCATGATACTTACGGATCGACCAATAATGGCTCTGACTTCTGTCTGGTACAGATCAATGCGCCAATTCCCAACACACTGGGTGTCTATTATAATGGTTGGGATCACGGTGGTAACGGCAGCACAAGCGGCGTCAGCATACATCACCCCCAGGCCGACATCATGAAAATTTCTACTTTTACCACAAGCCTGGCCTCAATAAACTATGGAGCTACCGGATCGCACTGGCGGGTAGTGTGGGCACAAACGGAAACCCACCATGGTGTTACGGAGCAGGGTTCATCCGGCTCGCCATTATTTAACAGCACAAAAAAGATCATAGGAACATTAACTGGCGGCGGCTCATTTTGTGATACACCTACACAACCTGATTTTTATGGAAAGTTCTTTTATCATTGGGATAAAAACGGCACAACAAGCGCAAAACAGTTAAAACCCTGGCTTGACCCGGAAAACACGGGAGTAGCATCACTAGCAGGAAAAGCAGCGTCAACTTGTCCATCAGATATTGGAATTTCAGAATTAAATACCAACGAAGAAAAAATAAATATTAATCCTTCGCCGGCACAAAACGAAATAGTAATAAAAATTTCTTCCCCGGAAAATAAGATCGAAAATGTCATGATTTACAACATTATGGGCGTTGCCGTGAAAAATATTCCAGTTTTGAATATGGAATCCTTAAAAGCAACCATCGACATTTCAGATTTGGCAGAAGGCGTTTATTATATGACAGCACAAAAAGGAAAAACAATTTTTAAAGGAGAATTTGTAAAAATTAAATAACATCAAATGAAAAAACTGTTTTTAATTGCAGGGTTAGTACTTCTCTTTTCGACAGTTAGTTATGCACAGATCAGCCAGGGCGGAAAACCATTTAGTTTTTACCCTCAGAACGCCGAACATCTTAATCGTAACGTTCCGATAGCGAAAATGCCTTATGTTGATGTGGCGGCATTGCAAAAGGAAGATCTAATCGTTGATAAAATCAAAGATATTCCCTGGCGTTTTGGGAAAAATATTGATGTGATACTAAACCCCGCTAACAGCGGAATTACAGAAATTTTACCCAACGGCGATAAACTATGGCGGCTTCGGATCTATTCAAAGGGAGCCCAAACGATAAATCTGACTTTTGACAATTATCGTTTACCTCCGGGGGCCAAATTGTTTATTTATAATGATTATTGCAATGACATACATGGAGCGTTTACTGAATTAAATAATCAGGACGACAGGGTTTTTGCAACAACCTTAATTAAAGGTGATGCCATAACTGTTGAATATTATGAACCTCAGAATGTCATATTCCCGGGGGAACTCAATATTTCGAGGGTTACACATGGATACAGGGGAATTAATGAATATTATAAAGAGTTTGGTGAATCCGGAAGCTGTCAGATAAATGTGCATTGTGCCACCGGCACCGGATGGGAAAACCAGATAAAATCGGTGTGTATGCTTGTGGTAGGCGGTAGTGGTTTTTGTACCGGTGCGCTGGTTAACAATACCGCTAACGATGGCACTCCGTATATACTCACCGCTAACCATTGCTCAGGATCTAACGATTGGGCCTCATGGGTTTTTTGGTTTAATTGGGAAGCTCCTACCTGTACAACACCAGGATCCTCTCCTTCTTATAATTCAGTCTCCGGCTCATCACTAAAAGCGAGAAGCGCCAATACGGATTTTTGTCTTGTACAGATGAATTCGACGCCCCCATCGGCCTATGGCGTTTATTATGCAGGATGGGATCGTAGCGGGACACCCCCGACATCAGGGATGGCCATACATCATCCAAGCGGCGATATAAAGAAAATTTCACCCTGCGGCGCCATGACGGCTGCTACCTGGGGGTCTCCATCGGCCTCCTGCTGGCAAACACCCTGGTCTTCTGCGGCATGCACGGAACCAGGTTCTTCCGGCTCGCCTATCTTTGATCAGAATAAACGTATCGTCGGACAATTGTTTGGCGGGCCTTCGGGCTGTGGTGCAAGTCAAATGTGGGATTATTATGGCCGGTTTAATGTTTCGTGGACCGGCGACGGAACAAATTCAACCCGCCTGAGTAACTGGCTCGATCCCGGCAGTACAGGAGGAACAACTTTAGACGGCTATGATCCCAATGGTGGAGGCACAACAGTAAATGCTGATTTTTCAGGCACTCCGACAACAATTCCTGTGGGAGGCACCGTAAACTTCACCGACCTTTCAACAGGCAGTCCCACAAGCTGGTCATGGTCATTCAACGGTGGAACCCCGGCGACATCCACAGTACAAAATCCAACAGGTATTCAGTATAACACCGCAGGTATTTATACCGTATCTCTAACGGCAACCAATATTTCCGGCAGCGACACCGAAACAAAAACTAATTATATTACCGTTGGCGATCCCGCTCCTGTTGCCGATTTTACCGCCAATGTAACATCTATACCGGTTGGCGGAACAGTGAATTTTACCGATTTGTCTGCCGGCTCACCCACATCATGGTCGTGGACATTTACCGGAGGAACTCCTAACAGTTCTTCCGTTCAAAACCCGACAAACATCCAATACAATGCAGCAGGAACCTACACCGTTTCGTTAACGGTAACTAATGGTACCGGCAGCGATACCGAGACAAAAACGGCCTATATAACTGTCAGCGATGCTCCTCCCCCCAATAAGACTTGCGATACACTTCGTTTTCCCCTGCCCGGAAATATGGTGATGTATTCCGTTTATTATACAAGTGGTGTCTACGGCTATGTTTCAGGAAATAATGGATATTCAGACAAAGCCAAGTCGGATTTCTTCGTCCCGTCATCTCCTTTTACAAAAATGGTCGGTGTATATTTTAAGTTCGGAAAAGCAAAGAGTGGCTCAGGCCAGGACTACAAAATAGCGGTTCATGCTTGGGATAATTCGGGCCCCGGCGGTATTCCGGGTAACATTTTATTTACAGACTCCATTTCATACTCGCAGATCGTCAGCGACATCAATATGAATGAGTACACTTTCCTTCAGTTTGCAACACCTTATGATGTTACAGGGGCGTTTTATCTGGGTATTATGTTGCCCGGTAATCACGGCGACACCATCGTGCTGCTGACAAATAAAAACGGGGAGTCACTGCCCGGAACCGCCTGGGAACTCTGGCGGAACGATATCTGGCATCCCTATTCCGATCTTGCATCCTGGTCTTATAACGTCTCTCATGCCATTTTCCCGGTACTTTGTAACCCGGCAACATATTCTATTATTGAAAACGAGGCAGATGACGTACTTGTTTATCCGAATCCCGCAAACGATGTTATCAATATTGATTTCGGAACCTATTCGTATGAAAACATTGCCATCAAGGCTTTTGATATTCTGGGAAAAGAAGTGAAAAATACAAACTACCAGGGCGCCCCTGCAAACCACATGCTGCTTGATCTTTCAAACTGCCCGGGCGGCATTTATATACTACATATCAATAACGGGGCAAAGACATTCATCCGAAAAATCAGTTTGCTGAAATAACAAAACTATCCTTAAATACAGCTGTCCGAAAACCCCTGTTTGACGACAGCATTTTTAATATTATATGGACAAATCACTGCACTATTTTCTGGCAAATAACCTTATTCTTTCAGTACCGGACAGGCTGATCGCAGAAAAAGTATTGCGCGGTGAAAGGATCAGCATTCAGGATGGGCTTCATCTATATGAAAAGACCGGGACAGGCTTGCTTGCAGTCATGGCAAACCACATCCGTGAAAAAATAAATGCTTCCAACGTATATTACATCAGAAACATTCATCTTGAACCAACGAATATCTGTGTTTATCATTGCCGGTTTTGTTCGTTTTCACGAAAAGAAGGTGAACCCAGATCATGGTCGTATACGATGGATGAGATCGAAAGGACCATTGATACGATCGCTGACGATATTCATGAAATTCACATAACGGCCAGCACACATCCGGAAGCAAGTATTTCAGGATATGAAGATATCATTAGATGTGTAAGGCACAGGAACCCTGCAATTCATATCAAAGCATTTTCTGCCGCAGAACTGTATTACGTATTTCAGAAAGAGCGCCTTAGCTATTCAGATGGTTTAAAAATACTGATTGATGCCGGATTAAATTCAATTCCTGGTGGCGGGGCTGAAATTTTTGATGATGACATACGGAAAAAAATATGCCCTGAAAAAGTTCCTGCGCCCGAATGGCTCGAAATACACAAGGCAGCACATGAAAACGGGATTTTTTCTAACGCCACTATGCTTTACGGGCATATCGAAAATTACGGCCACCGTATCGACCACATGAATCGTTTGCGTGACCTTCAGGATGAAACTCACGGGTTTCAGGCATTTATCCCCCTGAAATTTAAAAACCGCAATAATCAAATGTCTTCCCTCGGCGAAACCATTCTTCTCGAAGACCTGCGAAACTATGCCGTTGCCAGAATATTTCTCGATAACATACCGCACCTGAAAGCTTACTGGCCTATGCTGGGAAAAAAACAAGCACAGTTAGCGCTGCCATTCGGCGTTGACGATATTGACGGAACCATTGATAATTCAACAGACATTTATACCGCCGCCGGCGTTGAAAAAACAGAAAACGCCATGAGTGCCAGCGAATTAATACAAATGATCGAAGGTGCCGGTTTTACTCCGGTGGAAAGGTTTTCGGATTATACGGCTGTGAATAATATACCGATAGACTAACAACTGAACCTATAAGAGGTTGTTTAAATTTTGTATGAATATAAAATAGCGGTTGCGCCAAAAGTTAAATATGGCTTAAAAATCAATCTGTTGGCCCCATCCCGCCAGTTGGCGGGAGCAAATTGATTTTCAACACACCCTTTAGGGCAGGGGGAAATGTTGAAAATCAATATAGTAGTTTTATATGAAAATTTTCAAACAACCTTTAAGACCAATTGCCAGTATGTTTAGCAAAATAGAAAAGGGTGTATAACTCTTAAAAATATCGATTAGTTTAATAAAATATTAAAAATTCCTCTTACTTTTTTGCTTGTCCCCCGACCTGTGCGGTACGGGGCAGGCAAAAAAGTAAGCAAAAAAGGACCTCCTGGCGAATGCTTCAGCCCGCTCTCAGAAAACATTGAAAATCTATGCAAAGTAGTCCTGACGCAGCATAGCTGGTCGGGAAACCCCGCCTGTAGCGGGGCCTTTGCAGATTTTCAAATGTTTTCTGATTCACGCCACCGCCGGCCCGCACGCCAGGAATTGCCCGCGCGCCAAATCTCGGCAAGCCTGTCCCGAAAAAAATCGAATTGTTTCGCAGAAACAAAGTGCGCTGGCAAGAAAATATGTCGGTGCCAGGGAGTGGCCTGTGCGAAGGTTCGGTATATATTTTCTTGAATTTTTTGGTACTTTTTGGCTTGTCCCGTACACGGAGTGTCGGGATTCAAGACAAAAAGGACAATAAAAAAAATTATTAATTGTTTGATTAAGTGGATTTTAAAGCGAGTTATATAGATTGTATTTATTTATTCTGAGAATAATTCCGCCATTTTTCGAGTACCGGCTGCATATCTTCAGGAATATCCGAATCAAAAAAAACATATTCGCCCGTTACCGGATGGACAAAACCAAGAGATTTGGCGTGCAGGGCCTGCCGTGGCAGCAAATAAAAACAGTTCTCGACAAATTGTTTGTATTTCGAAAACGTGGTTCCTTTCAAGATGCTGTCGCCCCCATACAGCGCATCGTTGAACAGCGGGTGGCCGATATATTTCATGTGTGCGCGTATCTGATGCGTACGTCCGGTTTCGAGGGTGCATTCTATCAAAGTAACATAACGGAACCGCTCAAGCACCTTAAAATGAGTTACAGCATACCTCCCCTGCTCCTCATCCTGATAAACGTCCATCATTTTCCGGTTGCGAAGGTTGCGGCCAATATATCCGGTAACCGTTCCCTCATCATTTTCAAAGTCACCCCACACAAGAGCCTGATATTTTCGGTCGATGCTGTGATCAAAAAAATATTTTGCCAGTTTTGCATGGCTGATATCGTTTTTAGCCACTACCAATATGCCCGAGGTATCCTTATCAATACGGTGAACCAGTAAGGGCTGTGAATCAGGATCGTCTTTCAGATGATAAAGCAATGCGTTTAACATAGTCCCTGTAAAATTTCCGAATCCCGGATGAACCACCATGCCCGCTGCTTTGTTGATGATGATGATGTCGTTATCCTCAAATACAATATTGATGGGAATGTTTTCCGCGATAAGTTCAAATTCATGCGGAGGATACGGCATTACTATTGATATCTCATCCCCTGGCCTTATCTTGTAGCTTGATTTTACAGGCTTTTCGCCGACAAGTATAGCTCCGGCATCCGCTGCACTCTGAATTTTACTCCTCGATACATTAGATATCCTGTCGGCCAGAAATTTGTCTATGCGGACCGGCTGCTGGCGGGGATCCACAGAAAAATGATAATGTTCGTAAAATTCTTTTTCCTCTTCGGGCAGATCATTAAATTCCGGCATACTAAAGCTTTAACAAATACTAAAAAAACTTTTCTGTTGATTTACTGGTTATAAAACCTCCCTGATAAATCAATAATACAAAGCTATACAAAATAATAAAACCGGCAGATTATTATTATATCGAACCATCACACATGTGCGTCATCTGATAGTAACCAGTGTCCGGGATAAATAATACCAAAGTGAATTTTTAGATAGTCCATGGTTGCTGAGCTTGCCGAAGCAAAGACGTACTACAAATTCTTA
>DAOQAF010000020.1:0-46891 GCA_035353775.1 Bacteroidales bacterium | reverse complement strand
TAATAATACACTGGAGTGGGATGAATGAAAAATATTATAAATATGTCTTTCTTAACGAGAGACTTACGAATGATGAAATCATTTATATACATTCAATTGCAACGCCCCCCGATCCTGAAAAAATGATGAAAGGGGAAAGAGATTAAAGTAGCGGAAAATATCCGAACGAACATATTCCAAATTAATACATACTACAGGCTGATAAATCAAATTTTCCTAATCCCCTTTGTAATTTTTCTCTCCTGCCAATATTTTCACCTCCAGATGATTTTCTTCGGGAGGGATTGGACAGGAATATCTTGGATTACCATAACAGCAAAGAGGATTATAAGCTTTGTTGAAATCAATGACGAGATGTTCTCCTTCAGGAATTTTCAAATCGAGGAACCGTCCCCCTCCATAAGTTTGTCTCCCGTTTGACAGGTCTTTGAACGGCAGAAACAAGTCATTTTTATAAACAGAGTCATTGATCAGTTTCATGTATTGGTAAACGCTCAGCTTACATTCTTTACCGTTAAGTTTAAATGTTGCTTCGCCGTATTTACGGTAAGTGCCCGTATTACCTTTAGAGCGGGGCATTTCAAAAGGTTTCTCGTCCGGGGTGAGCACCAGCCTGGACACTACCCTGTATTTTGCTTTCACCTGAAAAAAGTCCAGTTCTTTAAAGGTTTTCAGCCCTTCCTTTGTCAGGGGCGTTGCTGTTGAATCAGCAAATTCCTTATTCATTGCGGCCCGGAAAAGCACATTATCTTTTTTTATTTCCTTCTTTGAAGGCTGGGCACATAAGCTCCCCATGCCAATTTGGCAACACATAAAAATAAACAGATGTAAAAAAAGCGAGCCTGTTTTCATGATAATAAGGTGCAGAAATTTTTATTCAAAAATCAGCAAGAGCACAGCTAAGACATCTATTATGAACAACGTTATACTGAGTTCTTTGTACTTACCAATGATCAACTTGATAAATGTCCATGTCAGCAACCCCCAGATGATTCCCTGTGTAATGGAATAAGTGAGCGGTATCAGTATCATGGCCAGAAAACACGGGATAGCATCGTCGAGCTTGTCCCATCTGATGTTCATAACGGGTTTCATCATGAACACCCCTACGATGACCAGCACCGGCGCAGTCGCCACCGAAGGAATAATAGAAAGCAAGGGTGAAAAAAACATAAATGGAATAAACAGCAATCCGGCCACTACCGCGGTTAGCCCGGTACGTCCTCCCTGTGCCACGCCCGAGGCTGACTCGATATAGGCGGTTCCCGATGTGGTTCCCAGCGCACCCGCCAGCCCGGTGGCAACGGCATCCACAATTAGTGATTGCCTGATATTACGTGGTTCGCCATTTTCATCTTTCAGGCCGGCAGCCTCGGCAACACCCACGAAAGTTGAAAGACTGTCGAACATGTCCGTAAACAATACCGCGAAGATCACAGGCCAAAGAGCAAGTTTCAGCGAATTCAGCAGATCAAGTTTTAAAAAAAAACTGAAATCAGGCGCCTGGTAAAATCCTTTCCAGTTTATCAGTGTGGGTATTCCCAGGTTCACAGACGAAGCATCGCCCCACCAACGGCCCACCGGAATACAAAACAAGGTGATGGCGATGATACCGATCATCATAGCGCCTTTTACATTTTTTACCATGAGCACCGAAATGAGTAATATTCCGCCGACAAATATCAGCGTAACAATACTCATCTGCCCCAGCCCGATGAGCGGCGGCTTTACTATAATAAAACCGGCATTTACAAAGCCTAACAGCGCTATGAACAGGCCAATACCGCCCGCTATGGCATATCGTACCTGTTTCGGTATGGCTTCCACAATTTTGGTGCGGATATTGAAAACAGAAAGTATTAAAAATATTATTCCGGCCCAGAACAAAGCGCCCAGAGCCACTTCTACCGGCACCCCCATGCCCACCACCACAAAATAGGTAAAAAAAGCATTCAGCCCCATGCCCGGAGCTATCAGTATCGGGTTATTGGCATATAGTCCCATCATAACGGTGCAGAAAGCGCTTAACACCACCGTACCGGTAAGTACCGCACTGAAAGGCATACCCGAAGCGGAAACCATCGCAGGGTTGACAATAATGATGTACATAGCAGCCACAAAAGTGGTAATACCCGCCAGAACCTCCGTACGTACGTTGGTTTGGTATTTTTTCAGGCTAAAGAATTTTTCCAACATATCTTCAGTCAGGTTATGGTTTGAATTTTGTTTTTATACGGATTCCGCCCAGCAGACAAAGCGTTATTAATTCAGATAGTTTTCCAGCGCATTTTCATAGATCAGTTTTGCTTCTTTTACATGGCAGTATGAAACATCATCAACACGCATATCCCCTTTGGTCACATGGCCCAACAATGTAAAAGTTGCTTTCGAATCATTGAGAAAATCAATAAAATCCCCTTCACTATCCTCGTCCACACTCACCACAATTCGTCCCTGGCCTTCACCAAACAAGAAGGCATCTTCGCGTATCTCGCAATCGCTGGTAATATCGAAACCCAGTTCATTGTGCATAGACGACTCAAACAGTGCAATAAACAATCCGCCTTCGGTAATATCATGAGCCGATTTAATCAGCTTGCTGTTGATTAGTTCATATAAAACATGTTGTGAAACAAATTCGTGGTCGAGGTTGAAATAAGGGGGCGGTGAAAACTGTACTTTATGATGGCTGACCAGGTACTGCGAAGAATTGATGTCGTTGCGGGCTTCGCCGATCATATAGATCAGGTCGCCTTTACGCTTGAAATCCATCGTCATCATATTGCTTTTGTCGTTGAGCAGCCCTATCATGCCTATTACAGGGGTCGGGAATATCGGTACCACTTTTCCATTAATATTCGACTGATTATAAAAACTGACATTTCCGCCGGTGACAGGAGTCCCGAATTTTTTGCAGGCATTCGACATGCCCTTTATGGCATGTACAAACTGCCAGTAAACTTCAGGGCTGTAAGGGTCGCCAAAGTTCAGACAGTTGGTGATAGCCAGCGGCTTACCACCAGTACAGGCAATATTCCGTGCTGCTTCGGCAACGGCAATTTCAGTTCCGATCCGTGGATCGGCATGAACATAGCGGGCATTGCAGTCTACCGTCATCACCAGAGCTTTTTTGCTGCCTTTCAGGTTCACCACGGCGGCATCAGCAGGCTTGTTGGTTGTCATGTTCTTGGTTCCGACCATGCTGTCGTATTGTTCCCATACCCATCTTTTGGAGCATATATTAGGGTTGGCAAGCAGTTGTTTTGCTACCTGCCGGAGGTCAGCCGGCTCGGGGACAGAGTTGATATTGAATTTTTTTGTTTTTGCATAATACGCGGGTTCCTTCTGTTCGCGCTGATAAACAGGCGCTCCTCCGCCAAGCACCAGCGATTCGGCAGGTATCTTGGCAACGATCTCTCCGTTCATAAAGTAGTTCAGCATGCCGCCCTTAGTCACCTTGCCGATCTCCACACAATTCAAATCCCACTTTTCAAATATCTTCAACGCGACATCTTCTTTACCCTTTTCGATTACCACCAGCATGCGTTCCTGCGATTCCGAAAGCAGTATCTCGAAAGGTTTCATATTTTTCTGGCGCAGAGGGACTTTGTCTAAATAAATATCCATACCATGCTCCCCTTTGGCCGACATTTCGGACGTAGAACACACGATACCTGCGGCGCCCATATCCTGCATGCCTACCACGCAGCCCGATTTTATCAGCTCCAGCGAGGCTTCGAGCAACAGTTTTTCCTGGAACGGATCGCCCACCTGCACCGATGGCAGGTCTTCGGCAGAATTTTCGGTGAGTTCCACCGAAGCAAAAGTAGCGCCGTGTATGCCGTCTTTGCCGGTAGATGAGCCGACAATAAATATCGGGTTGCCCACACCTTTGGAGGTGGCAGAAGCGGTGTTGCCCGTTTTTACCACGCCCACCGACATGGCATTCACGAGGATATTCTGATTGTAACAATCATCAAAGTTAGTTTCACCGGCAACCACCGGCACCCCGAAAGCGTTGCCATAATCGCCTATGCCTTTAACCACGCCTTTTACAAGGTGTTTGGTGCGGTCGAGCGACAGGTTGCCGAAACGCAGCGAATTGAGCTGGGCTATCGGCCTTGCCCCCATGGTGAAAATATCGCGGTTGATGCCGCCCACGCCCGTAGCAGCGCCCTGATAAGGCTCCACTGCCGAAGGATGGTTGTGCGACTCTATTTTAAATACACAGGCCTTCCCCTCGCCGATGTCGACCATACCGGCATTTTCTTCGCCGGCCTTGGCAAGCATCTGCGGGCCATCCTTAGGAAGCTTTTTCAACCAGAAAATAGAATTTTTATAGGAGCAGTGCTCCGACCACATCACCGAATACACGCTGAGTTCGCAAAAGTTCGGCGTGCGCCCGAGTATCTTTTTTATTTTTTCAAACTCTTCGGCATTCAGCCCTAACTGTCCGGCTGTCGCGAGGTTAACGGTGTTTTCTGATTTATCTTTTTTCATCCCTGTAGATTTGTATCAGTACAAAAGTAAAAAAATATGGAAATAAATGGGATGAGGAGGGATTTTATTTTTAAGGAGGGGTGGAAAGAGGTTAGTCCGCCGCGGCTCGAAGGGCCGCTATGTGGCGTAGTCAGCCTGTTATGATGTTAGACTCACAAAATGAACTTAGCAAATAATTGCATCAACTCTTCTCAAATCAACAATTACTTCAACATGACTCGATCCGGTTGTAACACGAGAATACTGTGGATTTCCATTTTTCAAAAAATTTTTATAGTCAGCGGTTAAACTACTTGTCATATTGTCGTCAAATTCAATTTCTTTTATTGTCCCTGACGCGAATACTATGGTCACTTTTTTTTTCATAATTTATAATTGTTTCAATGTTTACTACGCTATCAAAGCTTTTCGGCTTCCGCTGTAATTATTTATCATCCTTTTTCTCTTTCTTTGGGGGCTTATTGTCATTATCAGGAATTTTGCTTTTATGTGCTTTTTGTGCCGCTGCCCCGCTTGATTCAATAGGCTTCAGCAAGGCATACACACCCGAACTGATACCCATTAAAGTCAGTATGTTGGTATCAAAATCACGGATAGTAAGGTTTACAACAAAGGTCTGAATATAAATAAAACCAAGTACTGTAGTCCATATCACCATCTGAACTCTTTGTATATTGATCGTCCCATTTTCATCTGATAATATATCCTTAAGAAATCCTTCCCTTTCTTTATAATTTCTTGTTGGATTTTTGAGATCAAAATTATAATCTATATAGCCGGCAATACCTTTTGTTCCTACACTGATGCCCATAAGTACAAGGATGGAAGAGGGAATTTCGGGTATTTCTCCATTTACGATCCATAAATAAACATAAGAAAATGAAACCAAAATTGTCCAGAATGCAAGCTGAATGTGAGCAAGACTATAAGGGAGTTTTTCGTCATTTTTCAACCGGAAAAATTTGAATTTCCTGGAGAAAAAATAAATCAGAACAACGATAAGGATCATGATACCGAAAGTGGCAAATACAAAAGTTTTATCCAGGTAATAGAGTGTGAACGAAACCGTTGATTTCGCCGGGGCCTTGTTTATTACACCCACACTCAGTGTTGGTTGAATTGAACTGACAAAACTCACGAAATAAGGTTCCAGTTTTGCCAGCGACTTTGATTTGCGGCTAAGACGGAAAACAATAGTGCCCGTATTTTCCCTGGTATCTACCGCTATCGTCCGGGCATGTAGGTCATCCATCGGGATGTTATTAAGAAAAAGAATAATAGAATCTTTTTTCCCCCCGGCGATACTATCTATCAGGTAACTGATCCCGGCAACATTCACTTCGATGAAATCGCCGAACATGGCACGATTTTCAAAATTCTTGCCTTTTTCAAGTGTACGCATTTTCGTAACATAGGCGGTATCAACACTCCTGATTTTTGCTGAATCCTCGATTTTAGCCTTATCATCGAAATTTTCAGCCTTATTAATATACGGGGTCAAAATAATCAGGCACAAAAGAAAATGTAGTTTTTTCATAGGATTTCTGGTCTTTTATTCTTTTAAATATATTAACTTACTTTTTATTTATTTCTTTTAGTATGTTCGCCTTGCATGAAAAAATCATATAATCTTCAAAGAGTTTTTTTCCACGACAAATATAATTATAATGCAATGTTAATGCAAGAAACATTTAAACATATTATTAAACATGTGAATAACAATTAATGTTCACTCTGCAATGAGCGTTATTACTACAGAATTTTCTGACCGAACGGTCAGTTTGAAAATAAAAAAACTTTATTGCGGATAACTCACACATCATGAATATATTATTCTATTGCCAAATAAAAGTGTTAACCGATAAACTGGCAAAAAAATTACTCATTTTCAATTAGCCGCTCAACAATTCGATTTAATATTTCATCATGATCTGTAACAAACCGCCGGCCTGCTGCAACCAACTCCTGAATGTTTCCAGTGGTTGCATTATCCATAGCTGATTTTGCCCCTTCAATGGAAGGCTCTAAACGGAAGTAATCCTTTTTATCCCTTTCACTTAAAGTGTCGAACATTTGTTTCAATTGGTAGCTCACCGTTTCAGAGTTGCCAGACATAAGGATGTCAATAATAGGCATAAGCCAGCCAATGGCCCCCCAATCTATAGCCTCTTTATATGAGTATGACTTTCCGGTGGCCCCTGTTCCAATCGAAACAATCATCATTTCTTTTGCGGTAGGTTTATCCGGTTTACCAGAGTCCTGGAGAATTTTTCCAAACTCGGTTTTATGGGCTTCTGCATATGCACACAAAGCTGGATTATTAGCAAAAACGCCTCCATCAACCAAATAAAAAGGAGCCCCGAAAAGCGAATTGATCTTTGCTGTCTCAAAGTAGGTGGGTGCTGCTGATGTAGCACGGCAAATATCCCTGACATAAAAATTATCTACCTCGCTTTTCTTCGCATCCATAGAAGTGAAGAAAAATGCAGCCCTCTTGGTTATCTCATAAGAAGTGATCAAACAGGGCTTTAATAATTGACTTAATTTTAAATCACCAAAATATTCTTTGAGATTTTTTTCAAGATTTTCAGATGGGTATTTCTCGTTTAATATACCAAATCCACTCTGCAATTTTTGCCAGACACCAAGGTCAAAGATCTCATGGCCTTTGTCAACGTATAGATCCACCGCTTGCCTGGCAGTGAATTTCGGACGGCCATTTTCGCCCGGGGCAAGGTATATGCACGACAATATGCCTCCGGTGCTTGTACCGGCAATCAAATCAAAATAATCGGATAGTCGTTTATCGGCTCCGGCTTTTTCGCATATTTTTGATTCAATATATTCAAGTATTGTTCCGGGAAGTATGCCTTTGATGCCTCCGCCATCGATTGACAGAATTCTGATTTTTTTTGACATAGTAATTTTTTATTAAATGATTTCTAATTGGTAAATTGCTAAAATTATTCAAATTTATTTTCATTTTCCTTTACAAATGTAATTACAAAACAATGTTAATGCAACAAATAAATAAACATTATTTTAAAAAAAATAAAAATAATCTTTAGCAGGAAAAACATTTCTTTCCTGCATAATTTGTTAACGGCAAAGTCAGTTTTACAAAATATATCTTTAGCATGAAATATAATGTCTGGATGGCTCAGTCAGGCCAGTTAAGATCTATGCGGGTTTATCTCCGATACTAAAGAACAGAATTTTCTTAATGTGGAATCCGAGTCAAATTCAATACCATTGATTTTGATTTTCCTGCTCCGAAAAAGTCCAGTTTAAAAGAGTACATACCGGCCGGCAGGTCTTGTTGTGAAAATACTACTGTATGTTTTCCGCCGGCATAGTTTCCGTTTACCGGTTCAGCCACCAATGCGCCTAAAGCGTTGTACACCTTCAGCACCAAGCTTCCGTTTGCCGGCACCGCGAAGGTCAGCGTCACACCATTGCGGAATGGGTTGGGGTAAGCTGCAAATTCAAACCCGGCTTCTGTGTCGTCACCCTGTACAAAGATCTTCGGCATCGTGAGGTAGGCATCTTCATTTATTTCGCCATAC
Organism: Bacteroidales bacterium; assembly: GCA_035353775.1. Taxonomy (GTDB): domain Bacteria; phylum Bacteroidota; class Bacteroidia; order Bacteroidales; family CAIWKO01; genus CAIWKO01. The sequence goes on along the minus strand of DAOQAF010000020.1, from coordinate 38,825 downwards.
TGGTTAGCGATCAAACCCGTACCGTTGAGGTTAAAATCCAGCTCTCCCCGACCCTGATCATTAAGCGAAAGAAAGCCCAACCTGATCAGTTCATCATTAGCAGCAATATCAAAATGATCTGTCGTAGCAAAAACTACTCTGATTATTCCCCGGTCATCGGTCACCAGCAGGTCATTATTCGCTGCAATGATCTCTTCCAATGTAGGATTGATCTTAACTGCGTCACCAATTTTACCGATGTTTGACATGCTTGCGCTTACAAGTTTGTATTTGTCATTGGGATAAGCCAACTCCAGGCCTAATGCAGCAAGCTCATTCATTTTTGTACTTATCCGTAAAGGAACTTCAAAATATTCAGGATCATTTATCGTCATGGATTCATCAGAACGGAGGATGATATTATCATCGGGTAAAACTTTTGTCATACTCCAGTTGTTTGCAGAATCTTTGTACCTATAACTCGAAGCGTCGTAATCGCCATAAGCGGCTGTTTGGAGGGTAATGTTTAAGTCGGCACCGGACACCGTCACGGATGTATCAAGTGTGACCCAGTTTCCTTTTGGGAAGTTTCTGGCGGGATCGTATGGCGACCCGATCTTTGCACTGATTCTCGCAACATCAATAGTATTAATTGACAGATTATTATCTACATTCGCTGCTTTTATATGTTTTTCTGAAAAACATCTCGATGGATCAGTCAGGCAATTATGGCCTATGTAGTATTTTAGCAATGCCAGGTCAACAGAATTTACATGATTAACGTATTGCATGGTGTCTTCTGCGTATTTATCATAAGATAGCATATAAGTTCCGTTCGTGACATTGGTGAATTCAAAGATACCTGATGAATTGCTTGTATCCCTTACCATTTCTATCCCTGCAGGATATGTTTTCAGTATCACAATAACAGGATCTATATTATAAATAACAGAATTATAGGCTGGATTGTTCGGAGCAGGATTTCCGGCGATGGCCTTTTTTAAATAACGGGTTTTCCCGGAAATGACATACTCAGTACCTGAAAGTACAACGATTGTTCCTAAGGATGTTGTCGTTCCGCATGATCCGTCAGCGATCACCTCGTAATCAAATGTACCGGATTCTACCGGGATACCGCTTATGGTAATGGCACCAGAAGCCCAGGTATACACAACGCCGGCAGGCAAACCGGTAACCATGGCAGCGGAGGCTCCTGTTACCGAATATATAGTGGTCGCCACGGGCGTATTGATCAATACCGTTTGTGTTCCTCCGGGGTTAGGTGTGATCTGTGCCGGCACCGCATAGGTGTCGGGGCTTATCTGGGCATATCCGGCCACCTGATATCCGGCTGCAGAATTGCAGCATCCTGAATTCTGGCAAGGAGTGTCAAAACTCAACACAGCAACAAAAATCAGCGTGCAGAATACTTCTGCAAATCTTTGAATACTAACATTCAGAGATTTAAGATGAACAAATTTTGTTTTTTTCATGGCACATTTTTTTAAACTCATGGTGTTACACACTTACCTTTTTTCGTATCATCAACCCACTTGCCTTTCACGCATTTCTGGCGCTCCCAAATTGTTTGTTTCCCTTTTACTTTTTTCTTTGATGTTTTTGTTGTCACCACCTGTACACTGACCATTTCACCCTCGGCGTTCTCTTGCTGTTTGTAACTGGTAGAACTCTCTGTTACATTCTTTGTTACATAACAATCTACTTTATATTCCCGTAGCGGATTAATCTGATTTTCCACACAACTGGGCGCCGGTTCGTACACAATATCTACTACTGCGACTATAAGGGCTGCTCCGGCTACCACGACCCCTGCAATTACCCAGAACAATTCACCATTGGGGTCAAGACGGATGATGGGATTATTACCCACATATCCGTATCCATTACCCGCATTAACCTCATCAAGCCATATGCCTACCGGATCCCGCTGTAAAAATCTTCCCCATAAAGGATTATATGTTCGCGCTCTATAATAATAGTACCCTGTTTCCGTGTCGTATTCCCTGCCGGTAAACATATATGTATTGCCAATAGCCGTGGCGGCTCGCGGAACATAAGCTGCATCAAATATAGATGGCGTACCGTAGCCATCATATTCATAACGTTCCACAACGGTTCCGGTGTTGTCGGTTACGGCAACAACGGAACCCAATGAGTTCTGATGATAGAAATAGTCGGTACCGCTTCGCCTCATATGAAGGATATCATCCAGTTGTGTTCCGTAAACATAAGTGGCCTGCACCACATCAGCGGCATTACGCTCTTCAATTACCTTTTTTTTGTCGAAATAATAGTTGATCGTTCCTCCGGGAGTAAGTTTTTGTATTCTTCTGCCCAATGCGTCGTAGGTATAAGTGGCCGTAGCACCGCCATCTACGGTGAGCAGGCGGTTTTCAAAATCGTAATTATACGTGTGATTGCCGTCGTTAAGGGTGTTGCCGTTTGCATCGTAGGTCGGATTAACCAGTGTGCCTGAAGCAATGCTGGTGTACGCGTTCACTGAATTTGCCGTGTAAGAGGTGGTAATTCCATCCTTCACCACCGTGGTCCTGTTCTGTGCGCCATCATAATTAAAAGTTGTCTGAGTAAGTGGCGAAGGTATGCTCCCGCCCGAAAGTGTTCCCTCTTTATAATTAATAAACCGGTTGTCGGGATCGTAGGTGTATTTTTCGGAGTTGGCCGGATGGTGCGACTTTTGGGCCGTGAGAATGTTGCCTTCATTATCAATGGTATAATAGAGTCCTGCGATGTTGGGCGGAAGGGCGCCGCCTGAATTATGTGTCAGGCTGGTTACCCAGTCGTTGTTGTTATATGAAAATACTGCAGCCGCACCGTTGTTGTATGTGCGCGATACGATACGGTTTCCGACATCGTATGCGTATGAGGCCAGGCTTGTTGAACTTTCTTTGACCAGTAAAAGACGCTGTCTTAAATCATAGTTTTCTTCTATGGCTCTTCCCCCGGGATACGTAAGGTAGCGTTTATTGCCCGGGGTGTTATAAGTATACGCAGTTGTTTTTCCATTCATATTCTCGCTCAGCAAGCGGCCTGCGTTATCCCAGGCCCATGTTATATTTGCCTTGCTGTTATTGGCGGTAAGCATCCTGCCTTCGTTATCGTAACTGTAATGATCATCATTGGCACCCGGGTAATTCCTGCCGGTCAGCCGGTGCAGTACATCCCAGGTATATACTGTCACAGCCGCATTATTATCCGTCCTCGAAATGATCTTATCTTCGGGATCATAGGTATATGATTTGGTTGTTCCATCGGCAAAAGTTTCAATAATCAGGTTGTCGTTTGCATCATAGGAATATTGAGTGGTGTTTCCATTGGCGTCTGTGGCGGAACTCAGGTTGCCAACGGCATCATAAGTCCCGGTAATTGTATTTCCGGCAGGATAAGTAATGGAAATTTCCCTTTCCAGGTTATCATAAACATGAGTAGTCAATCCCAGATTACGGTCAATTACGCTCGTAATGCTTGAATTAAAGTTATAACCGTATACGGTGGCCTGCCCCATCGGATCCAGGGTCTGCGTCAGCCGGTTCAGGGCATCATAAGTATATGAGATCATATGGCCTCCCCCATCTGTAACAGACAATCTGTTGGAATTGGCATCATAAGCATAGGATACAACAATACCTATATTATCAAAAACAGAAATTAAGCGTTTGGCAGCATCGTAGTTATAGTTATAAATATTACCATTAGGCAGGCTGCTTGTGACCAGATTCCCAACAGCATCATAAGCATAAGTTGAAGTTTCACCGGCAGGGTTGGCGACAGATGTATTCCTGTTCAGTGCATCAAAGGTTTGGCTGGTGGTAAGCCCGTTGCGGTCGGTATAGGAAATTATATTTCCTTCATTATCATAAACTTTCGTCGCACTATTGCCCTGGGCATCGGTCATGGTTGTCATTCTGTCCCTGTTGTTGTAAGTAAATGAGGTGTTATGTCCCAGGGCATCGGTAACCGAGGTAAGGTTGTCATTGGCATCATAGGCATAATTAATTATTCCTATGGGCCGCTGCACCTGCATCAAACGATCCAGCCCGTCATAAACAAAGGTGTTGGTATGACTGTTGGGTTCTGTTATAGAGGTCAGGTTGCCGTTATTGTCATAAGCAAGGGTAGTGCTGTTGGAAAGCGCATCGGTAACCTGTATCAGCCTGTTCAATGTATTGTAGGAGAATGTGGTCAGGTTTCCGCTGAAATCTGTTTTGGTCAGCCTGTTACCATTAGCATCGTAAGTGAAGTTCCGGGATTTGTTCAAAGGATTTTTAACTGAAGAAAGCAGGTTCTGGGCATTGTAAAAATAGTTCCAGATATTCCCGTTGTTGTCGGTATAAGTACGGATATTTCCCACAGCGTTATAAGCCCAGTATGAAGTGCCTGCAGGAGTCGTTTTGACAGTTATATTGCCCAATGCGTCATAAGTCCATGTTGTTGATTGCCCCAGGGCGTTGGTTTCGGAAATAAGTTCTCCCCGGCCATTGTAGACAAAGAATGTTGGAAAGCCAAGCGCATCGGTACGCTGGATCATGCGGCCGGCAAGATCGTAGATATAATTTGTCGTGTTACTGTTAGCATCCGTATAACTAAGTTTGTTGCCGGCATTATCCCATGTGAATGAATTAGTGGTACCGTCGGCATATATTATCTGTGTTACATACCCATTACCTTTGCGGATGTATTGTGTTACATTTCCCTTTCCATCAGTGTATGCAATTACGTTTCCTGCTGCATCATAGGCAAATTGTTCGATAATTCCCATTGGTTTTATTAAAGCCAGAATATTTCCGGATACATCATAAATGGCGGAGTAAACATTACCGTTGGCATCGGTATAACTGAGCACCCTGTTGAGCGGCCCGTATGACCACGACAAGGTGGCTCCTGTAGGATAGACCAGTTGAACCAGCGTACTTTTTGCACCAAAAGAGAAATGGTAAACATTTCCGTTGGCATCGGTCAACTGTTGCAAATTATTGTGTACATCATAATCATAGAACTGATGGTATCCGCAGCATCCGCCGGCTTTCTCGCGCAGATTCCCATCGGGATCAAAACGAAACGTTGTTGATTGCATGGAAGTATCGACCATTTCCATAAGGGTTGTTGTAAAAAGCATCGGGTCGTAAGAAAAATGCATATGGCTCATGGGCGACATGATGTTTTCGACCTGGCTGCAATTGATATAACTGATAAAAAACTCATATCCAAGCTGGTCCTTGAGCTTTGTCATGCTGCGCGCCCAGTCATACTCATAGTGAATGCTGTCGCCCTCCGGCCCGACGACGGCCACTGGGTTCCAATCCGCATCATAAACAAAATTTATGTGCCTGAGGGGCATGGTGTTCGGGTCAAATATTTCAGCAAGATGGCCGCTGATATAACCAAGAAACACGTTTCTTCCGGATGCATCTGTAATCATGGTAGGCAATGAGTCGGTGTATGAAATAAACAGTTCATTATTATTAGGATCTGTAATGCTGGTTAGCCGGTGATGTGAGAAATCATCAAAGTAATAACTGATCCCGTATTTTGTTGTTAAACGGTATTTCCCGGGCTGGTATTCCACCAGGGTGTCAAAAGTACCTTTTGGCGGGATCCAAACGCCCATACTAAACATATAAGTATCTTTCCGCCCGTCTCCCCTGCGAATGACCATATTTGCCCCTTCGGGCCTGCATATCATGTTGTACGACATGGTCCATCCCGGGCCGTAACCAAAATCCAGCGCCGTTGTGGTACTGTTGTATGAAAAAGTCAGGTCAAGTGATAATCCCTTGCCGGGAATGTACAGGTCCTGACGCTGGTAAAACAACCCGCCGGAATAACTGTTCACCATCAGCCCGGCAGGCCCGGCGATGTTGGGTTTGTTGATATTGTCAGCCCTGTCTCCCGGGCCATGAAATGCATTATAATCCTTAAGGTCCCAATCTAAAGGAGCTAATGGTTCACTATCCCATTCTAATGGAACTCTGCAACAAGCCCCCATTCCCGGCGGAATATCATTTTTCAAATCTATCCGGGGAGCTGATTGTAAAAGATTGAAATGGCACGTATCAGACCATCCGTTATTCCAAATACTCAAAATGTCCGAACATTGGGCAGCGGCACTAGTGTTTTCAGTCGTAAGCGAACAATTTATACAATCGTTTATACCCCATCTTACCAAATTTTCTTTTGGTCTTTTTTGTGTATAAGCGTTTCCGGTTTGAAAAAGAGTAAAAACTAATAATGAAAATAAGTAAATTAATGTTTTTAGTTTCATGATAATTAGTTTTAGATTAAACTTACAATTCAATATTTCAATCCATTGCACAATTTACAAATATAATAAAAATACATGTTTTTTCCAAGAAAAAACGCTTATATTTTGTTAACTAAATATAAATATAACATATCATGTATTATACATGTGACTGATTATCCATATTTTATAATTTCTTTTTTACTATTTATCCAACTATTCATATCTTTTGAACAGCTTTTTCACCAAATTGGTTTATGATTTTTTCTTTGAGATTCATTTGCCGGCATACATGGTCACAGCCAGTAAAACAGAGTGAAGCCCGGCTTAAAATTCTCAAATTGAACAATTTCCAACGGATAAATTTGATTCATCATATAATATTTTATCTTTGCACCCATACAAAATCAAATAAATTGAAATTTTTCTGGAAATACTCCTGACCATATTATACGCCTTTGTCTTTATATTTCTGATATACAAGATAAAATTCTTCCGCATCGAAGGTTTCCCTGTCAAGGCTGTTGTTGTTGTATTTATTTTGAAGATACTTGCCGGGGTATTTATGTATTTAATTTACACCTACTATTACACCGACAGGGCCACTGCCGATATTTTCAAATATTTCGACGACAGCAAAGTAATGGTTGATGCACTGTGGAAAAGGCCTCAGGATTTTTTTCAGATGATCTTCAGCATTGGTAACGATTCTCCCTATTTTGACCAGTATTACCACCAAATGAATAACTGGTACCGTGTTTACGAAAGCAACATATACAACGACAGCCATACCATCATCCGCATCAATGCGGTGATGCGTGTGTTCTCGTTCGGGTATTTCAATGTACATACGGTTTTTATGTGTTTCCTATCGCTCACAGGGCTGGTGGCATTGTACAGGTTTTTCGCCCCGTATTTCCAACACAAAAAACGGCTGTTGTTCTTTTCGGTATTTCTTATTCCTTCTGTTGTTTTCTGGGGTTCGGGCGTGCTCAAAGAATCCATATTGCTTTTCGGCATAGGTTTCATGATTTATTCGGTTAGTGAACTGCTGAATAAAAAACATTATTTCCTGAACATGATCATGCTGCTGATCGCTCTTGTGCTGCTTATGTATATCAAATACTACATCTTCATCATCCTTATACCGCTTACCTTCGGCTACGTCTGGTGCAGGCTCACTTCCGACAACTATTTTTATCTGAAATACGGCCTGATACTTACCATCTTTATTTTGGCCGGGCTGAACATTCATTACCTCTTTCCGGAGTTCAACATGCTGAATATCATTGCCATGAAACAGAACGATTTTGTAGGGCTGGCACAGGCAATGAACTCGGGAAGCCTTATCACAACCGAATTGTTAAAACCGACACTTTCAGATTTCATTATCCACGCCCCGGTATCTTTTTATAACACCTTAGTAAGACCATACATTTTTGAAGCCGACTCAGTGATTATTTTGTTTGCAGCACTCGAAAACATATTCATTTTGTTTCTGTTCATTGTTTGTTTAGTCTTTGCCTCAAAAAAAATACAGGACAGGTCAGTTTTGTTTTTCTGTTTATTGTTTTTTACAGCCTTGTATATACTCACGGGCCTTACTACGCCGGTTTTCGGGGCCATGGTGCGTTACAAGGTACCGGCCATGCCATTTCTGATGGTGTTTCTGTTTATGATATTAAACAGCGAAAAGATCACCCGGAAGTATCCTTTTCTGAAAAGATTTATTGACTGATATGCAATAAATAACGAAAAACAATTAATAAGATGATAAACGATTTTCAACCTATGGAGAGTTCAAATAAAACAGTTTTGATCACCGGGGCCACCAGCGGAATCGGATTAGCCTGTGCCGAAATTTTTGCACAAAACGGATACCACCTGATCGTCACCGGGCGTCGAAACGACAGGTTAAAGAAAATGGCGGATAATTATCCCCGAAAATACAAGATCGAAGTCCTTGCACTAAATTTTGATGTGCGCAACAAGCAAGAAACCGCAAAAGCCCTCGGAAACCTACCGGAAAAATGGAAACAGATCGACATTTTAATTAACAATGCCGGGCTAGCCGCCGGATTGGAACCTATACAGGACGGCAACACCGACGACTGGGATGCCATGATAGATACCAACCTGAAGGGCTTGCTTTATGTTTCAAAATGTATTATTCCGCTGATGATCGCACGCAACAAGGGGCATATCATCAATATCGGTTCTATTGCAGGAAAAGAAGCTTATCGGAACGGAAATGTCTATTGTGCCACGAAAGCTGCTGTTGATTCCCTTACAAGATCCATGCGGATCGATTTGCTGGCATATAACATAAAGGTCACCCAGATCGCACCGGGAGCCGCAGAAACGGAATTTTCACTCGTCAGGTTCAAAGGTGACCGGGAATCTGCAAAAAAAGTTTATGATGGCTACCAGCCTCTGAGAGGAAGCGATATCGCAAATATCATCTTTTTCGCAGCTACACTCCCGCCACATGTCAACATCAACGATATGATTATTACCCCTACAGCACAGGCAAATACAGTCCATTTTGACCGTAAGTAAATCCACCTATCCCCTGAAGTGGGAAAAAACTTAAACACTTGTTTAAGTTTTTTTATAATTTTGCATTCTTTTTTATTAATTAATTTTATAATCATGGAAATAACACGCATTTTTGATCTGCTTGACAGGTATGCTGAAAAGTTCCCGAAAAGCGATGCTTTGGCCGGAAAAGAAGAAGGTGAATGGATAAAATACAGCACACAACAATACATCGAAATATCCAACTATATCAGTTACGCATTCATGTATCTCGGTGTACAAAAAGGAGATACCATTGCCACCATTACTCACAACAGGCCCGAATGGAACTTCCTTGATATGGGCATACAACAAATCGGGGCGATACATGTTCCCATCTATCCGAATATCAGTGAAGCTGATTACAATTATATTTTCAATCATGCTGAAATAAAATATGCTTTTGTGGCCGGTGAAGACCTGTTTCGCAAAATGGCTAATATTCTTCCCGATGTCCCGTCACTTAAAGATGTCTATACTTTTAAAAACCTCCATGGGTTTAAACATCTGAATGAACTGATCAAAATAGGCTATGAACATCCTGAAAAAGAAAAACTTAAAGCTATTAAAGCTTCTATAAAAACAGATGATACCGTATCCCTGATTTATACCTCTGGAACAACCGGCACACCAAAAGGTGTGATGCTGACCCATGCAAATATTATCAGCAATTTTACAGCTGTTTCGTACATCCCCCCCATAGGGCCTAATGACAATGCCCTGAGTTTTCTGCCGCTTTGCCATGTTTATGAACGCATGCTGAATTATCTCTACCAGTACATGGGGGTATCGATCTATTACGCTGAAAATCTTGGGACGATAGCAGACAACATGAAAGAAGTCAAACCGGCAATCATTTCCTGTGTGCCGCGCCTGCTCGAAAAAATTTATGACCGAATTATTAAGGTGGGACGTAAACAACCGCATTTTAAAAAGAAACTTTTCTTCTGGGCTGTTGACCTGGCCTCAAAATTCGACCTTGAAAAAGACAATGGCTGGTGGTACAATCTCCAGCTAAAAATTGCCAATATCCTTATTTTCAGTAAATGGAGGGAAGTTTTTGGAGGTAATGTCAAGCTGGTAGTTTCGGGTGCCGCAGCTTTGCAACCAAGGCTTGCCAAAATTTTTTGGGCTGCCCGCATATATGTTCTGGAAGGTTACGGGCTGACCGAAACTTCCCCTGTTATTTGTGTAAGCAGTTATGCCGACAAGGACGGGGTGAAATTTGGCACTGTTGGCAGGCCGCTGAGAGGTGTTGAGGTAAAAATTGCTGAAGACGGAGAGATATTATGCAAAGGCCCGGGAGTAATGAAAGGGTATTATAAAGATGAAGCACATACAAAAGAAGTCATTGACCAGGAAGGATGGTTTCATACCGGAGATGTTGGCGTTGTAGAACCAAAAGGGCACATACGGATTACAGGACGCAAAAAGGAAATTTTTAAAACATCGTTTGGAAAATATGTCAACCCCGGCCAGATAGAAGCCAAATTCACAGAGTCTCCAATGATTGATACGATGATCGTACTTGGCGAAAACCAGAAATATGCCGCCGCACTGATCGTTCCGGACTTCATCGACCTGAAATCGTGGTGCGAAAACAAAGGTATCGTATACACTACCAACCCTGAAATGATATATCATCCGGATGTTAAAAAGAAATTCAAAAAAGAAATAGAATATTACAATTCGTTTTTTGGTGAAACGGAACAAATAAAACGTTGGGAAATCATGGACTCTGAATGGTCGGTCTGGTCCGGAGAACTCACACCCACGTTGAAAATAAAACGCAATTACATCAACGCAAAATACAAAGGCATTATTGACAAATTATTTGAAGGAAACGATAATTAGAGTTTGTCCATAATGTCCGACTTCATCCCCGGCTGTCTGCCAGCTGGCGGACAGTCGGGCAGGCCTCGAATTCGGACGTTCTGGTTCAAACGCTGACTTTATGGACAGAAACTAATTAATAACCTCCTGAACGATGTCAGTAGGTCTGGGTTCAGAATTGATAATTACGATTTAAAATTTTAAATTTGCAAAAAATTTATTATGAAACATGCTGTTTTATTCATCCTGATTTGTGGTTTGTTATTTTCATTAACCTCATGCAATAATAAAAAGGACAACGAAAACAAACTGGTGCTTACCGAGCGCATACAGTATCCCGTATTTATCAAATGTCCTTATGAGGAAGATACCGACTGGTGGTGCGAAAACATGGAAGGGCCCAAACGTGAAAACTTTGTAAATATCATACTCGATGCCGCCCTGTCAGGGAAAGTTAAAGCGTACGATTACATCAGCAATGCGCTGCTAAGCAAAGCACAGGTAGAAGCCATTTTCAGCAGGTTTGATACGGTCATGTATACCCGAACGGTTCCGCCGTTCGATGAAGTGGACACCGTTATCAATTTCAAGCTTGACCGTAAAGAGATCCACCGTATTACTTTTCTGGAAGAATGGTATTTTGATGAGAAGAATTTTAAAATGGAGAAAAAAGTAGTCGGAATAGCCCCTGCGGTAACATCTTATGGTGACAGCAATGAAATTAAGGGTTACAAGCCTTTGTTCTGGGTTTACTTAGATGAAAAATATCCTTTAAAAAAATAGCTGATACTACCCGGCTCGCCATTTCCTGCAAGAAACCATATCCTTGTTTTTTTCGATTTTCTCAATTTATTCTGAAAAATAACTTTTTCTTACAATTACCGTATAAAAAAACAAAATTTAGGTTTTTTGCGTTTTTTATATATCTTTGAAATAAACTGATGATAGGTGAAAAATAAATTTACGCTATATTTTATATTTTTATTGCTGTTTTTCCCGTTAATCCTTTTTGCTCAGAACGAGATACAAATAAAACCCCAATACCAGCCTCTTTCTGAAAAGCACAGGAATACCATTGACGAATTGGGCCGTAAGCAAGGCTTATGGAAATACTATACCCGCGACAAAATTCTGTTCATGGAAATTTCATTTCAGAATGATGTTAAACACGGGATCTGCACACGACGATCCACAGCAACGGGAAGTATCATCGAAGAATCCAATTATTTCAACGGCAGACGCGACGGTGAATACAAGCGATACGACACCAAAGGCACCCTGACATCCGAAGGAGTTTACACTAATGGACGCAAATCAGGCAAATGGACCACCTATTACCCGGTTAACGGAGAGAAAAAAAGTGAAGGAGAGTATGTTTATGGCAAACGCGAAGGAGTCTGGGCAATTTACAGCTCAAAAGGCACCCTGAGAGCAAAAGGCGAATACAAATACGGCCTGCGTGAAGGTGATTGGACTTATTATAATTCCGATGGTTCTGTTGCAGAAACAAAAAAATTCATTAAAGGGCAAGCGCCGGAAGAAACAAAACAGGTAAAACAGCCCCAGGGAAAAGTTGTGAAAGGGTTCATGATGACTCCGAAAAAAGGCAAGAACAAATCCGGAGAAAACAAACCGCCCGAGACAATACCCGGACAAAATCAGGAACCAAACTAATACAAAACCCTGAAAGACGGCTATTTAGCAGCAGGAACTGTAAATATCCTATTGTTCTTATCGATAAAATCAAGCACCTCGTCACGGCCATGGCCTGTTTCAGCAGAAGTAACCATGATCTGAGGGCACTCTTCCCAACTTTCGGAAAGCGCTTTTTTCCAACCGTTCACAGTCTTTATACCCTCCTGTTTGGAAACCTTGTCATATTTTGTCATCAAAATAATAAAAGGCAGTTGAGATTCACCCATGTTATTAATAAAATCTAAATCATTTTTTTGTACAGGAACACGGATATCAACCAAAACAAAGGTACAGAGCAGGCTTTTCCGCCGGATCAGGTAATTGGAGATCATAGTATTCCATTCCTTTTTCAGGTCTTTTGAGATCCGGGCAAAACCATAGCCGGGCAGGTCAACAAGATACCAGTCTCCATTAATTAAAAAATGATTTATTACCCTGGTCTTACCGGGGCTTGCCGAGACCTTTGCAAGGCCTTTGGTACCTGTAAGCATATTGATCAGGGATGATTTTCCTACGTTGGACCTGCCGATAAACGCGTATTCGGGAAATACAGGTTTAGGGCATTTTTTCAGTTCAACACAACTTGAAATATATTGAGCGGACTTTATCAGCATTGTTTATTCTTTTCGATAAGAAGGCAGGTGACGTTCCTTTTTTCTTTCATAAAAATCTTCAATAGTAACCAGTATCCCGGTTTCCTGAACGTTTCCAAAGCCGGGATTGATCGCTGTGCCAAAGTTTCGCATGGTAGCTGTAAGACTCATATATGCTTTTACCAGGGGGGGGATATTCTCATTAAGTTCACGCAACGTTTGAATAAGTAACTTATAATCAGCGCCGTAATTTCCCCCGTTGAACAACAATTCCAATTCCTTCAGATCTGTTTTTATCTCAAGAGGTGTGATCGGTTTAACCAAATTATCTTTATCCGGAAAATATTTAAAAAGAAAATACATGATAATGTCGCGCGCTCTCTGATTAAAATGAGGGTACATCGTTACTTTCCCGAAAAAATATTTGATTTGTGGCATTTCAATAACCAAAGCGCCAAGGCCATCCCAAATGTTTTCAAGCGAAAACATCCCCTTACGGCTGTTTACTGTAGGCTGATAATCGGGCTGGACAAATGAACGCCCCAGTTCGATGGTATAGGGCAAAAATTCGTTCAGAAAACGTTCAGAAAAACTAAAAAGTTCAGTGGTGGCTATAAATGGCAGCCCTTCAGCATTATGCATTGCTCTGGAACATTCGATATACCGGTACCCGCCGATAATTTCCATCACAGAGGGATTCCATACGATCATTTGTTCGTAAGGAGTTTCGCATGTATCATATTCGTCGATATCAACAGATTTACCGGTACCGCCTCCGGCACTGCGGAATGTGATTTCACGAAGGCGGCCGATCTCACGCATTACATTGGGCGCATTATGAGCATTGACAATATAAATGCTGTTGTTGCCGTAATTGGTCTTGCGGAAAAAATATTTATCAGAAAGTTCTTTTTCAAGAATAGCCTTCGACACAGGAGGAATAATATTTTCCATAGTTTAAATTATTAATGCAGCTTGAGGATTGGATGCTAATTGATAAACATGCTCTTTGATTTTTTGAGCCCATTGCTGATCAGTATGCCTTTTATCAAAAGTTTCAAAAGGGATGGGCTTACCAAAAGTGATATTGATGGTTTTGTTTTTCTGCTTGTACACCTCATCAACAAGGTAAAACATTTCAATGTTTTGTCTGACGTCCAACATTTTTCTAAAGCGTGCCAAGTTATAGAAAAAATTCGAATTGCGGCCGTCAATAAATGCCGGGATAACATCCCTCTGATACTTGCGTGCATATGAAATAAATGTTTTTTTCCATTCCAGATCTTCGATTATACCGTGTTTTTGCTTACGTGAACACAATCCGGCCGGAAAATACAGGACGCTGGCATCAGAGGCAAAGGTATCGTTGATAATTTTCAGGTTCTGTGAGTTGCTCCCATGCTTGTTTATAGGAATAAAAAGACACCTGATATTCTCAAGATTCATCAGGATGTCGTTGACCGGAAAAAGTATATCCGGTCGTATTTTTCCTGCCACATGCATCAGCGCCACCCCATCGAGGCCGCCCAAAGGGTGGTTTGAAGCGATAAGTATGCGCTTGTCCGAAGTTATGTTTTCTATCCCGTTTACATTGAGTTGTTTGATATATTCGATCACTATACGTTCCACAAAATCAAGGCCATACAAATGACCATTGCGGCCAATAAAATCGTTGATCTCGTCCTGGTGAAGGATACGTTTTATGTACCTGATAACAAAACCCGGGAGGAGCTTGAGCAGGCGCGGATTTTTATGTGCTATCACCTTTTCTATCTCGATGAACTTTCCGCGTTTTTCAACAGGCTGGCTGGTCAAAGAATCCATTAGTATCCGTGATTTATAACTGTAAAGTTAAGAGTTTTATTGAAATATGGCACCATTTCAAAATATCTTCTATCAACGCTTGTCGATGATTTTTATCGGCTTGCGGCTCATAGGAGGAAAAGACATATGGGTGACTACTTCAACGGGCTGAAAAATGATCTCGGGAACCACCCGCAGCTTCGCCCTGAAACGTTCTTTCAGTTTTTTTTCAAACCCGCTCTCCTGGCTCCTGCAGCCAATATAAATGCAGATACGGTCGGTATCTATCTCGTTGGTGGAAACTTCCACCACATAGTTCTCGATGTTCTCAAAGCCATCAAGGATGTTATACAACGAGGCCGGGTATAAAGTGGTTCCTTTATATTTGATCATATGTTGTTTTCTTCCTATGACGGGGCCTAAACGAACTGTATTTCTGCCGCAGGCACACGGTTCGGAATGATGGTAACACACGTCGCCGGTTTTATAGCGAAGCAGGGGCATGCCTTCCACACCTATGGTGGTGATGGTGATCTCGCCCGGCTCATCTTCCCCGGCAGGGTTGTTATTTTCATCAAGAAATTCAATAATGATCAATTCCGGGTGTATATGTCCGCCAACACCGTAACCGCACTCGGTAAATCCGGCACCCATTTCTGTGGACGCATAAGTCGAAAACAGCTGTAGCGGCCACTTTTTATTGATACGAGCGCCTAATGTATTGAGCGAAAAATCAGGATTGCGCAAGGGTTCTCCGATACATACCGCTCTCTTTACTGAAGAATTCAAATAATCGATCCCGTTGGCTTCAGCAAAATCAACAAGTTTAAGTATGAATGAGGGAACTGTAACGATGTAAGTCGGTTTAAACCTGTGAATGGTTTCCCAGTGAAGTTCCGGCATTCCGGAGCCTACGCGCACAATGCCTGCGCCCAGTTTCCGTAAACCCATGAAATAAGCAAGCCCCGCCATAAAACGCCTGTCAAGCGTGGTCATCAACTGAAAAACATCATTGCGCGTAGCACCCGCACAGGCAAAATTAAGAGCCTCGTCGTAGGCTATCCTGTCAAGGTCACTATCAGTGGCAGGAAGGGTGATCGGGTAGCCCAGCGTCCCTGAGGTAGTCATATAATCAACGATCCGGCTCTTTGGAACACAGATAAAATCACTGTTATAACGCTGAAGGTCGTCTTTGGTAGTTACCGGTATATGCTGGAGATCAGCAAGGGTTTTTATTTTCCTGATATCAATATGCTGCTCTTTGAACAGGCGGCGGTAGTATCTCGAATAATCCTGCAAATATTTCAGCTCCGACCGCAACTGTTTTTCCTGAAACTTAAGGATATCAGGCAGCGGTTTGCTTTCGATAGCAGGGATTTTATTAAAATTCATGATCGGAAATTAAATTGAAATGTGTAAGCACCTCTTTTGCAAAAGAAACAGAAAACTACGCCTGAACTTTTCCATCGGCAATGAATGCCGCCATGCTGTCGACAGTGTTTAATATATTACGGGCAAGATTCTGATCGTCAAGCCTGACGCCAAACTGGCGCTGTATGGCCATGATCAGTTCGATTCCATCAATAGAATCCAGGGTAATAATATTTTCTCCGGAGAAAAGAGGCTGATCGTTAAGTATGTCGGGCGGATTTACATCTTTGAGTTTCAATGTATCCACTATCATTTGTTTTATTTGTAGTTTCAGATCGTCAGTAACTTCCATATTATAATTTTATTTCTTAACGTTTAAGGCACAAAATTATTCATTTTTTGTCAAAAAATGGCGGTTTTTAATATTAAAAATTTATGTATTTTTGACGAAAATCTGAATAAATGATAAATTTCGAGTCTTTCTATTCAATTTCCTATGGCTTGTATATTGTAAGTTCGGGTGATATGAACAAAGGCAACGGATACATTTCGAACACATTTTTTCAGGTAACTTCCGATCCTCCCCGCTTTGCCACCTGTTGTAATAAAAATAACTATACGGCAGAGTTCATGAAAAACAGCGGTAGTTTTGCCGTGAGTGTCTTACATACAGATACATCATCAGAAATATTCAGCCGCTTCGGTTATAAATGCGGCAGAGACATCGACAAGTTAGAGGGAATGTCGGTAAAATACAGTAAAACAGGGGTTCCCATCGTGCTTAATGACAGCATCGCATTTTTTGAATTTAAGATCATTCAGACGATTGATATAGGAACTCACCTGATGTTTATCGGCGACCTGGTGCAGGCTGAAATGATAGATGGCACTAAAGAGCCAATAACGTATCAATACTACAGACAAGTATACAAAGGCTTTGCACCCAAAAATGCACCTACTTATATTGATAAATCAAAATTTGAAAAAAAAGTCAACATTGACAATTCAAAAAAATATCAATGCTGTGTTTGCGGACATATTTATGACGAGGCCCTGGAAGCAATAAAATTTTCAGACCTCCCCGACGATTGGGTTTGCCCGCTTTGCGGCACCACCAAAAGCGATTTTATAGAAGTTTAACAACCAAAAAATATACACCATGTCAAAATCATTAAAAGGAACACAAACAGAACAGAACCTGTTGAAATCATTTGCCGGCGAATCGCAGGCACGCAACCGCTACGACTTTTTTGCAAGTGCGGCCCGCAAAGAAGGCTACGAACAAATAGCCAACATTTTTGCTGAAACAGCTTTGCAGGAAAAAGAACACGCCAAGAGATTCTTCAAATTTCTGGAAGGCGGCGTGGTTGAGATCACGGCTTCTTTTCCGGCCGGAAAAATCGGTACTGTAATGGAAAACCTGAAAGCTGCCGCAGAAGGCGAAAACGAAGAATGGACCGACCTGTATCCGCATTTTGCAAAAATAGCTGAAGAAGAAGGATTTATGGAAGTTGCCACCGCATTTAAAATGATCGCCAAAGTGGAAGCCGAACACGAAAAACGTTACCTGAAATTATTACAAAACTTATCGGAAGATAAGGTTTTTGTAAAAGACGGAAAAGTGTTCTGGAAATGCCTGAATTGCGGATTTATTTACGAATCGGCCAAAGCGCTTGAAACATGTCCGGCATGCTTGCATGGAAAAGCTTTTATGCAGATAAAAGAAGAAAACTATTAAAACCCGGTTTTAATTTGTCAAAAGAGATTTCCGGATACGGGGATCTCTTTTTTTATATCGATTTTTCCAGCGTTTAACAGTCGGAGTGCGGCTTTTTTACCAATGTTTGTTCCAAAAGAAATAATCGAACCTGTCTTGCAGCATTCACGTTTGGAACAAATACATTGGTATATGCCGATAGCTGTTCAAAATCTTTTTATGAGGTTACGAAATAAAAAGATAAATTTTTGAATACTAATCGGTAAAGTCGCGCCCCCACTCAGCAAAAGAGGTTTCGCCTTAGTGAAACCTCTTTTTTTGTAACGTCGTAGTATGACTAAAAACCTGTTATTATCCTCTACCAAAGATTAGCAAAGTCGTGCTACGACTTATCAAAATTGTTTTTTAGTATAGTCGTAGTACGACTAAAAACTTAAGGGCACCTCTAAAAACATATTTTTTGATACTAAAGTTTGTTGCAAATACATAGTGTAGTTTTATAAAAACTAAATTTTATCTCGTCATAATTTTATATATATCTAAATATCAATGCTTTACGTATTGCATCATTTCGCGTTTGGACATACCTATCCCATATTAACCTCAATTTTCAATTGAACACACCGGCAAATATTGTAAGTTAAATTCATCATTCCTATTTTTGCTTTTGCCCTGACCATACCTATTGTGCGAACAAACGAACCATTCATGCTGTTTTCAACGAAACCAAAAATGTGTTCAACCCTTGCACGTGTTTTTGATTTTTCTTTATTATTAGCTTTTTGTTCATCTGTCAAGGGTTTATTACGGTATCCTTTTTCATTTATTTTATTGACGATTTTTTTCTTTTTGTAAACTTTTTCCTGATCTTCACCTGTATAAGCGCTATCAGCATAAAGAGGCTGGTCTTCGTCTTTTTCAGTCAGTAGATTTTCAACTGGTTGAGAATCATGTACAGAAGCATCTGTAACCTCAAACACCTCGATAAGTTTTGTTTTTGCATCTGACTTCACATGATTTTTATATCCATAAAAAGTAGTGTTGTTTTTTTTCGTCCAGCGGGCATCAATATCTTTTTGCCGTTTCTTGTTGGGATTGATGTACCATTCCTTCGGGGCTGTTCCGGTTTCTTTTATATGCTTGTTTTCTTCACGAGTATTGCGTTGCCTTGGCGCTTCTACAAAGCTGGCATCTATCATTTTTCCTTCATTGGCAAATACTCCGGCTGCATCCAGTGTTTCGTTAAACGTTTTAAACAAACCCATGATTACATCTTTTTCAATGAGTTGCTCACGGAAAAACCAGAAGGTTTTACTATCAGGAACTTTGTCGCTTTTTTTCAAGCCAAGAAAACGTTTGAAACTTGCCCTGTCTATGATCTGGTATTCTAATTGGTCATCGGAAAGATTGTAAAGGCTTTGAATCAATAGGGATTTGAACAGCATCAATTTATCAAAAGCAGGCCGGCCACCCTTTGATGTATCCTTTGATTCGTCTTGAAAAGCCTTGTCTAAGGTGGGTCTAAAAATATTCCAGTTAATATATTGGTTTAATCTCTCAAGCGGATCGCCAAGTTTTGTGAGCGTTTCCTGCAAAAAATGATCATCAAATAGTCCAAGTGGGTTGATGTTTTTCATGTTTTCTTTTTTGCTATAAAGATAAAACTTTTTGATGTAATTGCAAATACAAGTTATTAACAATCAATTGTTTATATCGCGTTGGGTTTTTAGAGATGCCCTTATTATTATCCTCTACCAAAGGTTAGCAAAGTCGTGCTACGACTTATAGTATAGTCGTAGTACGACTAAAAACATATTATTATCCACTATAGCAAAGTCGTGCTAAGACTTATCTACGACTTACTAAATCGATTTTGCCAGCGTTTTAAAGAAAGCCTCTTCCCTGTCGGCTTGCTTATCAATGAGCTTACCAAGGCCAAGAAGATGTTCTTTTTCAAAATCGCGGTTGCGGCCAAGGCGTGCGGCATTCAGCGATACTTCACGCCAGTAGTCGCCTATTTCCATCATTTGTTTCGACAGGTCATTCAGGGCGGGTTTGTTCAGAATCTCCGTAGCCTGTTTCAGAAAGGTGGCATACATAAAACGAAAACCTGCACCGCCGGTGCCCTGGTCTTCGAGCAGCACGTTGATCTTTGAAAGCTGATGCGACAGGTCTTCGGAGTCGATAGCAAGCTTCGGCCATTCAACGATATGTTTTCCGAACTTACGCATCCCTTTTATTCCCAAAAACGGGATAGGGATTTTCAGCATGTAAAAACAGGCCTTTTTTATTCCTTTTTGAACGGCTTTCTGGTAATCGAACTCTGTAGGAATATGTTCAGGGTAAAATAAAAAACCGTTGGGCGCCATGCTGCCGCCTGCAAACCGGCCTTTTATCAAAGATTGCTCATCAAGTTCTACGATCCTGGGATGGTAGCAATCGCTGATCAGGTAATTTCCATTATTTTTCCCAACGACATTGATAAAATGCACATTAATATGCACTCTTAAATACTGCGGCAGGTATTCCATAAAAAAGAAATCAACCTGAGTTGCCACAGGGATACCCTTTTCAAGAATTTTGTCAAGCCCTGCCTGGGCTTTTTCAGGCGTTTTGAATGATTCGGCATGGAATTTTATTCCAAGCCGGGCGCCTATATTCTCTCTTATCTTCCCGGGTTGATTTCTGACAATAAATGTCGGAAAAGCAAATCTCGAATTATTGAAATACCCGAAAAATATTCCGCTGCCGATACCAAAGACCATGGATTCAGAAATATTCATTCCGTGATAGGCCAGTTGGGAACTCAGCGTGCCTGTTTCGCAATGCGCCGACATGCGGTGTTCAAAAGGGATGGTTATATTCATTTAGCTTTCTCCTCAATTTTTGTTACCACCATCAAAGGGTTTTGCGCCGGATGCTGAACAACCCGGTGTGCATCTTTCTTTGATTCCTCTTCAAAATAAAAATGATAATTGGGGTTCAGCCCCGTTGACGTTTCGATGATCTGGAAAAAATTAGCCATGGGCACATTGAAAGCTTTGGCATATTTATGCAGGTCGCCGACACGTGCTTTTTTAAACATTGCCGGTTTCAGGTGACACTTTACTTTTGCTTTGCAGATTCCTGCCCTGTCGGCCAACTCGGCAACGGTCATTTCCTCAAGTACCATGTAGTAATATATCGGAGATATCTCTCCTTTCAGCAATTGTTCCCTGAGTGTTTTTTCGAGGTGGCTTTTTTTGAACCAGAAATCGTCCAGTTCATTTTCAATCATGTAAGAACCGCCTTCAATGGCCCCGTATGAGCCATCGTTTTTCTCGGCATACAGTATATATTTCTGAACCTTGAAATCTTTTATTACTTCATTTTCTTTCATGCGAATTTTTTTTCAAAAATAAAGAAAATTATTTTCTTCTGACAAAAGTGAGCAGCGCTGTAACAAGTGCCAGTACAAAAAACACATTTAACCTTAACAGGTTTACCCCAATGACTTTGAATCCGGCTTCACGGACAAAAATATCGAGAAAACTGTCGATACCCCACCGGATAGGCGAAATGAAGCTAGCCACCTGCAAAGGCTCAGGCATCATGTAAACCGGGAGAAATATTCCCCCTAAAATGGCAAGTATCAGCACCATAAAAGATCCAAAGATACCGGTCTGGCTCTGTGTGGATGCAAAAGTACCGACCAGAAGCCCGAACCCGATAGCTGCAAATGCAGAAGAAAAGGCTGCACATATCAATGCAAAATAATTACCGCTGATCACAAGCGGAGGCATACCATAAATCAACGGTAGCAGGTACATGCCCGTGATAATCATCAATACCAGTTGAAGAAGGCAAATGGAGGCATAAACAACTATTTTCCCCCAAAGAATGGTTAAATACTTTACAGGCAGTGTTCGTATGCGGTTGTAAGTGCCCTCGTTACGCTCTGTAAGCATACTGCCTGCAAGCGGAATGACGATAAAAAACATGGCAAACAATGCAAAGGCCGGAACATTATTCTGAACAAGAGTAGGTTTAATCACAGCATTCTGGCCCTGCGCATAATTTTCATCAATATCAATAAGGTTATCATTTTCAAGGTCATCGTTAAATTTTATTCCCTTCCGGATATCATCGGTCATATCAAATTGAACTTCACGCGGTTTGGCATCAATATGAAAATCTTCAGGCAGGTACTCTCCCATTCTGGTTTTGAGTTCTTCAGTAAAAACACCTTCCATCACTTCGAGCTGCTGCAGAAGGTAATTCTTAATCGGTTGCTGTAATTGTGAATTTAGCTCCGTTGGCAAAGTTTCAAAGAATGAATTCAAAATGATTTTTATTTCTACCGACAGTATCAGGCGTTGGAGCGAGCTGGTCACGGCATTTTTATAGGAATCGCGGGTGGCGGGATCATAAAATATGCTGACAGTTTTTACTTCTTCATTTATAGTTTCTCCAGTATCAGCAATGCTGTCGCTGATAAAACTTTTTCGAATCCGTTTTCTGGCTTTTTCTTTGGCAAATTCTGTTGCTCCCTTGTTGATGACAATACCAACCTGATAATTTCCTGCCGCAATTTCATTCTGAGCTGTTTGGATATCCAGTACTTTGCCTTTAAACTCTTTAACAACATGAAAATATCCGGATTTGTGCAGGCCGTCTTCAATGGTTTTGCTCAGGTATTCATGGTCATTATCAATAAAAAGTATATCCGACTTATTATCATAAAGTTCTTTAAAAGCATTTTCCTGTGTCCCTGTAACGGCAAGTATCAGTACCATAGGCATCAGAAAAAGGATGATCAGGCCGGGGATATCACGGATAACCTGAATAAATTCCTTTTTTACGATTGCCCAAAGTTGCCTCATATGCTAATCTCTTAATTCTCTGCCTGTTAGTTTGATAAAAACCTGTCCCAGGTCACTGCAACCCGGATTGTTATTTATAAGATCAGAAGGTGTTCCATTTGCAATTATTTTTCCGTCATCAATGATCGTCACCCTGTTGCAAAGATTTTCGGCTTCTTTCATATAATGCGTGGTGTAAATAATTGTCTTGCCTGTTCCGTTAAGCTTCTGAAGATATTCATAAATCAGGTTCATCGATTGTGCATCCACACCCAGGGTCGGTTCGTCAAGAAAAATGATCTCAGGGTCATGTATCAGCCCAGTTACTAAGTTGGCGCGCCGCTTTATCCCACCTGAGCAGTTAGCGATACGTTTCCCGGCATGATGTTCAAGTTTCAAAACACTTATATATTCGTCGATCTTGTTTTTTAGATTTTTGCCCGACAATCCATGCATTTCGCCAAAAAAAGACAGGTTTTCTTTTACCGTAAGTGTCGGATATAATGCTATTTCCTGAGGGATCAACCCAATAAATGGATTTATTTGCCGGTAATGCCTTTCAATATCTATATCGTTCACAAAAACAGCGCCTTCATCAAATTTTAACAAACCGCATATGATGGAGATCAGAGTGGTTTTTCCGGCTGCATTCGGCCCGAGTAATCCGAAAAATTCGCCCTTGGCAATTTCCATGTCAACACCTTTCAATATTTCTTCAGGGTTGCCTTTGTAGGTTTTTTTCAGGTTTGAAATTCGGATAACAGCAGACATCGGTTTAAAAAAAGAGTGCAAATTTACTGTTTTTTAGGTTTAATGATGAAAGAAACAAAAACTATTTGAAGTCCTGACAGTGAAGAAAAAAAACATTCTGCATTTATAGGTTATTATGATGGCGCAACAATGATTTTTCAGGTGAGATTGTACATCTTCTTCCATCGTCAATTCTGGCTTGACAAATAAATACTCATTATAAAAGAATAAATAAGAGAAGATTTAAAAATACTGATCAGCCATCTTATGTCTAACCAATTGTATTTCTATGCTTTGCAGCAATAATTTCCTCAATAAGTATGACTGTTTCATCCGGGGCGTGGTGTTGCTGAAAATCCCGGCTTATCCTCTCCGCGTTTTCTTTATAAACAGGATTTGAAAAAATTTCTTTGACAGCTTTTCGTATCTTTTTGGGTTTAGGATACCCGGTTGCCAGGTTAATACCTACCTTAAAATAATTAATTCTTGCTGCAATTTCAGGTTTGTCCTCCGAGTTGCTGGCAACCACCAGCGGAACACCGTAATTCAGTGCAGTGATCACTCCGCCAAAACCTCCGTTGGTGATCATAAGGTTAACCTTGGGCATGATCAATGCATAGGGCATAAACTCCTCGATAAAAATATTTTCCTGCTGAAACTGTGATCTGAGGTCTTCCAAGAACTCTTTGCCGGTAGCCACCAGAATCTGCACATCAAGGTCTTTCACGGCTTCCAGGGCAGGGATGATCAGTTTATCATAATTATCAATATTGACCGATCCCTGTGTAATAAAAATAACCGGTTTTGCAGCATCGAGTTTATTCAGCCAATCATAAACCCTGTGATTTGTATATTCAGGGATTACCGGACCGACAAAACGAACCTGGCAAGGAAGTTTTTTCCAACTGAACTCAAAAGCCTGTGTATTAAATTTGACAAAGAGCCGGCTGATAAAAATATTGTTTATCAGAAAAAAACGTTTCATGGGACGCAGCCCGATCTCCTTGCGCAACCGGTCTATATAGCGCTGCACGCCGCCAAAAAATATTCTTGTCGTCATCCAGTTGACGATCCTGTTACGGTGAATTCCGTATTGATCGGTTCTCGGATAAATGCCCGCACCGGGGAAAGGCACCTCATCATCATAGTAAAACAATGGGGAATTACAGTAAACCACCCAGGGCAGCTTTTTACTTTCCGCATAAGGAATGGCCCCTGTGAACCACTCATCAGTTAAAAGTAACTCCGCCTGAAACTCCCTTAGTATCTCCCGCAAATCGAGGTACTGCCCAAGCATATTATCGTAAAAAACATGCTTGATATAAAACGAAGAATGCCTCAGCAGGCTTTTTTCCGGCAGTTTGGGAAACTCAGATTTTATCGTACTGTCATGAAAATCATGGGCTTCTTTAAACGGATAAAACTTCGCTCCGGTTGCTTCAATTTGCTGGCGGTAGTTTTTTCCGCTGTACCAGCATACCTCATGTCCCGCTGCAATAAGCCTTTTTGCAAGAGGAACTGCAGGATTTACGTGGCCTGATAAAGGAACCGATGCTATGAGTATTTTTGCCATTGATTGATTAGAGCGGGTAAAATTATAGAAAATTGTGTAAAAAAAACGTTTGCAGTATATTAACTTTCTAATTTAACAAAAGTTGTTTCAGATAAAAATAAGAAGTTCAGTTCACTCAAAAATTTCTGATTAAACCATCAAGCGCTTCCATTGTCTGCATTTTCTAAAAAAACTTACCTTTGCCTACTTTTATTATGAAAATTCTTTTAGTCAACCCGCCCCGTTCGCCGGAAAATAAAATTCTGGAATATGCTCCGGCAGAAGCAAAACACTTCATTCATAAAAAGCTGGTAGGTCCGCCACTCGGGCTGTTAACCATTGCCGCCGCGGTCAAAGATTTCGATGTAAGCCTTATTGACCTTAAAGGCGAATACGATCTTTTGCCCGATTCTCCTCCCCTTGCCCAACTTATCAGGTCTTATCTTGAAGCGCTGAAACCCGATATCGTCGGCGTAACGTTTATTGCTTCGGAATTTCCTTACGGGGTTGAAATTTTTCGTGAAGCCAAGAAATTCAATCCGCAAATACTTACTGTTGCCGGCGGCTTACACACGGTACTTTCATTAAACGATTTTGCTTTACCCGAGGTTGACCTTGTCTGCCCCGGCCAGTCGGCTGATATTTTCAGGGAAGTCGTGATTGCGCATTCGCAGAATAAAGGTTTCGGGCATATCGGCGGCTTGTATATCAGCAAAGACAATATGCTGCAACCCACAAAACCTCCGCGTCCTAAGTGGAATGCCGCCAACGAAGACTTTATCATGCCAGACCGCAGCCTGCTGAAACGCTGGATCAATACCTATATCGTGGGAGGCCGGCCAGTGCCTGCAACTTATATATTTACCTCGCTGGGATGCCCTTACGAATGTTCTTTTTGCTCGATTTGGCCTCAGTTCGACAAGCATTTTTATCAACGCCGGATGGAAAGTATCATCGAAGAACTGAAACAAATTCCTGAATACAGGATCGTGCGGTTTGCCGATGCTAACACCATCGTGGATGTGGATTTTATCAGCAAACTTTTTGACCGTATCATCGAAGAAGGTATTGACAAGGAATATGTAATGGATATACGCTTCGATACTACCGTGAAATATCCATGGCTGATAGAAAAACTGGCAAAAGCAGGTTTGAAAGTAGTCATTTGCGGCTTCGAATCTTTCCGCGACGAAGAATTAAAAAAATATCATAAATCATCTTCTGCATCGCTGATCAAAGAAGCCATCAATATTTTTGACCGTAATGGCATCATGCTACGGGGAAATTATGTTATTCCCAACGATTACACTGAAGATGATTTTAAGGCACTTTCCGATTATGCAGCCTCGTATCCCGTGGTATACGCCGGATACACCATCCTGACCCCGATGCCGGGAACGGTGTTTTATAAAGAAATTTCACACGACATCATCGACCATGATCTGTCGAAATACAATTTCTTTAATAGCGTACTAAAAACCACGCTGCCGCTTGAGACGTTCTATGAAAATACCGGAAAGCTCTGGCTGATAAAAAAAGGAACCGACGTTATTTAAGAGGAAAGTCCCAAGTCCAAAGGCCCAAGTCCAAAGGCCCAATCCGTCGCGGCGGACCAAATTCCAAAATCCAAGGCCCAATCTCCCAATGACTAATGGCCTAATCTACTAATCTCCTAATTTCCGAATCTCCCAATCTCCCAATCTCCATTCTCCTACCCGGGCAATGAGCTTGTCCCAAGTGCCAATCTCTAACCTCCAATCCACCGCGGCGAACTGCTGATTATATTTAGTCCATCATTAATCACTAAAAATTGTATTTTTGCATATCTTCATTCAGGGATGAAACACGTAAGAAATTACTTCATATTGCTGGTGCAGCTCAGTTTTTCAACTTTGGTTTATTGCCAGAACCACACACCATCCCTGCGCGGTACTGTTACCGATAAAATAACAAAATATCCGCTTCCCGGAGCCAATATCATCATTCTGGAGAGCAATCCGCTGACAGGAACCGTAAGTGATACTTCCGGAAACTTCTGCATTCACAACATCCCGGCAGGAGGAATAAGCATCAGAATCAGTTATTTGGGATACTCTGATGTTATCTTTCGGGATATTGAGATCTCCGGTTCCAAAGATCTGGTACTTGATGTGGAGCTTGAGGAAAAAGCTTTTCAGGGCAAAGAAGTCGTCATTACTGCCCAGGGCGACCGGACGACCCCGATAAATAAAATGGCTACGGTAAGCATACGCAGATACACCACCGAGGAGACCGGCCTTTTTGCCGGCACCCGCAACGACGTGTCGCGCATGGCTTCTAACTATGCCGGAGTGAAAGGCAGCGGGGATGCCCGCAACGACATCATCATCAGGGGCAACTCTCCTGCCGGCCTGCTGTGGAGGCTCGACGACGTGGATATCCCCAACCCCAACCACTTCGCAGCTTTTGGAACCTCCGGAGGCCCTGTGGGAATATTCAGGAACTACCTCCTGCAGAATTCAGATTTTATCACAGGCGCTTTCCCTGCCGAATACGGTAACGCTCTTTCAGGGGTGTTCGACCTGAGATCGGTCAACGGGAACAGCGAACGTCACCGGTTTTCTTATCATATCGGTTTTGACGGCATCGGTGCAGGCGCCGAAGGCCCCGTTAAACGAAGCAAAGGAAGCTCGTACTTTGTTGATTACCGCGTCTCTATGCTTGACCTGTGGGCTAAAATGGGCGTACAGATGGGCACTGGCAACGGCGTTCCCCGGTACCAGGACCTGTTTTTCAAGGTCGTACTACCAAAAACGAAGATCGGGAACCTCACTGTATTTGGCTATGGAGGCATGAGCTACATAAAATTCGCCGACAGCGAAAGAGACACCACAAAAAACAGGATCGACATGTACGGCACAAGAGGCTGGAACATGACCAACCGATCAAACCAGGCGGTGATAGGTGTTTCAGATCATTTCCTGATCAGTAAATCCAGCTATTTCAAGTTTACCATTGCTGCTACATACCATGATTTCACGTTTTATCATGATTCCGTAACGCCTGCAACAAGAGAAACATTCCCTTACGAGGTCAGCGCTGACAGGGAATGCAAATTGCTGGGGAATATCTTTTTCATTCATAAATTCAATTCCAGGCATAACATAAAAACCGGCATCAAAGCATCGCTCTTACACAACGACATAAGAGACAGCATTTTCGATCCGGACATAGCCTTATATGTCCGTCACAACGATTACCAGGGTTATTCCGCTTTATTTCAGGCATATGCAGACTGGCAGTTCAGGATTAGCGAGAACTTCACGATGAACTTCGGAGTTCACGGACAATTATATTCATACAGCAAAGATTTTTCCGTTGAACCGCGCCTGGGGCTTAAATGGGATGTTGCCCCCCTGCACAGCCTGAGTTTAGGTTTTGGAATGCACAGCCAGATGATACCCGCCACCATATTTTTCAGCCAGGAACAACTCAGCGACAACGCATACAGACTAAGCAACGACAGGCTTGGATTTTCACGCAGCCTTCATGGTGTCCTCGCTTACGACTGGAATGTTACCGAAAATACACGATTGAAAACAGAAGTCTATTATCAGTATTTATACAATATTCCTGTGGAGGCCACACGCAGCAGCAGTTATTCCCTGCTGAACGAAGGCGCCAGCTTTGATGTAACAGCCCCGGATAACCTGCATAACACAGGCACCGGATATAATTACGGAATAGAACTGACGGCTGAACGCTTTCTGTCGAAAGGATTTTACTACCTGGGGACCGCATCTTACGCGATATCAAAATACAGGGGCAGCGACAAGGTTTTACGTAATACGGCTTTCAACGGCGGGTATAACGTCAATCTTCTGGGGGGCAAAGAATTCCGCTTCAAATCAAAGAAAAGCAAACCATTAATGAACAGTAAATCATTGACGGTCAGCTTAAAAACAACATTGGGCTCCGGACGGTATTATACTCCTATCAACGAACAACAATCTTACATTGAGCAGGAAACCGTTTACTATGAAAATAATGCTTTCACCGAACAATTACCGCTATATTCCCGCACCGATTTTAAAATAGCCTACACAATGAAAGGCCGTAAAATTTCGTTGGAATGTTCTCTTGAGATATCTAACATATTTAACCAGAAAAATATTTGTTACATTGCTTTTGATAAAAATACAGGTAAGGCCTATAACGCTTATCAGATGGGAACTATGCTCGTGCCTCAGTACAGGCTTATTTTTTGAAAAAATGATAAAGTGACCTTAGAAAAAAAGATATAAGATAAATATGGACAAAAAGGCAATAAAACTATTTTATATCTTATTGATCTTAAATATGATCATAAGGTTTCTTATCGCTTTTTTTACGGATTTAGGTATCGACGAAGCTTATTATTTCGCATACGGACTATATTGGGAATGGAGCTATTTTGACCATCCGCTGATGGTTGGCTTACTGGCCAAGGCCTCCGCATTTGTTTTTGGCAGTAGTACAGCACTGGAATTAAGAGCATTAACTGTAATAATCGGCACGGCAAACCTGCTGTTGGTTTATCAGGTGGCAAAAACAATAAAAGACAGGCTGACCGGGTTTTACGCAGCCTTATTATATTCGGCGTCCTTCTATGGCTCGGTCATTTCAGGCTCGTTTATTTTGCCTGATAATCCCTTAATTTTCTTCTGGTTATTATCAATTCTTTTTATTGTAAAATTCCTGCATTCCGGAAAGCCGGCATTGCATTACATTTTTTTCTTCGGTGTCGCTGCCGGGTTGGCCTTTCTTTCAAAATATTCAGCTTTGTTCTTATGGTTCGGCATGCTGTGTTTTGCCGTTAAAGAAAGGAAATTACAAATCCTGAAAAAACCCCACATTTACATTTCAGCCCTGATATCTGTTTTGTTATTTTTACCTGTTATCTTATGGAATTACAACCATGCTTTTACCAGCTTTTCTTTTCATAGCAACAGAATTGGACTCGAGAACCTTTCATTTAAATTTGATTATTTCGCCACGGAACTATTCGGACAAATATTCTATCACAACCCTGTAAACATTTTTATCATCATATCCTGTTTCTTTTACCTTTTTAAGCATAAAAAAAGCTTCAGCGAGCCCACTGTTACATTTTTACTTTTTATCAGTTTGCCTGTCATTGTTGCCACTTTAGGTATCTCATTTTTCAACAGGACTCTGCCCCATTGGAGTGGTCCGGGGTATATCGGATTGATAATTTTTTCTGCCGTTGTTCTAAGACAAAAATATTCGGAACGCATTGAAAAAGCGGTAAGGCCCGGGCTTTTCAGCAATATCTTTTTCCTGATAATTATCGTTTTCGGGCTTCTTCAGGTTAATTTCGGGATTATTAACCCGGATAAGGCCACAGATGAAGAAAAACTCGGCAAAAACGACATAAGCCTTGATATGTATGGCTGGCAACAGGTAAAACAAAAAACGACATCCCTCGTAAACTCAGACCTGTTGAGCAAAAAAATTGACAGCAACTTTGTTTTTATTACACACAACTGGTTCCCCGCAGGAAGCATCGAATTTTATGTTGCTCATCCCCTAAAAAGAAAATTATATGTCTGGGGAAGCAAAGAAAAAGCGCATCAATACGTCACCATAAATAAATTAAGGGGCGGGATTGATAAAAACACTGATGCATATTATATTACAACCAGCAGGCATTTCGGAGCTCCCGATGACCATTTATCAGACAAGTTCGAAATAACGGAACCCAGAGAGGTCATTGAAGTTACAAGAAACTCAAAACCAGTTTATAATGTATTTATTTACCGGCTTAAAAATGCAAAAAAAAATTTCACGATCACAAATGAACCCAACTAAAACCACCTGAAGTTTTCAAGCAACAAAAAAATGATAATTAATTATTTACGGAAAAATAAGTTCATAAAGTTCGGGATAAATATTCTCTTAATTTTGCTAATAATAGCTACCCTGCCTTATTACCTTACCAGGGTCTATGATTTTTCCGAACCCAAGCCGTTTACAGGCAATAGCTTTTATAACCCTTATTCAGATATCAAAGGTGAATGGATAAAGGCAAATTTTCATGCACATAGTAAAGCCTTTGGTGGAATTACAAAGGGCAAAAACACAAAAAACGAAGTAATCGAAAGGTATAAGTCGCTGGGTTATAAGCTGATTTCCATTTCCAATTACAGCCAGGCAAGTAATGGCCATGAAGCAGAACAACTTTTCAGTGCTTATGAACATGGGGTCAACATCAACTGGACACATCAATTAGTAATCAACCCCGAAAAATCTTCATTTTTCGATTTCCCGATTTTTCAGAGCAAAAGCCATAAACAATTCATAATTAATAAATTAAAAAACGATAATACGATTGTTGCGCTCGCACATCCTGCATTTAAATACAGTTATAGCCAACCTGATCTAAAATACCTGGTTAATTATGACTTTATAGAAGGGCTGAGTCAGGTGGCCACTTCGGTAGCAGACTGGGATAGAGCCTTATCAAACGGCCATGCTGTGTGGATCATGGGCAACGATGATTCGCACGATATCGGTGACGGGAATAACGGGATATGCTGGACAATGATAAACACCGGTAGTTTATGTGAAGATCAGGTATTGAAAAGTTTAAAAAGAGGCGCCTGTTATGCAAGCAGGGGCTGGCTCGGACAGGAGATGAACAGGATCATAAGCGTAAATATAACCAACAACACCTATGAGCTTTTGCTTGAAAAAGAATCTGATTCTATCATTTTAAAAAGCGATGAGGGTAAAATGGTAGCCAACGAAACAAATAAAAACAAAATCACATACACGATTAAGCCATGCGATACCTATATAAGGGCCGAAATATATGATACCGAGCCCTGGAATAATTATACAAAAATCTATTTAAACCCGGTTGTCAGGACACAAAGTAAAAACCTTGTTAGGCATAGTAATACTGCGGAAATAAATGTATCAGAAACTATAGTTTTTGTTTTATTACTTTTCGTTTTTCATGCCATATTGATTTATGTCCTATATTTAACAGACTTTAAGAAGCCTCAAAAAAAAACCTTTTGTGATATTTTATGAAAAGGATAGTTGAATCTGCGGTGCCAATCTTCTGTCCAAAAAATTCTCAATAAATAAAAAACTTATATTATCTTTGCACCCTGTTTTTTTAAGCATTATTTTATTAAACACAACTAATTAATATTCAATATTTAAAAGATTATTATTCTGGTTTTTTCCAAAAAAATTCGGGATAAAAAACTTAAATAATGTAAGGTAAAAGAGTGAAATATGAAAATAGCATTAGTAACCGGAGGATCCAGAGGTATTGGCAGGGCAATCAGTCTGAAAATGGCCGATATGGGTTATCACGTCCTGATAAATTATTTATCGGGGGAAGAAGCAGCCGCGGAAACTTTAGCACTGATCACCCGGAAAGGCGGCAGCGGAGCATTGATGCCTTTTGATGTTTCGCAACAGGAAAGCATCGAAAAAGCCCTGGAACAATGGTATCAGGAAAACCCCGGTCAATACATCGAAGTTTTGGTCAACAACGCCGGTATCAGGCAGGATGCACTGATGATGTGGATGAAAAATGAAGAATGGTTCGATGTTATGAACACCAACATGAATGGGATGTTCTTCATCACACGCCGGCTTATCAAAGATATGCTTATCAATAAATACGGACGCGTGGTAAACGTGGTTTCCCTGTCAGGCATTAAAGGTTTGCCGGGACAGGTAAATTATTCCGCTGCAAAGGCAGGTGTTATCGGTATGACCAAAGCTCTTGCCCAGGAAGTCGGAAAGAAAAATATCACCGTTAACGCCGTGGCACCGGGATATATTAAAACCGACATGACCAAAGACCTCGACGAAAATATGCTGAAACAAATGATACCTGTCGGGCGCTTCGGAACAGCCGAAGAAGTAGCTGAAGTAGTAGGTTTTCTGGCTTCCGATAAAGCTTCGTACGTTACAGGCGAGGTTATTTCAGTGAATGGAGGCATATATACTTAGTCAATAGTCATCCGCCGCGGCGGAGTCATTGGTCATTAGTCAATAGGTAATATCTGTAGCCCTTCACTCTTCGACCAATGCTAAAAACAAAATAAAATAAAAAAACACACAAAAACTAAATGAACAGAGTCGTTATCACAGGTTTGGGAATTTATTCATGCCTTGGAAAAAACCTTGAAGAAGTAAAAGATTCATTATATCAGGGACGATCGGGTATCGGTTTCATGCAGGAACGCAAAGAGCTCGGATTTCGTTCAGCGCTTACGGGCATTGTTGAAAAACCAAACCTGAAAGGCATCCTCGACAGAAGGTTGCGTATCGGGCTTGCCGAACAGGGTGAATACGCCTATCTTTCAACGCTGGAGGCATTGAAAAATGCCGGAATTGACAATGATTATCTTCAAAATCATGAAGCCGGTATTTTGTTTGGTAACGACAGTTCTTCGGCAGCAGTTATTGAATCGACGGATATTGTTCGGGAGAAAAAAGACACCATGCTTCTTGGCTCCGGTTATATTTTTCAGGCGATGAATTCAACCGTCAGCATGAACCTTTCGGTGATCTTCAAGCTGCGCGGCATCAATTTCACGGTCAGTGCGGCCTGTGCAAGCGGTTCCCATGCCATTGGCCTTGGCTATGTATTTATTAAACACGGCATGCAGGATATGATCATCTGTGGCGGAGCACAGGAAGTAAACCCGTTTTCGATGGGCAGTTTTGATGCGTTAAGCGCTTTTTCCATCCGCGAATCTGACCCTCAAAAGGCTTCACGACCTTTCGATAAAAACCGTGACGGCCTTGTTCCCAGCGGCGGAGCTGCTACCGTAATATTGGAAAGTTACGAGTCAGCCATAAAACGGGGAGCACCTATACTTGGCGAAGTCATCGGATACGGATTTTCATCCAACGGCGAACATATTTCACAGTCAAATACAGATGGCCTGACCCGTGCCATGCGCATGACGCTGAAAGACGCAAACCTAAAACCAGAGGATATTGATTATATCAATGCACATGCTACATCTACGATCCATGGTGACACTTCTGAAGCTATTGCCATAGCAGAAGTTTTTGGGAACAGCAGGCCCCTGGTGAGTTCAACAAAATCTATGACAGGCCATGAATGCTGGATGGCGGGCGCCAGCGAAATAGTATATTCTACACTGATGATGCAAAATTCTTTCATTGCTCCCAACATCAATTTTGAAGAACCCGACGAATATTCAAAAAAACTAAATATCGTCCCAAATACCGTAAATAAAGATTTTAATGTATTTTTGTCGAACTCTTTTGGTTTTGGAGGCACCAATTCATCAATTATCGTTAAAAAAATTTAGTATAAAATAATAAATCCCTATGGACAAAGAAGAAATCATCAATAAGATCAATACTTTTTTAGTTGAAGAGTTCGAACTTGAAGCTGAACAATTAAAGCCCGAAGCCTTGCTGAAGACCGACCTGGGCATTGATAGTCTGGATTTTGTCGATATCATCGTAATTATTGAAAAGAACTTTGGGTTTAAAGTAAAAGGTGAAGAAATGGCTAATGTAAGAACCCTGCAGGATTTTTACGATTATGTTATTGCAAGGGTAAACACAAAGGCCTGAAAAACACAGAGAAAAAGATGGCCAAATGGGAAGGAAAAACCCGGGGAGGTGTTTCCGGTTATAAAATTTTCGTTTTTACCATCAAACATCTGGGTGTTGCGTTTGCCTATTTTTTATTAAAAATTGTTGCCGTTTATTTTCTGTTTTCCGCATCAAAAGCATATAAAGCAATTTTTTACTACTTCAATAGTATCCACAAATACGGTAAGGCCCGTTCGTTTGTTTGTTCTTACCGGAATTTCTGTATGTTAGGAAAAGTAATTGTCGACAAAATCGCACTTCTTTCGGGAGCTTCAAACAAGTTCACCTATAATTTTGACGGAGAAGACCAACTCCGAAAACTTTCCGAAGCAAAAACCGGCGGTATTTTGGTAAACGCCCATGTGGGCAACTGGGAAATAGCGGGACAACTGCTCGAACGGCTCGAAACCCGCATTAATATTCTGATGTACGATGCTGAGCATGAAAATATAAAAAAATACCTGTCAGGTGTACTTGAAAATAAAAACGTCAGCTTTATCATCATCAAAGACAGCTTTTCGCACCTCGAACAGATACGTAACGCCTTGCTTAACAAAGAAATAATCGCAATGAACGGCGACCGCTACCTGCCCGGCAACCGAACAATCAACTGTCAATTTTTAGGACAGCAGGCCGAATTTCCTGTAAGCCCTTTTTATATGGCTGGAAAATATGACGTACCTGTTGTTTATGTTTTTGCTATGAAAGAAACCAGCACGCATTATCATTTCTATGCATCATCCCCGCGCAAACTTGAAAATTTTAATAATTTCAGGACCCGGGAAACAGTATTGGAAAATGTTGTTAACGAATATGTTGCCGAACTTGAAAAAATTGTGATGAAATATCCTTTGCAATGGTTCAATTATTATAACTTCTGGAAACAACCCAAATGAAAAAAACCGGAAAAAACATACTTATTGCTTCACTCAACACGCTCGCGGTGCCCTATCCCGTTTATCCCATCGGCATCTCTTACCTCTCCACTTTTATCGAACAAAAACTGCCTGATTACACGGTAATGCTTTTTGATTTCAACCTGTCGAAGCCAGAAGAATTTATTGATACATTAAAAACATTTGCTCCTACATACATCGCTTTTTCCATCCGCAATATCGACGGGGCAAACTCTTACGATCCTACCAATTTCCTCAACGGTTATAAAACCATCATTGAACTGCTTCGCCAGAACTATCATTCAGATTATAAGCTTCTTATGGGAGGTGCAGGATTTTCTATTTTCCCGGAAGCGCTTTTCAGCCTGTTGAAACCTGATTATGCCGTCGTGGGCGAAGGCGAAGAAGCTATTGTTGAGTTGATCAACAAGTTAGATGAAGGAAAACCGGTGGACGATATCGGCGGGCTGGTTTATGAGAAAAACGGCAGGATCATCGTTAACAACAAAAAACTGCATACCTCAGACCTGCAACTGTGCTTTGATGAATCACTGATTGATTTTTACTGGCACAACAGCGGCATGCTCAATATCCAGACAAAACGCGGATGCCCTTTCGACTGTGTTTATTGCACCTACCCTGTCATTGAAGGAAGGATCGTCAGGACACTGAATACAGACCTTATCGTGGAAAACATCAGCAAACTATACCGTGACAAAGGCATTGATTATATTTTCTTTACCGATTCGGTGTTCAATATGAAAACCGATTACAACATCGAACTTGCTGAAAAGATTATCCGGTCAGGCATAAAGATACGCTGGGGAGCTTATTTCTATCCAAAAGGGATGACGGAAGAAACTTTAAAACTTTTTAAAGCTTCCGGGCTGACACATATTGAATTTGGCACGGAATCAATAAGCGATCGTACTCTCAAATGCTATGGGAAGCATTTCACGGTTGACGATATCATTCAACAATGTGAACTCTGTAATAAAGTGGAAGTGCCTTTTGCACATTTTCTCATATTGGCCGGTTATGGTGAAACCGATCAAACGATCAATGAGACTTATGAAAACAGCAAAAAGATTCAAAACACCGTATTTTTCCCCTTTGTTGGTATGCGGATTTATCCGGGCACGAAGCTTTTTGATATCGCTGTAAATGAGAATATTATTGACAAAAACGACTTGCTTTTGGAGCCCAAATATTATATTTCAAAAGAGGTTACACTTGATACCTTGAAAGAGCGCGCCAAGGCAACAGGCAGGCGCTGGGTTTTCCCTGACGAAGATTCCTCCGAGATACCAAACAGAATGCGTAAACTTCGTAATAAAAAAGGCCCTTTGTGGGAGTATTTAATCAAATAAATTATGATAGCACAAGGTGATGATGTTCTGAAGCTTATCCCTCAAAGGCCCCCTATCGTCATGGTAGATAAGCTGATATCGGCTGAAGGCAAAAAAACGGTCAGCGGGTTGTATATT
The DNA here is from genome assembly GCA_035353775.1 of Bacteroidales bacterium. GTDB lineage: Bacteria > Bacteroidota > Bacteroidia > Bacteroidales > CAIWKO01 > CAIWKO01. The sequence goes on along the minus strand of DAOQAF010000020.1, from coordinate 1,806 downwards.
AAAGCCGACAATATTTTTGTCGAAAACAACTGCCTGCAGGAACCGGGAATTATTGAAAACATTGCACAATCTGCGGCACTTGGTGTCGGTTATATTTGCCAGTCGAAAAATGAAAAAATTCCTATCGGGTTTATCGGAGCTGTCAGCAACCTGAAGATTTTTTCGCTACCGGAAGTAAACACGGAACTTCGCACAGAAATTCAGGTTGACTATGAAGTTTTTGACGCGACCCTGATCAGCAGCAAAGTCTTTTGTAATGAAGAAGTTATCGCCCGGGCTGAAATGAAAATATTCCTGAGAAAAGATATTTAATTTTTTTAAATAATTGATATACAATAGCTTATGACACAAGAAGAACAGGATGAGATTAAAAAAAGCCATATAGTAGATGCCGAAAATCTGGATGTTGATTATAATTTCATGATCACCCATTACATAATGGATGAAAACGGGCATTATACACATAAATTGGCCTCAGAATGGGGCGGCCGCACCCCTGTAGTGAATCATAGCTGGGAAATTGTAAAAGAACGTATCCGCGCGGCCAAAGAAAAAGTGGTGAAAGGAGAAGTCAGCCCGATAGCTTATTATATGGAAAAATGCCTCACGGATGTAAAAACGCTGTCATTGTATGTTGGCTTTTCGAAATGGAAAGTAAAAAGACATCTGAAAGTAAATAAATTTAAAAAACTTGATGAAAAAACCTTGAAAAAGTACGCTGATTTTTTCGAAATCAGTGTGGAAGAACTAAAAGACATTGATCACATAAAACTATAAATACGTAAACATATATGAAGCTAAATTTCGACCACATGCAGCTCTCTGCTCATTGCGAAAGTGGTGCCACTGTTAACATGTTCGGATATTATAAAGTAAAAATTGATGAGCCGATGGTATTTGGTATCGGCGCCGGATATTATTTCGGGCATTTGCCTTTCCTTAAAATGAATTTTTCACCGGCCACTACATTCAGGGCGCTGCCGGGCCTTGTATTCAGCCGCACCTGCAACGCGCTTGGTGTAAAATACGAGCGTAACACCTACCGTGATCCGGTGAAAGCTATGGATGAACTTGACCGGGTTCTGGATAAAGGCATTCCTGTCGGCTTACAAGTCGGTGTTTTTCACCTTCCGTTTTTCCCCCCTGAATACCGTATGCATTACAATATGCACAATATGGTCGTGTACGGTAAAGAAAACGACACTTATTTTGTGGCCGACAGCGTGGTGGAAGGTGAAAACAAAATTTCATACGACGATCTGATGCGCGTGCGTTATGCCAAAGGTGCCTTTGCACCCAACGGCAAAATGTATTATATGACCAAAATTCCCGAAGCAATAGATTTTAAAATGCCTGCGGTGTGGGGAATAAAAAAAACCTGCCATGAAATGCTCGACCTGCCGTTTTGGATGGTGGGCATCAAAGGTATCAGGTATTTTTCGAAACAACTGCGTCAATGGCCTGCAAAAAAAGGCAACAAGGTTGCGGCACAGTACCTTATGCAAGCTATCCTCAACCTGGAAGAAATAGGTACCGGAGGCGCCGGATACCGCTTTATTTATGGAGCCTTCCTGAATGAAGCCGCCGACCTGCTGCAACGCGACGAGCTTAAAGAACTCGCCATCGACATGGGCAAAGCAGGAGACCGCTGGCGTAATTTTTCATACCTGGGAGCTCGAAACTGCAAAAACCGCGCTGAACCTGAATTTTCCTACAACGAACTCGCCGATATCATTATGGATTGTGCTGACCGCGAAGAAAAAATCTTCAGAAAACTTAAAAAAATAAAATTTTAGTTTCCACCTC
>DAOQAF010000019.1:0-47262 GCA_035353775.1 Bacteroidales bacterium | reverse complement strand
CAGCTGTTATCAATACTTCAAAGATAAGAATTAGAAAGCAAATCACAACTTCATCACGCGGGTAACATCCACCGTGGTAGCTGTTATCAATACTTCAAAGATAAGAATTAGAAAGCAAATCACAACAGCCCGGGCACGTATGATTTTTTTGTGCTGGCTGTTATCAATACTTCAAAGATAAGAATTAGAAAGCAAATCACAACCGCATACCCGTGCGTGTTTCGCCCGGATGCGCTGTTATCAATACTTCAAAGATAAGAATTAGAAAGCAAATCACAACATGGAACAGCGTGCAATAAAACGACTCGGAGCTGTTATCAATACTTCAAAGATAAGAATTAGAAAGCAAATCACAACGCTGGTAGCGCAGCATGATCTTATATTCTGGCTGTTATCAATACTTCAAAGATAAGAATTAGAAAGCAAATCACAACACAAGGTAAAAGAATTTTTAACACATGAACGCTGTTATCAATACTTCAAAGATAAGAATTAGAAAGCAAATCACAACTACAGCAACGAGACACCATCATCCACGGACGCTGTTATCAATACTTCAAAGATAAGAATTAGAAAGCAAATCACAACCTGAACAGCGGTGTCGCGTTCGGCGGTGATGCTGTTATCAATACTTCAAAGATAAGAATTAGAAAGCAAATCACAACATACAGGGTATTCTTAAATAGAAACCCCAGGCTGTTATCAATACTTCAAAGATAAGAATTAGAAAGCAAATCACAACGGTATTATCCATGTTGATATTTCCGATATAGCTGTTATCAATACTTCAAAGATAAGAATTAGAAAGCAAATCACAACGCACCAGGATCACTGTCCTGCTGTTCCTCAGCTGTTATCAATACTTCAAAGATAAGAATTAGAAAGCAAATCACAACGATTTCAAAGTAGTATAATCCATCGAAGAAGCTGTTATCAATACTTCAAAGATAAGAATTAGAAAGCAAATCACAACGGTGCGTGACCTTCGTTAGGAACTACAAGGCTGTTATCAATACTTCAAAGATAAGAATTAGAAAGCAAATCACAACAACCTGTCCTAATCCATCCCAGTTAGCAGTGCTGTTATCAATACTTCAAAGATAAGAATTAGAAAGCAAATCACAACACCGGATCAGGTTATGGATCACCGGACGAAGCTGTTATCAATACTTCAAACCTGCCTGACTGCTTCATGCAGGCAGGGATAAGAATTAGAAAGCAAATCACAACTATGGCTTCAAAAGTTGCTTCCTAAATATAGCTGTTATCAATACTTCAAACCTGCCTGACTGCTTCATGCAGGCAGGGATAAGAATTAGAAAGCAAATAAAAGCCAGGTGACTTCGAGAACCTCAGTCACCGGGCTGTTATCGAAGGTGGCTGAGGCTCCCGAAGGTGGCTGAGGCTCCCGAAGCCACCTACCGTTGTCAATTCAAGGGTATTCCCGACGGGTCCAGTTCTTTTCGGGCTTCAACACATCTGTCCCTGTTGGCCTTTGATCCAAATGCTACTGAGCATACATCTTCCGACAGCATTTGATTTCCGCTGTAGCTCATTTTACTATAGTCATCCCTGGCGGTCATCGCCTTATCCATTTGTACTTCAAACCACACCAGTCTCATCGGAACATTCATCATTTGGTTGCCGGCATGGCTTTCGATATAATCATAACGGTCGTCCAACCCCAGCGCATGGTGAACCTCATGCGACAAAGAAACCGGACCGGAAGCCCAGTTGCCGGAATTAGCCCATTCGCAAAAATTAACTGAAAATTCAAATACATCAAAACCGGATTTATCCACAAACGCTATATCGAGTGTATAACCCGTGGTGGAGGCTTCTCTTTCAATAGCATCTTCCAGGGCTTTGATTTTTGCAATATCGTCTGGATTTCCTTTTAATTTCACTTTTATCAGTACACGAATATTTTTTGCATCACTTCGGTCAACATAAAAAATCTTTCCATCCTGACCTTCCCTCATCACTTTCCTTTTGCCTCCCGCTACTATTTCTTCTTCTACGTTTTCAAAGCCCAGGTTATTCCAGTCAATTTCTTTTATCAGAAATTTTTCCACCTCTTCGCGATTTTCTTTGTCCGCTTCCTGAGAACAGCCATATTCTTCATTGCCGGTATCCTGACCTTTAAACGGTGTGGTGATGGCTGTTTTCAGTTTTATCAAATAATAATTCCTTTGGCCGGTCTTTTCTCCCAAAGGCTTTTTTTTAGCCTTTTTAATGATGGTTTTTACACGGCGTTTCGATTGGCTTTTTAACAGGGAATAGGCGGGGTCTGCCAGAATCTCTGCTTCCAGTAGTTCGGCTTTTTCCATCAATTCTTTTTCTTCGGCGGAGGTTTCCCTTTGCACCGAAAATTGATGGCCCTGTTGCTGCACCACATGTGTCAACTCATGCGCCAGCAAATGTTTGCCCGAAGAACTTTCCGGATTGAATTTCCCGCTGTTGAAATAAATATCACTGCCATGAGTGAAAGCCTGTGCATTCAACTCCTTATTCATTTGCTCGGCATTAGAATCCGTATGTATTTTTACATGGCTGAAATCAGTGCCAAAGCTGCTTTCCATGAAAGTGCGTGAGTTTTCGGGAAGCGGGCTTCCACTATTTGACGGATTATTTATCCGGCTTTCAATATCTGAACCTGATAATGAATTTTCAGAAGCGCCATTTCCGCTGGATTGTATTAAAGGCGAAATGGTTTCAGCAATAGGTTTAGCTTGTATGTTTTTATCATCTTCAACAGACGAATCAGGCATCCGCATTACTTTATCCGCAATGGAACCGGCTTCTCTTTCATATTCATCATCAGGCCGGCTGATCTCCAATTGGGGCTGAATAATAGTTTGTTTTCCTGGCCGGGGATCGTTTGAACTGATTCTATTTTTAATGCATGTATTTTCACTCATCCATCCAAAACTATCGTCAGATTTGAGTTGAATTTTATCAACCGGAAGTTCTGAGTTTTTCGGAGAATAAGAAATTCCGGCGTTCGTCTTACTCGCATTTTGCGTAACTGCAGCTGGTTTTGCGATTTGCAAATTAGTTTTCGACATAATTTTCAAAATTTAACAATAAATAAAATTCATGTCTGTATAAAGCCATAATTGTGGCATCTCCTGTAACTTCTCTAATTGTATCTTCCAATGAGTTTTTTTATTCAAGAATTTAACTTTACATTTTCAGGTATTTCTGGTATTTGTAATGATTTTAGAGTAATACTTTTCATTTGGGGTTATACTCCCAATGCCACGGCTCTGCTTCATAATTATAAAATCCATATTTTTCGGCGTTTTTAAGAAGCCATTTATAATCATCTGTGCTTTTTTGTTCTTCGATACTTTTTTTATCTGAACTTGTCCCACCCACACTTAATTGAATGTCGAGAGCACGCCCTGTTCCATGTGGAAATCCTCCCTCTGGATTTGCAACCCATTTGCGTGCTCTGGCTTCAATTTGAGTCTGGGTTTCATTTGGGTAGTCACTTTTTAAACTAGCAATTTTCTTTTTCCAAATCGATGTTTGTTCTTCTTTTGTTCTAGTGGCTGAAACAATTTTAAATATATTACCTCCAAATCCCTCCCATCTTGCATCCATTAACAAAAATGCCCAAGCTGTTGCAGCATCTTTTTGAATCTTCTGTCCTGCAACATTTATTGTATCTTCTTTTTTTAAGTACGACAAATCTGTAAGTCTTCCTCCTCCCTTTCCTTTTTCTATATTTTTCGGAATATAAGCTATATTTTCTAACTTAAATCCATTCATAGCATCCTTTTCTAAAAAACTCATCGTTATCTCATCAGGAATACCGGTTATATCAAGCCCTTTTGAATATTGATATACAACTATTGCCGCTGTAGTTCCCTGACCACTTTTTCCATCAATTGAAGGATTTCCTTTATTATCTAAACCTATATCAAACCCAATTTTATTAAGGTATCGTTGAGCATTTTTGATAATATCCTCTTTTGGCAAGGGACTGCGCATTATTTTTTTTGATATTACCTGTTGTTTTTGCTGCACCACATGCGTCAACTCATGCGCCAGCAAGTGCTTTCCTGAAGAACTCTCTGTATTAAATCTTCCACTGTTGAAATAAATATCACTGCCATGCGTGAAAGCTCGTGCATTCAACTCCTTATTCATTTGAGCGGCATTGGCATCCGTATGTATTTTTACATGGCTGAAATCAGCGCCAAATCCGCTTTCCATAAAAGTGCGCGAAGTTTCGGGAAGCGGGCTGCCACTATTTTTCGAATTATTTATCCGGGCTTCCAAATCTGAACTTGAAAACACACCTTCAGAAACGCCGTTCATGCTCGTTTGCACCAAAGGCGAAATTGTATCAGCAATAGGTTTAGCCTGTATGTTTTTTTCATCAGCAAAAGACGAATCGGCCATCCGCATTACTTTATCAGCAATGGATCCTGCTTCCTTTTCATATTCATCATCCGGCCGGCTGATCTCCAATTTAGGTTGAATAATAGTTTGTTTGCTGGGTTGAATTCTATTGACCGGAAATTCAGCATTCTTAAGCGAATAAGAAAATCCGGCGTTCGTCTTGCTCGTGTTTTGATTTACAGAAGCAGGTTTTGCAATGTGTAAATTAGTTTTTGACATCATGCAATAATTTTTTAAATCGTTTTTCCTTCTTTTTGAAATTCTTTTCTGATCCCATTAATAATATCCGTATGAAGAATGATATTATTATTTCTGCTCATCGCCATCAGCGAACAATAGCGTACTACATTTAATATAGCGCCTCCGGTAACTTCATATTTTTCGGCTATTTCCCGGAGAATAAGGCCTTTTTCAAAAACGGTTTTTTCCGAAAAAGTATTTATCCATAGTCGTTCACGCTGTTCGGCATTCGGCATAGGAAAATGTATCACACTTTGAAAACGGCGCGCAAAAGCATCGTCGATATTTGCTTTTAGATTCGTCGAAAGCACCACAAGCCCGTTGTAATCTTCCACGCGCTGCAACAGGTAAGAAACCTCTTGGTTGGCATAGCGGTCGTGCGAATCTTTGATATTAGTGCGTTTCCCGAACAAAGCATCGGCTTCATCAAAAAACAATATCCAGTTTTTATGTTCGGCACCTTCAAATATTTTCGAAAGATTCTTTTCTGTTTCACCGATATATTTTGAAACGACCATAGAAAGGTCAACACAATAAACATCCCTGTTTGTATATTTTCCGATCAAATTCGCCGTAAACGTTTTACCTGAACCCGAAGGCCCGTAAAAAAGGCTTCTGTACCCGGGTTTCATCTTGCGGCGCAGGTTCCATTCATCAAGCATTTTATCGCCTAATTCTATCCATGATTTTATTTCATTTATTTGAGTCATGACGGAATCATCCAGAACAAGTTCATCCCATCTTTGTTCGGTAGTTATTTTACGGGCCGGAAACTTCAATGAGAATTCGGGCGAATATTTTTCGCCTTTTAAAAGCGATTCGGTAAGATCCATGGAGGGGATGATCAAGGCGCTGTGCAAGGGTTCGCCTTCATATTGTAACTCCATGTTCAGGTTTTTATTCCGGAATAATACATGCTGATGATTAAAATAACCAATGAATTTAAGCCTTTCCTGAATTATATCTCCTGACAGAATAAACAATAATGTTTCATAGGTCGGGATCAAACCGTTATGATGATTTCCGCGTACACAACCGAATTCGGTAAACCGCTGATCGGTATTTGCATTTTTTATGTTGAAACAATCAAAAAGCTGGGGCTTCAGTAAAGGAATAAATGCCATCATCAGGCAGATTCTGTCGGCCTGGTTCAACTGATTAGCAATAATAAAATCTTTATATCCACCGCTATGAGCTTCGGGGTCAGGAGCAGGAATTTCACCGATTGATGAAAATTTGCTTTCGTGATCAAAATATATCTTCAGGCGGGTATTAAGTACTTCCGTGAACCATTTTAATTCGCTTTCAATAAATGCGCTGTTTTCCGCTTGTTTATTCAGCATTTGCTTTTTTATTTCCAATGTTTCCATTCCACATGAATAATATAATTGTTCCAGGGATATTTAAGGATATTTATACTCCAGGGCAAATCATCGAGAAGCAGGTCGATACCGGCGTTTTCAACACGCACTATCCAGTCATTCCCGCTTTTTTCGATGGTTCCTTTACGGATGATGAACGACTGCTGCAAACCCTTAACTGAATCGCTCTTCAGCACACTCCAATGCTTCAGGACAGCTTGCAGCAGGTCATTTGCTTCTTCCATTTCGTGTTTTTTAATACGAAATTCAGGATCAATGGGGGTTTGTACATTCATGCCGCACATAATTTTATTCAGCGGCAACAAATGCTCATAGTGTTTACCGGGCATGCCGGTCAAAAATTGCAAAATATGAACTGCCCTGCGGCGCATATCATCCGACCTGAATTTCTCTGAGGAATCGGTGAAGCCCAGATTTTGAAAAAGGTTTTTGATCATAGGATTTAATAGGACAAGGCCTGCATTCGTTATAGGTATCCTATTTTCAGTTCCTGATGGCATCTCTTCGTAGTGCTGATACTCCTCCCCTGCCTCCGGAATAAGCGAAAAAGCAACAGGTTTCTTTCTTCCCTCAAGATGTTTCAATACTGCCTTCATTACTGATCCCATTCTTTTAGTTGTGTCAGCCGGTTTCATTGCTTTTTTTATATCCTTTTCAAAAGCAGAAGAATCTAGTTTCCTGATAAGCGTTTCAGAAAAAAGATCAATGATTTCATCAGGATTGTTCTTTTCAAGAAATGATGTTTTCAGCAAGAGTTCAAAGAAAAGTTTTTTTATTGCTTCCTTTTGGGATGAAAATAACTTCTCAATAGCGCTGTCAATAATCCTGTATATACTTTTGACCTCTGCAGAAAAAATAATTGCCTGAATAATTTTATCCAATATTTCGTCATCTGCCAAATAATAAAACCGTTGCAAAGCATTTTTGTCATCAGAAAGAACTTGTATAATTTCCTTCATGGCTTGTTTTTCGGGTTCCGTTTCAGAAAAAATATCCCGTATAATCCTGCCTATGTTGAACTCTTCGGCATTATCGTAATACCAGGGAATTGCGGCATATTTTAAATAATAGACAAATGCCTGAAATTTGTCTTTTCTTAAAAGGCCTGTATTTATCTCTTTCGATAATGTTGCCGGCGTATCATTGACAGCCCTGATAATTTGCTCTTCGAGTAACTGAGCGGTTTTTACGGCCAGATCTTCCACAGTAACATGATGAAGATCAATTTCAATCTTTTCTATCCTTACATCAATATGCTCATACTTTTCCAGAACCCGCTCAATAGCAGGATAAATAAATGATTCATAGTACTGTTGACTGAGCGGTATTGCTTGATCACCGCCAACCCCGGCAGGATGCTTTATATTTATTGTTAACCGGTTTATCAGGTTTTCGGTTGACATAAACTTTATTTTCTATAAATTTTTAATGAAATTAACAAAATAATAAAATTTTTTGCAATTTACAATTTTTTGTTTAATTTTGAATGTTTTTTATTTTTGAATAAAAATATAATAATATTATAAAAGTACATATTTATTAAACATTCCGGCAAAAAAAATAAAAGATAGTTTTTATGTTTTATTATGAACAGATATGATTGATAATGCATTGTTATTTATAAAGAAGCACATAGGCTCCGAACTTAAAACACGGATCGGTGTAAACGAAGGAGATGTCGTCATAGACAGTATTAATAAGGAGGGGTCTTCTGATAATCTTTTAATTACTCTCATCAATATTGAGGAAGAAAAATACTATAAAGAGCAAAATCATTATATAAAAAATGATAGTGATGTTCCCGGTTTTAAAATCGTTAATCCTGAAATTAAACTGAATCTGTATGTCCTGTTTTCGGCACAGAATAAAACGTATAGCGAAGCTTTAAAACAGGTATCGCACATCATCACGATTTTTCAGGGGAAAAATATTTTCGAGAAAGAAGATTTTGCAAAATATCCCGAAATCAAAGATCTTGAATCATTGATAGTAGAATTATATTCACTGACACTTGAACAAAACAACAACCTGTGGCAGACACTGGGCAGCAAACTGGTACCTTCGGTTTTGTACAAAGTAAAACTGATTAGTATGCAGGATAACAAAAAACTTAGTGAAGCAGGCGAAGTAAGAGGGATCGGTTTTGATATAAAACACAAATCATAAGTAAGGAAATGCGGTGGTCATTATATAAAAAATATTTCTCCGTTGATGTCAATTATCAGTCCGGCACAGCAACGAATAATGCTGGCCTGATGATCATACCATCGGCGTCAACGCTTCAAGTAATGAAAGGCCACAACCTCGGGTATCATTGTTATGAAGGCGGCATTTTAGTTCATTTTCAAGGGGCGCAGGACGATACAGATCCCAAAAAAATAATTCCGGAAAATATCATTGACGACAATCAGGCTCTTTATTTCAAACTATACTTTGACAATTCGGCTCTGTTGAAAGAATTAAATTTTTTTCCTGATCCTGCCAACATTAAATATGGTTTTCCGCTCATATATCTCGGTGAGAAAACAGGCAGCAGTTCAGCAGTTGAACTGAAATACCAGGGCGTAATAATAAAACCTGCCGTATGCTCTTTTCAGGTAAAAGATTCAGATTGCGGACTTGCGAGCAAGGATGAGGCCAATTTTAACATTAAAGACCAGAAAGGAAATTCCGTTTATACGAATACTTCAAAAAAAGATGATGACGGATACTTTACATGCAGCATTGATATGAGAAATCAGCAAATTGGTTTTTATACCTTGCAGATCGGAAGTTCATCAACAAATTTTTTTGCCGATACCTCTGATGAATTTCAAGGGTGTATTGCTGTGATAAAAATACTGAAATTACCTTTTGATACCGACTGGACGATTGCCAATAGTAATAACTATGTGAAATTTTCAAAAACGATAAGTAAAAAATAAATAAGTCTTATAACAAAAACCCAAACAACAAAATTATGGCAACATCTTACAAGACCCCGGGAGTTTATGTGGAAGAAATCGTAAAATTCCCACCATCAGTAGCCGAAGTTGAAACTGCTATCCCGGCATTTATCGGGTTTACAGCCCAGGCTAAAAAAATTATCGACGGCGACCTGAAAGAAAAACCAACCCGTATCACCAGTTTACTGGAATACGAACAATATTTCGGACAAGGGCCCAGTTATACTCCGAGTAAAATTGAATTGGACAGCGCAAATATGCCTGTTGTTGATAATTGCACTTTATCCAACAGCAAATTCGTACTGTACGACAGTATGCGTTTGTTTTATGATAATGGCGGCGGCGCATGTTATATCATATCTGTAGGCATTTACAGTGAAACGGAAGCAACACTTTTTGCGGATAATAAAAGATTTACAGGTGGCCTTGACGCATTGAAAAAATATGACGAGCCAACAATGATATTATTTCCGGACGCGGTCGGGCTTGAAATACCTCAGCTTGCGGCTTTGCAGCAGGCAGCATTGATGCAATGTGCTGCATTAGGCGACAGGTTCACTATTATGGATATAAAAGAAGATGCTTCACTTTCTGAAGATATGGAATCATTTAGAAATAGTGTAGGGATGAATAACCTGAAATACGGTGCAGCGTATCACCCCCATCTTTCAACTGTGTACTCAAAGAGTTTTCATTTCAGGGATATCAATTCCAAGATTTCTATTAAGGGCCGGCTGACTGCCACGGATGTTGATGAAAATGGAACAAGCATCATAAGCCGTATAGAATCTCTTGAAAAGGTGATTACCGATAATGATACTATTACCACCGAATATGCCGCAACCGTTACTGCATTGTTGAACGATAGTGATTTTAAAGCATTATCTGACGATGCTAAGAATGAAAGGCTATGGCAGTTAATACTGCAATTAGACGGCATATTAGCTGATAATAGCGAGGCAGGCACAAAAGTGATCACCAATAGCGAATTTCTTGTATCTGCTGAAAATATCGTTAAAACAAATATCATTGAATCAAAATTGATAAATCAGCTTATTTTTATTAATACAACTAATTTTGACGCGGTAAAAGGCGACCTTGTCAGCACATCCTTTAAGTCTCTCACAGCTCCCTCAAGCGATCCCGGAACCGGTAAAGGATTAACAGATATTTTTACTGCAATAAAAAATAGTTTTTCACTGATTCAGCAAACGGGTAAAGGATATGAAGAAACATACGAAAAAGCAATCATTCCCTATATTCCGTTCTATAATAACATTTTAAGTGTTCTGAACACCAAAGCAACGTTACTACCACCGAGCGGGGCCATTGCAGGTATATATTCTACCGTCGACCGCGACCGTGGTGTATGGAAAGCCCCGGCTAACGTCAGCATAAATTCAGTAAATGGTGTTTCGGAATTTATTAATGATGCTATCCAGGAAAATATGAATGTCGACCCGAATGCCGGAAAATCGATAAATGCCATCCGTCCGTTTACCGGAAAAGGCATTCTGGTATGGGGCTCGCGCACACTGGCAGGCAACGACAACGAATGGCGCTATGTTCCTGTTCGCCGTTTCTTCAACTTTGTGGAAGAAAGCTCCAAAAAATCTACCGGCTGGGCTGTTTTTGAACCCAATGATGCAAATACCTGGACGAAAGTACGGGGACAGTTAGACAACTTCCTCAACAACCTGTGGAAAAGAGGCGCACTGGCCGGCGCAAAACCGGAACATGCCTACTATGTGAATGTAGGACTCGGCCTGACCATGACCGCACAGGATGTTCTTGAAGGCCGCATGATCATTGAGATAGGCATGGCTGCTGTAAGGCCTGCCGAATTCATCGTATTGCGTTTCTCACATAAACTACAGGAATCTTAATATTGAATAAAATCAAGGCCTCCCTGAAAAATTCAGGGAGGCCGTTAAAAAAACAATAAATAAATAATAATTAAAAAACAGCATTAATATGGCAACAAAATATCCATTACCCGTATTTCATTTCAGAGTAGAATGGGGCGGTACCAACATCAGTTTTTCAGAAGTTTCCGGCCTGAATGTAGAAACACAGGTTATCGAATACCGCGATGGCCTCAGCCCTGATTATTCAACAGTAAAAATGCCGGGACTGCAAAAGTACGGCAACATTACCCTGAAGCGCGGCGCTATGCAGGGCGACAACCAATTTTTTGACTGGTGGAATACACATCAGTTGAATACCATCGAACGCAGAGACATCATCATTTCGCTGCTGAATGAAAAACATGAACCTGTTATCACATGGAAAGTACGCAATGCTTTTCCGGTAAAAGTGGACGGCGGGTCTTTAAAAGCAACAGGAAATGAAGTTTCTATTGAAACATTGGAAATCGCCCACGAAGGTATCACGGTAGAACGTTCATAAGTTTTCAGCAATGGCATTTTTTGAAAGGTATCCTCTTGTCGGGATTCACTTTAAAGTAACTTTTATTGAACTGTTCGGCGCTGCTGAAATAGATTCGCGTTTCCATGAAGTTACCGGATTAAATGCAGAACTGACTGTTGAGGAACTTGCTGAAGGCGGGGAAAACAGGTATACCCACAAATTGCCGGTAAAAGCAAAATTTTCGAATTTGGTGCTAAAAAGGGCCTTGTCCCCTCTGCCGTCAGTTTTAACTAAATGGGCTGAAGACGCTATCTATAATTTTGAATTCAGGCCCTGCACGGTGATCGTATCGCTGTTGAACGAATTGCATATCCCAGTGAAAAATTGGATTTTTTATTCGGCTTATCCTGTAAAAATACAAGTTACCGACCTGAAAGCCCAGGATAACTCAGTGGTAGTTGAAACACTTGAACTTGCTTATAAATACTCCAAACAGATCAATATTATTTGATAAAATATTAAATTTATGCCTGTACAAATCAACGAACTTGTCATTCGTGCCGAAATCACCAATGATCATCAACCCCGGCAAAATATTTCATCAACTGATGAAGGGGCAAAAATTCAAAAAATAATTGACGAGCTTGTTAAAATAAGTAAAAACAAAAACGAACGATGAGCATTATTGATGACATATTTCCCGGAAAACTGACCAAGCTCACATTCAAGGCCTTTACAGACAACACTTTTAAAAAGGAGGATACGGATGCCGGCGAATACACCGTGATGTTCAATCCGAATTCGCTGTCATTAAGTCTTAGTGTCCAGACAGAACAGAAGCAGGCTCCCGGCACCACTTCCAGCGATATAAAATTTGTAAGTATTAAACCTCAGAATTTTAAAATCGAATTTGTAATAGACGGGACAGGAGCTACTGGCGAAAAAGTTATTGATGTGGCCGCGGATGTGGTAAAATTCCTGAACGTAGTATATCATTATAAGTCAGAGGACCACAATTCTCCGAATGTAATGATCAAATACGGTGCAGTCTTACTCAAATGCGTGCTTCTCGACGTAAACATTACGTACAATCTTTTTTCCCCCAGTGGCAAACCCCTGAGAGCCAAAGTGAGCTGTACTTTCGTCAGTACGCTGAACCCTGACCTGAGCCAGATGATCAATAGCCCGTGTTCACCGGATATTACCCATAAAAGGGTGATAAAACAAAACGAACAATTGATTTCCGTAGCAAACAAAATCTACAAGAAAAACGTTTACTATATTGATGTGGCTGCAAAAAATAAATTGAATAATTTTCGCAAACTTAAAACAGGGGCTGAAATTTATTTCCCCCCACTAAGCAAATAAATATGCCTGTAGTTCCATCCCATTATATTATTCAGTCTGGTGAAGTTGTTACCTTCAAAATTTTTGTCGAAGAGGTGGAAATAAATTCATCTTATGAGATAATGAGTATTACTATCCTAAAGGAATTTAATAAGATTTCTCATGCAGAAATAAGATTGTTGGACGGGAGTGTTTCCTCACAGGATTTTGAAATCAGCAATACCGAAGATTTTATTATCGGAAAAAATGTGGAGATACAGGTAGGTTATCATGGAGAAAACACAAGCATTTTCAAAGGTGTTATTGTAAAACACGGGATCAAAATTCATAACCAGGAAGGTTCATATCTGAACATCACATTAAAAAACAAAGCCTACAAAAGTTCTTTGGTAAGAAACAACAATGTATTCAGCCAAAAAACCGACAGTGAGATCATTGAAGAAATAATTTACAAATATGGTCTTGATAAAGAAGTTGATGCTACTGATGTGAACCATGAATCCGTCATGCAATTTAACTGCAGCGACTGGGATTTCATCAATATGCGTGCCGAGGCGAATGCACTGCTTGTTTATACCCATGATGATAAAATAGTGGTTAAAAAACCCGATCTTTCTGTTGATGCTGTCTTAAATTTGCAATACGGCTCTGATATGCTGGAATTCGAAGCTGAAATGGACGGACGTACCTCTTTCAGCACCTATAAGGCCTCATCATGGAACTTCCAGGATCAGGAAATAAGAGAGGTTCAGCAAGCTGCCGATATTAATGAAATACAACAGGGAAACCTGACCGCCGCAGATATTGCCGAAACACTCGGACAGGAACAGTTTAATATCAACATCAACACTTCTTTAAAGGAAGAAAGCGAGATCAGCAAACTCGCCGATTCGTATATACAGAAAAATAATTTATCGAGAATAAACGGGAGGGTAAAATCTTTTGGTATTGCAGAAATTCAACCGGGGGAAATCATCGAACTCAGCGGCGTAGGCGAAAGATTCAACGGCAAGGCCCTCGTTTCAGGAGTGTGCCATTCCATAAACGGAGGGTTGTGGGAGACAGATATCCAGTTTGGCCTTAACAGCAGGACATTTGCAGAAAAATACGACAACATCACTGACTGTCAGGCTAAGGGGCTGCTTCCCGCTGTTAACGGTTTACAGACCGGCAAGGTCATCCAGCTTCAGGACGACCCGCTGAGTGAACACAGGGTACTTATCAAATTGCCCATCATCACTGATGGCGATAACACTTTCTGGGCAAGAGTTGCCACGCTGGATGCCGGCAACGGGCGCGGTACCTATTTTCGTCCCGAAATTGACGATGAGGTCATAGTCGGATTTATTGATGATGACCCGAATAACGCAGTGATTCTCGGGATGCTTAACAGCAGTGCGCTTCCGGCTCCGATAGCTGCGAAGGACATAAATAATATCAAAGGCATTTATACCCGCGGACAAATGAAACTGGAGTTCGATGATGCGAACAGAAGTATTCTTCTGCAAACCCAGAACGAAAACAAAATCAATATCAGCGAAAATCAACAGGGAATATTTATTGAAGACCAGAACGGGAATAAAATAACCCTCGACACAAGCGGGATCAAACTTGAAGATTTAAACAGTAATAAAGTCACTCTCGATTCAAACGGTTTGAAAATCCAGAATGCGGCTGGCAGCGAAGTATCTATTAGTTCATCCGGATTAAAAATTATGAGTTCAGGGACTATCGAAATTCAGGGTGCACAGGTAAAAATCAGTGCAGCCAGTATAAACCTGGATGCCGGAATGACAAGTACTTCAGGCGTCATTCAAACGAATACCCTGATAGCAACTACTGTAGTGGGGAGTTCCTATACGCCGGGGGCTGGAAACGTTTGGTAGGCGAAAAATATAAGAATATTGAGAATATGGACGATATAAATTCTTTTTTAGGTACAGGGTGGAGCTTCCCGCCGCAGTTTTCAAAGACGGAAAAAACGGTAAAAATGATCGCTGATGAAGAAGACATAAAAAACAGCCTCGAAGTCCTGCTGGCCACCAGAGTGGGTGAAAGACTGATGCAGCCTGATTATGGCTGTAACCTGGATGTACTTCTTTTTGAACCCATCGACGTTACTTTACAGACGTACATAAAAGATCTGGTTTTTACGGCAATTTATTTTTATGAACCGCGGGTAAAGCCTGATGATGTCATTCTGTCGGTACCCGGCCAGGAAGGCATAATTCTGATAGAGGTCCAATATACGATCAGAGCTACAAACACACGTCATAACATGGTTTATCCCTTCTACCTGGAAGAAGGAACTTTATTAAAATAAGGAAAGAAGATTTTAAAATTCAAATAACAGAAAGCATATTATGAGCAACGGTATCAAGATACCACATCCTTTGAAAAGAGAAGGAACGTACCAGTCGGAACGTTTTCCCGCTGCACTGGATAATGATTACATAAAACTCGATGAGCGTTCACTTATTGATCTGGTAAAACAATCCGCTGAATATGCATCCTTCGTAAAATTCCGCAGCGAACTGAATATCGAAGATGGTAACTGGCAACCTTTTTTTGAAGAAATCTATGATTATACCCATAAAAAAGTAAAATTTTCCACCCTCAAAGAGTTGGAAAGTAAAGCCACGACATCTCCCCACCTGGCGCTTTTTCTCGCATTTTTAAGAATATTCAATATTGCACAGGAAAATCTGAATTCACTGACTGAGAAACACCTTAATTTTTATTATCAGCATATCCTGCAACTAAAGCCCCGCGATGAAGTTGCAGACAGAGTCCCGGTGTTTTTTGAAACCGAAAAAAATACGGAACAGGCACTGGTTGAATCCGGAACACCACTGATAGCAGGTAAAGACACAGACGGAAAAACCTTGTATTATATTACTGAAAACGACCTGATAGTCAATAAGGCAAAGGTTGAATCCATAAAAAGCGTTTATGTTGATAAAAATTCAAGTAAAAAAATAACAGGTATTCATGCCTCTGGCGATGCCACTATTGACAATACGAATATTGAAAACGGTATTGCTGCAGGATGGCTCCCATTTGGTTCTGACAGCAACTCAAAAGCAAAGATCGGATTTGCTTTGGCATCACCGGTGTTAAACCTGAAAGAAGGCAAAAGGAGAATTACTATTGAATTTAATAATGCAAACACTATTGATGCCAATAGTCTGACCGTGGAATATACTTCTGAAAAAGGCTGGACAGAGGCAATCATCGAAGCCAATGCAAATTATGTCCACGAAAAAAACAAGCCGTTTTATCTGTTAATCAAAATAGAACCGGGTATGCCGGCTGTGTTGCCCTACCGCGAAGATGTCCATCAGGCTGGTATGAACACCATTCATCCAGTTATCCGCCTTACTTTAAAAAATGAAAATAACCAATTTGCAGGTGCGTACCAGAGTATATCCGCAATTTCATCTAAGCAGATAAAAAACATTACGGTTCAGGTAAGCGGGGCAAAAAACCTTGTCATGCAAAATGATTTCGGGGTTGTAGATACTACCAAGCCTTTCATGCCCTTCGGTGCAAACCCCGTGAAGCATAAATCAGTGTTGTACGTCGGCAACAATGATATTTTTAACAAATACCTGCAATCATTTAATGTTGCATTGAGCTGGAAAGGATTGCCGGGCCGCATCGACAAGTATTACCAGACATATGACTATGCTCTAGGATTACTTTTCACAAAAGACACTGATAAGAAAAAATATTTTAACACAACCCAGTTTCTCAGATTCACTCCCGGACACCCCCCCGGAAAGGTTTCCATACTTGACAATGGAAAATGGAAAGTGATAAAACTGAATAAAAATGCTGATTATGCTAACGACAGCCGTTTTGACCCATCACGAAATATTACATTGATGCGTGAAGACAATCGCAATGTTTATAAAACATCAAATTTAGAGGAAGAACTATCGGGTGATTTTTCGTATGAAACTTATAAGAAATTTGATCATAACTATAAATCGGGTTTCATCAAAATTGAACTGGGTTACGATTTCGGCCACAGCCATTTCCATAAACTGTTTGCAGTGGCAATGCTAAACAGGGAGGGCGAAGGTTTTTCAATACCCGAACAGCCCTATACTCCTGAGTTTGACAGCCTGCATATGGAGTATACTTCCTCTGCGAAAATTGATTATTCCGAAACACAGGTATTTCAGATACATCCTTTTGGAAATGCTCAGTTATCCAAAAGTAATTCGTTGATCCCGGCATTTAATGATGAGGGAGAATTGCTGATAGGGCTTAGTAATATCAGCAGCCCGGAAGTTGTGAGCATGTATTTCCGGATGGAAAATAATTCCGGTAATTTTAACAAAACCATTACCGACGATAATAAACCGGTATGGTCTTACCTTTGTGGTGACGAATGGAAAGAATTTGCAAAAAATGATCTGCTGCAGGATTCCACAAAGAAATTTTCGGGGTCCGGAATCATAAGGTTCAATTTAAAAGCTGAAGCAGTCAGTAAACATTATGTCCTTCCTGATAATTTAGTATGGATAAAGGCTGCTGTCCGTTCCGACAGCGATGCTTTTCCATCCATTGATGCTGTTACTGCCCAGGCTGTCGAAGCGGTTTTTGACAATCGCGGTAACGTGACTTCTCATCTTGAATCAGGGATCGCCGCAAACACCATCAGCAAAACTGAAAAAAAGATCACCGGCATAAAAAAAGTTACCCAGCCCTACAATTCGTATGGCGGAAGGGCAAAAGAAGAAAACCGCAACTTCTACACCCGCATCAGCGAACGCCTGCGGCACAAAGGCCGTTCGTGGAATATCTGGGATTATGAACGGCTGATACTTGAAAACTTTCCTTCCATTTTAAAAGTAAAATGCATCCCTCATGCAGATACCCAGTTTGAATATGCTCCGGGAAATGTGTACATCATCCTGCTCCCCGACCCTGCCCGCATCCGCCAGAAAGATCCTTTGCAGCCCCGTGTCAGCATCTCGCTCATCGAAGAAGTCAAAGAATTTATTTCTGCTCATACTTCGTCTTTTGCCAGCATCAATATAAAAAGTCCCGAATATGAAAAACTCACTGTTTCCTGCGATGTAAAACTATCCGGCGGATTCGACGACAAATCATATTATGCCAATCTATTGAATGAGGATCTGAAATCATTTATTGCGCCATGGATGAATAACAGCGCGGTGCTGCCATCCTTTGAAGGAAAATTATATAAATCACAAATAATCAATTTTATTGAAGAGCGTCCATACATCGATTATGTTACGTTTTTTGATGTGGAAAAAAATGGAGTTCCCTGCAACGAACCCATCTGTGGTTCAAAGGAAAATATCATACTAACGTCATCAAAATCTCATAAAATTAGCACGGAAGGAAAATGTTAGAAAGCAAAAATTATAGTATAGAAAAAAATCCTGCAAGGATCGAAGCCGAAGATTATGATTTACTTCGGAGCTACGGGATTGATCATATTCAGAAATTAAGCAGTAATTTGTGGACAGATCACAATGTACACGATCCTGGCATCACCATCCTTGAATTATTATGTTATGCGCTGACCGACCTGGGTTACCGTACCTCTTTTGATATCGCGGACATTCTTACCCCCAAAGGAGAAAAAGGCCCTGAAATGAGAAATGCTTTTTTCTCTGCAAAAAAAATCCTCACCTGCCACCCCATTACCATCAACGACTATAGAAAACTTATTATCGAAAAAGTTCCCGGCGTCCGCAACGTATGGTTCGAAACCGAAGACAATGATATTTATAACCCTCCTATCGGATTTGATCCTAAGAAAAACGCCAACATATTTGTAAAATCCACGACTCCTGAAGATCAAAAACTAAAATTAAAAGGACTTTTTAAAGTAAAGGTCGAACTGGAAGATTTTAAGATCATAAGCGCAGCCCATAAAGATATTCTTGAAAAACTAAAAGCTTACAAGTCGAATACCAACACCCCTGTCAATAACATCAACTATAAGACATGCTATGAAAATTATATTCTAAGTATTCTGACGGCATACCGCAATATAGGTGAAGACTTTGATAAAGTGAGCATTCTGAAAGATGTCCCGGTTGGAATTTGCGCTGACATTGAACTAAAGCCCAATGCCCGGGAACAAAACGTACTGGTAGAAATTTACCGAAGGCTGTATGAATACATAAATCCCTCCGTTAAACTTTATACATTTCAGCAATTACTCGATAAAGGAAGGTCCATGGAGCAGATATTTCAGGGAACCACTGTTGACAGAGGCTTCATCGACTATGAGGAGTTAAGCGCTTTCGACAGAAAAACTACCCTTCACATTTCCGACCTGATCAACATCATCATGGACATTGACGAAGTTCAAAGCATACGGAACATTCAATTTAATTTAGAATCATGCGGCCTGAACAATGATTACTTCAACAAATCATGCCTGCATCTCGAAAATCCGGATACGGATTCGTTCCGCTTTCAAATTGACATCAATAAATCCGATGACAAATTGAATAAGATTATCTTCCGTAAGGGGATGATCTATTATCTTGCCCAGGCAACCAAAGAATACAAGATCACTGAGGTAATTGAATATTCGGACAAACCTCAGAATTTTGAAAGCGACCTTCCCCTGCCCACAGGAAATTATCGTGAGCTTGATACTTACATTTCCATACAGGATGAATTTCCCAAAGCCTACATGCTTGGCCGTGAAGGAATCCCCGACAGTGCCGGCGACCTGCGCAAAGCCCAACGGCTGCAATTAAAGGCTTACCTTTTATTTTTCGACCAGTTGTTGGCCGATTATCTGGCACAGCTCGATTCCGTCAAAGATCTCTTGTCGTGGCGGGACCCTGCCGCAGAAGAAACCTACAATTTCAAAAAGCTGACCGGCGAAGAAATTTATGACCTGGACAAAATATTATCGGAAGAATTAGTATCAGATTATGATAAATACCAACCCATCATTGAGCATGTAAAACTTGAGAAAAACCGGCGCAGCCGCCTGCTCGACCATTTGATGGCTCGTTTCAACGAAAAATTTGTCGACTACACGGTCTTCAAATTTATGCAGGATTCTGAAGGTTCTTCCTATACGCATTATGCGAACAATGAGATCATCAACGATAAAAAAGATTTCCTGAGACATTACCCGGCCATCAGCGGAAACCGCTCTCATGCCATCGATTACACACACCCGCTTACAGCAGACAATTACAACATGCTTGAACTCCGCATCAGCAAAGCTTTGGGTGTGGATTCCGATAATGTGAACCGCCTGCTTGCACCAGAAGTTGTTGATAACAACCCGCTAAAAATGATTTTTAAAAACAACAGCGGTGACGATTTCAATAAAACATTCGGCCTGCATATTTATGAACATATCCTTTTCAGGCCATTATGCAACGATTCGATAAGTCCTGAACAAGAATTCCTCAAACTGTATTATGGCACGGGTAGTGCAGGTTGTGATGACATCATCAAAGACCCGTATTCCATGAAAGCCACTGTTGTTGTTCCCGGATGGCTTCATATTTCGGGCAGGATGGAATTCCGGCGTTTTGTCGAACAAAAGATCCGCATGGAAATGCCGGCACATGTGGCAGTAAAAATTTGCTGGATAGATCCCCGGCAGATGTATGAAATAGAAACGAAATTTCAGGCATTTGTCAACAGTTTGAATGAGCTGTTCAAACCCGGAAACAACAAGGTACAGGCTGTTATCTCAGCCTACAAAACAGCATTGAATGAAGCAGTAATATCATTGTCTTCGCTGAACAACATGTTTCCGCCTTCGGCACTTGAAGAAGTGTGGGATTACATTACAGGCAATGTGAATCTGACTCCTGTGATACTTGACAATACTGCTCTCGCCGGAGGCGACGACCGGAACTGGGATTTTAGTGTTGAAAATACGGATGTTACTCCGAAGAAAAAAGAAAAAAGTCCGAAAAAGAAGAAAAAGACAAAATAATTCCTGAAAAGTTAAAATAGAAACGATATAAAATTTGAATACATATGGAACAGAAAATATTTAAATATCCATACTATCGGGCAAGTCAATTCCTTACAAGCCAGGATTTGAATGAATCATTTTCTTATGTTGAAGAACAGGAACGATTGACCCGCGCAAAAATGATCGGCAGCGGAATCATCAGCGGATTAAATTTCGACAGCGTAAATGAAGCCAATGTATTAACTGAAGTTACCGTAAATGCGGGATTCGGCGTAACGTCAGACGGCTTTTCGGTTTCCTATCCCAAGCCTGTGGTTTACAAGTATATGGTGCCTTTCTCTGAGTTTATTTCAAAAGAGGATGATATCAATACTGAAAAATCATTTATAAAATCATTCTCTGGAATCAAATATTTGCTTTACACTGCCGAAGAAATAGATTCGAAAAAATTTGTTTTAAATACTGATCTTATCAAACCCATTAGTAATATTCCTCAATCCGAATATGAAAAGTTATGTTTGGCAATTGTCGCAGAACAGAAAACCGAAACCTCCTTTAATTGCAACCCCAGCGACTGTAATATCAACAGTTCATATAAAAATATTGTTTACCGGCCCGTATTGCTTGATATTTCATCATTGGAGAAAATAAATTCCTATTATCCGGATTTAAATTATCTGCAAATTCAAAAACTATCCCACATATCGGACCTGAAGACTGTGGACAGGTTTAATAAAAAGATACTGTCAGTTTTGGAAACTGATGCCAAACGTATAGAGGATTTTCTTCAGCAAACCACAGAACTTGTCGCAGGATTGCTCGACAAAGAGAACGTCGTGTTAAAGAAAGCCCTGAAAACATTCCGGCAAGCTTTGTCAAAAGATGTCTCGATATATTATCTTTCGTTTTTCAACGACCTTCAGGCCGCCATCAACGAATTTGTCAATGCGTACAATAATTATATCCAAAAATATGCTTTTTCTTCCGCCTCGCGGACCGATCTTTTGCTGGTGCTTGGTGTGGTTCCTTATGTGAAAAATGATAGTTACCGGTATACATTTGCAGAAACCGCGATTAACGAGCAATTCAACGCAGACGGCGAAATCGTATCAAAACTTTATATCCGCATTGCCATGCT
This sequence comes from Bacteroidales bacterium, assembly GCA_035353775.1. Classification (GTDB taxonomy): domain Bacteria; phylum Bacteroidota; class Bacteroidia; order Bacteroidales; family CAIWKO01; genus CAIWKO01. The sequence goes on along the minus strand of DAOQAF010000019.1, from coordinate 25,479 downwards.
CCTTGAGAATTTTATACCATCAAGGGAATTATTCTCAGTAATAGCTCATTTAACAAAATTGAATTTTAAGTTTTCAAGAATTCTTGCTGAAGACTTAGATTTTGAAAAAATCAAAGCTCCTAAAATCAAAGATGTTTCAAAATGCATAAAAATAATTCCCTGCAAGGGATATGGCGAAAAGCTTGGTAACCGCTCGATCCCTTATTATTACGATATCATCAACAGCCGCCGGAGTGCAAAATTTCTTAAATCCTGGCATGCACATGATCTGGATGCTTCACTGGATTTGATATATAATTATTACTGGAGCGATCTCTCTGCACCTGAAAATTATGAAACGGAATTTATGCTCAACCTGAATGACTATCCTTTTTACAGGATTGAAGGCCATCTGGGCTTATCCATTGATCCGGTTTATGATTATCTCAGCGGCCTCATTAAAGAACTTGATATTCCGGTACAAATCCTCAAGATAGATATAACAAATCATGCATGGAATAAATTCAGGGATGACTTTGATCTGTTTAAAAATAAATATAAGGATTTTGTGCAGAGTGTAAAAGTTTATAAAGACAATAATCCCAAAAACACTGTACTGTCAAGGGTTGCAAAAAATCTCGACAAGATAAAACAGGATTTCACACAAACTTCTTATCATAATACCGGCACTGTTAACAAATTGCTGGATGATGTAAATGCATACTGCAACCTTATATTATCCAATAAGGCTCCTGCCAATTCGTCAGGGAATATGGTACTGGATGAAAAAGATGTTAATTTTATTAAGAACAAAATTAATGAACAGAAAATATTCGATTTACGTGATGCCTTAGCAGGATTGTACAAGGCCTCTGACCCGATAAAAGAAATTTCTCTTTCAGAAATTAAAGGCCTGGAATATCTTGCCGGCGTGTATAAGGGCGGAACATTTATCTTGCTGCACGACGGGCAGGAAGTCATTGGCGATTTTTCGCTGCCCTATTTCTATAATTTTGATAAAGACAGGATGATTTAAAAAATTATTAATAATTTTTTTGTTTTCATAAAAAAAATTGCTATCTTTGTTTTGACGAAAGTTCATAATGTAGATATTTTTAAGAATGCGATAACCGAAAGGTAATTGTAGCACCGAAAGGCATAGGAATAGAAACAAGTATGGAAAATCGTCTAAGTATAGGAATAGAGCAATCTATTATCTAATCTAAATTAATTGGGGAGCGACTTGCAAAAGCAGTCAGGCGAGTACCTGCAAAGGAATTCAAAAGGTTGTATAGCTAAGACGCTCTCTTTTTTTTGGAGTTGGACAAATTCATGAATTTGTCCAACGATTATTACAAAAATGATGAAATTTAGAATTGATTATTGAATGCAGAAAGAAGAAAATAAATTAGAGTTTAAATTAGAGTTTTTCGGACAAATTCACGAATTTGTCCGACATGTCAATTAATAAAAAATCAATCAGAAAACTCGTGTCAGCAGAAAATAACAAACGATTCAAAGATACTCCAAACAGATGGCAGCTTTGGAATTATTCGGCTCCGGCTAAATATTTTATTACGTTCTGCACACAAAATATGGAAATGTTGTTCGGAAACATCGTGAATAAAACAATGAATTTGTCAGATGCCGGAAAATGTGTTTCTGACGAAATTGAAAAATTACCGACGTATCATCCGCGTGTAATTCTTGACGAAAATATTGTTATGCCCAATCATATTCATATGATCATCGAATTGGGAGATTATTTATTTGATAATAAACATGCCGGTCAAATTCATGAATTTGACCGGCGGGATGTTGACAATCATGAATATAACAAAATCATTAACGCAATCAACGCAGCAGGGGGCCTGGCAAATAAAGATGTATTAAAACAATACCGGAAGTTGCGCAGACGCATGCTCATTCCGATGATTATCGGAAAATTAAAAATGCAGACATCGAAAAAAATAAATATCCTGAACAATACGCCCCGAAATAAAAACTGGCAAATAGATTATTACGATCATATCATACGTGACAACCAGGCATATTGGAAAATCAAAAATTACATCAAAAACAATCCTGCACGTTGGAATGAAGATAAATTTCACGGATAAGAATCAGAAGGCAAATCATCCCCCCGTGAGTGCTTACAGTGAGCTTGTCCTGCTCCCGAAGCCACCGGCAGCAAATCAATGCAGCCTATCTGCCATACGTTTCCGTAAGTTTCTTCAGCCATGCCGCATGGGCGGGTGTAAGATCTTTTGGCCTGAATTTCCAGGACCAGTTCCCGGAAGATGTACCAGGCAGGTTCATGCGGGCATCTTCGTCTAATTCAAGAATATCTTGTACCGGGATAATTGCGATGTCGGCAACAGAAGCCCATGCAAGGCGTATCATTGATTTAACAATACCCTCATCAATATTTCCAATATATTCTTTTACTTTTTTTCTGTCGCCGGCAGAAGCATTCTGATACCAGCCAAGAACAGTATTGTTATCATGCGTGCCTGTATAAACCACACAATTTTCGGTATAGGTATGCGGCAGGTAATTATTTTCTTCACTGGAATCAAAAGCAAATTGTAAAATTTTCATCCCGGGAAACCCGAAGCAGTTCCTCAACTCTTCCACATCGGGCGTAATCACTCCAAGATCTTCAGCAATGACAGGCAGCTCGCCCAGCTCTTTTATCAGTGTTTTGAATAATTTTTTACCGGGAGCAGCTACCCACTTACCTTTCACAGCGGTTTTTTCACCGTAGGGAACCACCCAGAATGCCGAGAGCCCCCTGAAATGGTCAATTCTGACAATATCACAAAGTTCCAGGCTGGCCCACATCCTTTCGATCCACCAGTAAAATCCATCTTTTTCGATATATTGCCAGTTATAAACAGGGTTGCCCCACAACTGCCCTGTTGCACTAAAATAATCGGGCGGGACTCCGGCAACCTTAATGGGTTTTCCTTTGCTGTCCAAAAGAAAATTTTCAGGCTTAGTCCATACATCTACACTGTCATAGGCAACATAAAGAGGTATATCGCCAACAATCCGGATATTTTTTTCATTGGCATACTTTTTCACTTCTTTCCACTGTTTAAAAAATTCAAATTGGATAAACTTGTGGTATAAAATTCTTTCTTTACACTTTTTCCTGTACTGTTCCAGGGCTTCCGGATCCCTCAATCTTGCTTCTTTTGGCCATAAGTTCCAGGGCTTGTTGCGGAATTCTTCTTTCAGGGAAAGGAAAAGCGCAAAATCATCCAGCCAAACCGATTTCTGAGAACAAAATGTTTTAAAAGCCTTAGTGTTTTTGCCAGTCTTGATAAATTTCCCAAACGCTTTATCTAACAAAGGGATTTTCACTTTCCTGACTTTTTCAAAATCTACGTGCCTCGCTAGTTTTCCTGAATGATCATCAATGTCTGACTTACTTAACAGGCCGTCTTCTTCAAGTTTTTCGAGGCTTATCAGTAGGGGATTTCCTGCCATTGAAGAAAAACACTGATAGGGTGATTCACCAAAACCTGTTGGCCCAAGGGGTAAGATCTGCCATAGTTTCTGCCCGGCTTCAGCAAGAAAATCTATAAAATCGAAGGCTTCTTTCCCGATGGTTCCTATCCCGTGATTACCCGGTAGTGATGTGGGGTGCAGCAGTATTCCACTTTGTCTTTTGAATTTCATGTTACCAATTTAAAAATTAAAAAAATATTTTACTCCGCTCAGTTTCCGATGAGAAAAAAAAGTTCATAAAAGTAATAATTTATCAGGATTGAATTATTTTGTTTAAAAAAAATCCCGGCTGTAATTGCTGAATACCCGGTTTATATTATATTTCCATCGACAATAAGCTATGTCAGCCCCTGCAAAGTTTTTATTAAGAAAAAATCAGGCATCCTTTCTTAATAATGTAATATTTAATACTTTTGGCACTCAAAAAACTAATTCATAACAAAATCATTTTTATTAAATTTTAAAAAATGAAAAAAATCACTTTTACATTCATTTTCGTACTAATGTCGTTGTTCATGAGCATTTCGGGAGTTGCCCAAAAAGCGAGTATCACCGGAACCGTCGTGGATGAGAAAAATCAGACGATGATTGGCGTTTCTGTTGCCATCAAAGGTACAACCATCGGCACGTTTACCGATATTGACGGTAAGTATACCATTTCCAAACTTGATCCGGGCAAATACACCATCGTTGTTTACATGATGGGATATAAGAAAGAAGAAGCAGTGGTGGAACTTACCGCCGGCAAAGACATGGCGCAAAACTTCACATTAAAAGAAGAGGCATACCTGCTGAATGAGACAGTAGTTGTCGGGTATGGCGTCAAACAAAAAAGGGATGTTACCGGGTCAATAGAAACGATAAAGTCAAAAGATATTTCACAATCCTCGGGCACCTCAAGTTTTGAGCAGGCGATACAGGGACGTGCTTCGGGCGTACAAGTTACTGCTGCAAACGGAGTGGTAGGAGCACCGGTAAAGATCAATATCCGGGGCACCAGTTCCATTTCGGCCGGAAGCGAACCGCTCTATGTGGTGGACGGGATTCCCATTATTTCGGGAGATTTAAGTTCGGGCGCCCTCGGTGGAGGTACCAATGCGCTTTCAGATTTAGATCCCAAAGATATTGAGTCTATGGAAGTGTTGAAAGATGCAGCTTCCGCAGCCATTTACGGATCAAGGGGCGCTAACGGGGTTGTGATCATCACCACCAAAAAAGGTAAAGCCGGAAAAACAAAATTTGATGTTAATTTTTCATCAGGCATTGTCAGAGAAACCAACAGGCTTGAATTTATCTCCGCAGAAGAGCATCTTGCTTTGCGCGACCAGTACAGAGCAGAAATGGGTATGGCCCCGGAATCAAAGACAACAGGCATTTACGGATCATGGACCCGGGGACAGGCGGACTCACTGGCTGCCCTTGGCGGCACAGACTGGGTGGACAAAGTGCTCCGGCTCGGCTATAACATACAGGCAGGACTTTCGGCATCCGGCGGAAATGACAAAACAATTTTTTACATCGGGGCTACCTACCTGAAAGAAAACGGATTCCTTGTAGGAAACTCCTATGAAAAGATCAACGGACGTATAAATATTGAATACAAAGCCACGAAAAGACTCTCGCTGGGAACAAATATCGGGATCAGCTATTCCACCAACGACCGGGTACCTATTGGAGATGCCGGCGGATTAGGCGACGCACAGCGTATGTTCCCCTACCTGCCCGTATATAATGCCGACGGCAGCTATTTTTATCCGACAGCCAGCGGCTACCCCAGCAACCCTGTATGGGAACTCGACACCAAAACTTATGAGGTGAAAACTTTCCGTACCCTGGCCAATGTTTTCGGTGAATACTCTTTTACACCCGACCTGAAATTCCGTTCGGAGTTCGGAACCGACCTGATGGACATGGTAGAAGACCAGTTTGACTTTAGAAATGTTCAGGATCCGACCTCTGTTTCAAATGCATGGAACAGGAACAGTAATGTGATCAACTGGACAGCCAACAACTTCTTTACTTATCAGAAAACTTTCAAGGAAAATCATGAGATCTCGGCAACACTCGGCAACTCTGTAGAAAGTTCGAAAAGGGTGCAGGTCGGGCTTAACGGATGGGATTTTCCCAATGATTTTTTAACGACCCCTAATGCTGCTGAAGCCGCGAATAAAACGGGTTATCATTACGAATCAGGATACAGGTTCATGTCAAATTTTCTCCGTGTGAATTATAAACTGTTTAATAAGTACATACTGGCATTCAGCATCAGAAATGACGGGTCGTCACGCTTTGGCCGGAACAAACGTTACGGTTGGTTCCCTGCAGTATCTGCCGCATGGATCGTTTCCGATGAAAATTTCCTTTCAGGTTTCAAAGCCCTGAGTTATCTAAAACTGCGCGCCAGTTACGGATTGACAGGAAATGCCAACATCGGGGATTTCGCATACCTGGGTGTATATTATGCCGGAAACGGTTACGCCGGAAATTCAGGGCTTATCCCCGGTACATTACCAAATCCTGACCTGAGCTGGGAAAAATCAAAACAACTTGATGTGACCCTCGATTGGGGATTTTTCAAAAACAGGCTAAGCGGTACATTAACGTACTATTTTAAGAGAACCACCGACATGCTGATGCAACTGTCATTGCCTACATCCACCGGGTACAGCTATATATGGCAGAATATCGGTAAAATGAATAACGATGGCTGGGAAATTACGATACTATCGAAAAACATTGATAAAAAATTCAAGTGGTCTACCGACTTTAATATTTCATTCAACAGTAATAAAGTTATTGATGTAGCAGGCCTTCAACCCGATGCTTTTGAAAGCGGCCAGCCCGGCGAAGGAAGGGTTATTGTCGGCTATCCAGTCGGACAGGCTTATGTGGTGGAATATGCAGGCATACAGCCGACCGATGGCACTATTAACACCTACGACCTGCAGGGAAACATTACTGGCACCGAAACCGTTCATGCCGGCCAGGATCTGTATTATGATTTAAACAGAAACCTGATCACATCAAGCAACCCGAATTTTTATGAAAACCGTATTGCGTGCGGCAGCCCCATACCTAAATTTCTGGGCGGTATTACAAACACCTTATCTTACATGAACATAGAATTAAGCTTCCTGATCAGCTTTGTTTATGGCAACACCATATACGATGACCCTGCCAAGCAGCAGATTGGCGCCTGGAACAGCATAGCCCAGCGGCCTGAAATACTTGAGGCATGGTCAGATGATAATACCGACACAGATGTCCCTAAATTAAGCCTTTATAAAGCTACTAATTCCAGCAGGTTTTTATACGACGCATCTTACTTAAGGCTCAGAAACGTATCTCTTTCTTACAAATTCTCTGAAAAGCTCTGTAAAAAGATGCATCTCGAAGCATTCAAAGTTTTTATTAACGGGTCCAACCTGCTCACATTTACAAAATATCCCGGATGGGATCCCGAAGTACTGAGAAATGTCAACACGAACAGCCAGCAGGGCAATGTTTCTTTTGCAGGTCCCTCACTTCAAACACCACAGGCCCAGACTATCAACGCAGGTTTTACTATTACTTTTTAATACTAATGTCGAACAATCTTTTAAAATATTTTTCCATGAAAAAGATAATCATCATAGCCGTTTTATTTTTTGCAACTTTTTGTTTTTCCTGCAAAAAATTCCTTGAGGTGGATCAGATAATGAACATACCGAGCGACTCGGCCATAACATCTGTAAAAGACCTGGAGGCCGTTCTGATGGGCGCCTACGACGGTCTGCAGTCCGGGGACGTGCTTGGCGGGAACATGGTTGTTTATGCCGACCTGTTGGCAGAAGACATGAATGTGGCAGAATCAAGGCTTACGAATTTTGGTACAAAGGAAATATATGACCGTGCTACCACCGTGCAGTTAAGCCCGCTGCGTAATATGTGGTCCGCTGCATACAGCACCATCAACCGGGCGAACACCGTTATTTATTACATTGACAACAATCTTTTGAGCGGCACCGATTTCGATGACGTAAAAGACCAGTACAAAGGAGAAGCATTATTTATCAGGGCGATCGTTCATTTTGAGATACTGCGCTTTTGGGCACTGCCTTACGATGTAAACAACCCGGGTGGAAACTCCCAGTTAGGAATCCCTTACCGTACCAAGCCTACCCTTTCCGGGTTTGATGATCTTGCCATGGCAAGAAATACTGTTGAAGAGGTGTACTCCAATGTAATCAATGACCTGACGCAGGCAAAACAACTGTTAGCAGCCGCCAACGTCTTAAAATCATCAAGCAGAGCCTCAAAAATGGCTGCCACGGGCTATCTTGCAAGAGTTTATTTTTCCAAAGGAGATTATACTAATGCCTCCCTGAATGCCTCCGAAGTTATTACCACCGGAGGTTATGCGCTGAATTCCAACGCTGATATTCAAAAAGTGTTTCAGACTTCGGGAAACGTGGCCTCCACCGAATCTATATTCCAACTAGTGAATATCACCACAGACCAAAGCAATGCCATTACCTATAATTACAATCCTTCGGATGGCTCCCAGCCATTGTTTTCGGGCGCCGACACATTGAAATACCTGTATGACTCCTTAGACAGCCGCCGGACAAAATATATCAGTGTCAATCCTTACAGTTTCTATACCAGTATCCGAAAATACGCTAACCCGCCTGCTTCCAACCCCGCGTACAACGTATCTGTTCTGAGGCTTGCCGAGATGTACCTGATCAAAGCAGAATCGGACATCCTCTCAGGAAATGTTACTTCGGACACAAAGGATTGTTACGATGCCGTCAAATCAAGGGCATTTGGCACCTCTTGGGTTACTGAAACGATAGACCCTTCGGCCCTTTTAGACAGTGTGCGCATGGAACGCCGGCGGGAAATGATCGCTGAAGGAGACCGCTACCACAACCTCAAACGCATGAAAATGAATGTCAGGGACAATGTTCCATGGAACGATCCCAGCTTGCTGTTTAAGATCCCGCAGGAAGAAATGTCAGGAAATCCGCTGATGGTGCAAAACCCATAAAATGTATTTTCATCCTGTTTCACTATCTCAGATAAATGAAAAAAAATTTTTTCACAGTACTCGCTGTCCTTTTATTCATAGGATATTCTGCTGCCCCGCAGACTTATGAAATTGAAAGGTGTGATCCTCCTTTCTGGTGGACGGGGATGAAAAATCCTTCGCTTGAAATATTGTTCAAAGGGAAAAACATTCAGGATTATTCTATAGAAATAAAGAACAGGTATGTGACAATAGAAAAGCTTATCAAACCTGATAACCCGGATTATGTGTTCCTGAAACTGAAGATCGCTGCAGGAGCAAAGGCAGGAAAATTTCAAATTAAATTTACTTCAGGTTCACGCATGTTTTCCTATGAATATGAGTTAAAGGAAAGAGCTGTCAACAACAATGTTCATCAGGGTATCAACAGTTCCGATTTCATTTATCTGCTGATTCCTGACAGGTTTTCAAACGGTGATGCTACCAATGATAAAATTGCAGGCATGCAGGATTCCGTGTTTTGCAGGGATTCCCTGTTTTCGAGGCATGGAGGCGATCTGCAGGGCGTGATGAACCATATGGATCATTTCAAAGAACTTGGCATCACGGCACTTTGGCTAACCCCCGTTTTTGAAACCGACCAGCCCTTTGCCTCCTACCACGGCTATGCGGTTACCGATCATTACAATATTGACCCCCGGCTGGGCAACAATCAGCTATATGCGGACTTTGTTAAGAAATGTCACGATAACAAAATGAAAGTGGTGATGGATATGGTGTTCAACCATATCGGCAACCAAAGCTGGATGTACAAAGACATACCTGCTCAAAACTGGTTTCATCTATTTTCTACTTATACAAAAACGAATTACCGCGATGTAACACTGATGGATCCTTATGTTTCAGCATCCGATAAAACAATGTTCACGGACGGCTGGTTCGATAAACACATGCCCGACCTGAACCAAAAGGATACGCTGCTTTCAACCTACCTGATACAAAATACGATCTGGTGGATTGAATATACAGGCATTGACGGTATCAGGCTTGATACCTATACTTACCCGGACCAGGACTTTATGTCCCGCTGGACAAAAGCGGTGCTCTCTGAATATCCGGAATTCGGTATTTTTGGGGAAACATGGGTCAGCGGGATGGCAAACCAGGCCTTTTATACAAAAAACTCAGGGCTAAAAAACAAATATGATCCTCAGTTGCCCGGTGTTACAGATTTCCAGTTATTCTATGCCATCAATAATGCGTTGACAAGGGATTTCGGATGGACAGACGGCGTGGCTGCTATCTATTATTGCCTTGCCAATGATTATCTTTACGAGAATCCGTACAACAATGTCATCTTTCTTGATAATCACGACCAGAGCCGCTTTTTCAGTGTGATCGGCGAAGACATGGATATATTCAAAATGGGTATTGCGATATTGCTTACTACACGCGGAATTCCAGTAATCTATTACGGCACAGAGACCTTGATGAAAAATTTCGGATCCCCTGATGAAAAGTTACGCGAAGATTTTGTTGGAGGATGGAAGAATGACACCATCAACAAATTCCTGAACAGCGGAAGAAATAAAAAAGAGAATGAAGCCTTTGATTATCTTTGTAAACTAGCGAAATACAGAAAAGAAAATCCCATGCTTCAGAACGGAAAACTGATGCAATTTATTCCTCATGGCGGGGTATATGTTTATTTCAGGTATAACGAAACAAAAACGGTTATGGTGATCGTGAACCAGAACAAGGATGCACAAAAGGTGGAAACAAGCCGCTTTGCAGAGATCATTAAAGAAAATAATAAAGCAAAAAACATCATGTCCGATGAATTGCTTGAAAAGATCGACAAGATCACTGTTGCACCAAAAACCACGCTGATTCTGGAACTTTTGCGATAAAATCATTTACCTTAAAAATAAAATCTTTCATTATGCTCAATATTCAGAAAAAACTTACCAACTTTTTTTACTCTATCCTGAGCTTACCGGCAACCGCCATGGGGTTCGCACTCTCGATACAGATTGCTGTGCTGAGCTGGATACTAAGCACCAGATACAACCTCGATATACACCAGGTAGGGATCGTGTGGGCCGCAGGCCCTATAGCCGGCATACTGGGACAGGTGATCATCGGTTTTATCAGCGACAAGACATGGTTCTGGGGCGGTCGGCGCAGGCCTTTCATACTGATCGGCGGGACGCTTGCAGCCTTGATGATCGTTGCTCTGCCAAATATAGAAGAGATCAACAGCTACCTTGGCATCGGAAGCCTTATGTCTGTTGCTATAGCGGTTGCCGTCACCCTCGACATGGCCATCAATATCAGTTTTAATCCGACCCGTTCGCTCATTGCCGATGTAACTCCTGAAGGTGCGCCCCGGACAAAAGGTTACAGCTGGATGCAGACCATATCAGGGTTTTTCGGAGTTTTCGCCTATGTGTTCGGAGCTATATTCGGTAATTATGCACTGATATATGTTGGCGCAGGTATCACGTTATTATTTTCCATCATCCCTACCCTCTTCATCAAAGAGCCCCGAAACCTCGTAGAACCGGCAACGGGAGAAGATAAATCCGCTGCGTTAAAAAGTAAAACCAAAATAAAATGGGGCAGCCTGATGAAAATATATATTGCTCATTCCTTCACATGGCTGGGCATTCAGACGATGTTTGTTTACATTTTTGCCTTTATCAGCCAGTTTAAGTTTAACATTACCGATGCTTCATTACTCGACCAAAGCCAGAAAAACGAAACAGGACAGATCATTGCCATAGCATTTGCCATATTAAATACCGTTGGATTTATTTTACCCGCGCCGGTACTTGAGCCGCTTACCAGAAAAATAGGCCGTGTAAGGACACACATCCTTTGTATCTTTATTATGGCCATTGGGTACTGGGGCATTGTCCTGATCGGGCATACAGCCATAGTATTGTATTTTCTGATGGTTATCGCCGGTATAGGCTGGGCGTCTGTTGTCAGCCTGCCTTTCGCCATCATGACCGAAATGGTGGATAAAGCTAAAATGGGCCTTTTTATGGGTATATTCAACTTGTCAGTGGTGATACCGCAACTTATTGTAAGTTTATTTATCGGCGGTTTTATCCAGGCGGCAGAAAACAAAGTGCTAATCTTTATCATCAGCGCCGTTTCACTGACAATTTCAGGTTTCTTGTGGCTGCTGGTGAAAGAGCAAAAACAAGTAAAATAATCCGGGATAAAACAGTTTTATTATTTCTTCCTTCTTCTTTCAAATACCTTATATTCCCATGCTTTCATTTTAAAAGCCGAATCAGTCATGATATCAACCTTGTTTGAGGCAAACACATCTCTGTATGTCCCGGAAGCAGGACTTTCCGATAATCGAAAATCTACAGCTCTGTCTGAAAGGTTTACTATGACCACCACTTCATCGCCTTCTTTTTCCCTGTAAAAAGCATATACAGCCTCATCATCCGAGGTTTTTATCTTATTCATCCTGCCGCCATAAGTCCCGTTCCATAATGCTTTGTTCTCTTTTTTCAGTGTAATCAGTGTTTTGTAAAGATCAAAAAATTTATCTTTTTTCCATTCGATAGTATCTTTGTCGAAAAACTGAAGACGTTTGTTTAGTCCCGCTTCCTGCCCGCTGTATATCAAAGGCATCCCCGGAATAGTAAAGGTAAGCACGGCAAAGGTCTCCACTCCGTCTCCAAACTTTTCGTAAGCCGTGCCATTCCAGGAATTTTCGTCATGGTTGGAGGTAAAATACATCCTGTAGGCATCGGCAGGATAATTTTCGCTTTCCTTAAGGAACAAGGTGTCTAACGACAAGGCTGTTTTTTTGCCTTTCGCGATATCGGTGATCAGGTGGTGGAAATCCCAGGTGTACGACATATCAAAAGCTTTTTCATGAAACGCCGGATCTTCCCATTCAGCAAGCATGAACACTTTTTTAACACTGTCGAGGGCAGGCCTGACCTCGTTCCAGAAATCCACCGGGCACATACCGGCCACATCGCAACGGAAACCATCAATACCGGTTTCCGTCAACCAGAATTTCAGCGCGTTGATCATGTATCTGCGTAAGCCCTTATTATCGTAATTCAGGTCTGCGACATCGGTCCAGTCGGGAACCGGCGCAACGATCTTCCCTGTTTCATCCTGCGTATACCATTCCGGATGCTGGATAACAAGTTTATTGTCCCAGGCGGAATGATTGGCCACCCAGTCGATAATAACATACATGCCGGCTTCGTGACATTTTTTTACCAAATGTTTAAAATCGTCCATGGTTCCGAATTCCGGATTTATCCCTGTGTAATCACTCACGGAATAATAACTGCCCAGGCTTCCTTTCCTGTTTACTACGCCAATAGGATTAACCGGCATGAACCATAAAATTTCAACTCCCAATTCCTTCAGGCGGGGTATGTGCATTTCAAAATCTTTAAAACTTCCCGACTTTGAATATTGCCGGAGATTGACCTCGTAAATGGTCATGTTTTTCGTCCATTCGGGAACAGTTTTTTTATAACTGATGGCCGCTACTTTTGACTGTGCTTTTACGGCGATGCTGCTGAAGAATCCCATTACGCTGAAAATTAAAATTAATGTATAGAACCTGATGCTCTTTTTCATAAAAAATTTTTTAAAATAAGAACTTCGCTAATTGGTTAATATTTCAAATGTATTTCCTGATAACTCGATTTCTATCGATTTTCCCGACTGATTAAAGGTAGCACCGAAATTTGATTTTAATACCTGATTACTGAATCTTTCGGGAATTTCAAAAGAGATCTTTTCATTCTTTTCACTTTTGTTAAGTACTACAACCGCTATTTCCCCAAAATAACTACGGATAAAAGCGTATGTATCCTTTGAAATATTCACGGCCTTATAATCCCCATACATCAGCGACATATTGCTTCTTCGCAATTTGATCAGTTTGCTTGCAATATCTTTTGTTTCTTTTTCATAAGATGAAAGCTTATCAAATTTCATCATTCGCCTGTTGTCGGGGTCGCCGGCGCCGGGCATTCCGATCTCATCACCATAATAGATCACGGGGATACCGGGAATGGTCATAATATACGCTGTGAGCATGGAAAGTTTTTTATATCCTGCCGGATCTTTCGCTTCAATATATCTTGACCATCCGGCCTGTTTGTCGTCTTCTTGTGAACTCAGCGATCCGTCTGCATAGGAAATAAACCTTCCCATGTCATGATTTCCCGTGATGTTGCCCATCAGGTTATGGCAGCCATAGCTGTTTATACTTTCCTGCAGGGAATTGCCCAGTTTTTCAAAAGACTCATTCTTATTGATAAGTGCCGAGCGCAGATCAAAATAGAGATTAAAGTCGAACTGTGCATCAAGTTCACCGGAGTTCACATAACTTCCCACCAGTTCGCGGCTTCCATATGTTTCACCGATCTGATAAAAACTTTTATTCTCCGGTGCGGTAATTTCTTTTTTGATCTTTTTTGTTAACTCTCTTTGGTAAAATTCGGTAATATGCTTGGTGGCATCATGCCTGAACCCGTCGAGATCATAAGTCTTAATCCAGTATAAAGCAGAATCTGTCATACTTGCCACCACTTCCGGTTTGGAAAAATCAAATTTCGGAAGAAAAGTGTCGAACCAGGTACTAAGGCGGTACTCATCATATAACCGGAGATTCTTTCTTCCGTCCGGCAGGTACATAGATGTAAACCATTCCGGGTGATTTTTCCACAGCGGATGATCGATATGAACATGATTTGCCACGTAATCCAGAATAACATTTATTTCCTTGCTGTGAGCAGCTTTTACCATATCTTTTAACTCGGCCTCAGTTCCAAAGCGATTGTCAGTCCTGGTTGACGACACAGGCCAGTAACCGTGATAACCTGAAAATTTGCGGTGTGGGGCCGGATATTCCTTGTATGCTTTCTCCGGATTTTGGTTCAGCGGCGATATCCAGAGCATATTAATTCCAAGGCCTGAAAAGTATCCGTCATCAATTTTTGTTTGTATGCCCGTGATATCCCCACCCATAAAATTTGCTTTGGGGGATACTTTGCGGTCTTTCACAGGACGGTCGTTCGCCGTATCCTGATCAAAGAAACGGTCAACCATCAAGAAGTATATCACCTGTGCTTCCTTGTCAAAACGATTAATATTTCCGGCATCCAGCACCACCTCCCCGTAGCGTAAAGGTATTAGCAGATCATTCGACCGGCCCGCTTCATTGCATGCATAGATACGGATAAATGAACGTTCCAGCGCGCCGGCTTCTTTGGGGATTTCTATTTCCGTCATGTCAGGCATATTCCTTATCATCATTTCCGGCACACTGAAATTCTGCCAGAAAACAAAAAGTTTGCCGATCTCATTTTTATTCCCGATAGTGAGTTTATTACCGGAGGTGTTCAATGAATAAAGTTGAGGCCTTGAATCTATTGCCGGATTAAAGGCTTTCAAAACAGAATTGAAACCTCCGATGTTATTATCCGCTGAATCAGGATTGGCGGGGTCGAGCATCCATTTGCCATCCAAAACGATCTGGTAATAATAGGTGCCTGGATTTAATGATAATTCTGTGCTCCATGCCGCACCGTTATATGTCATGGCGGTACTTGCAGGATTCCATCCGTTGATATCACCCGCCAACTGGACAGTTTTATAATCCTTCCCATGGGGATTGAATGCAACAGTTACTTTCAGCCTTTCTGACTTTTTCAATAAAAGAGAATAATTTGTTTTCCCTATCCATATTTTAAGTTCAGAAAGTGCAGGGACATTATCTTTGTTAATGATACAAACTTGTTTTTTATCTTTTGCAAGATTGGCCGAAAAACATTTTTCAGAAACCACGGAATCAATAAGGGAAACATCAGCAAAATAATCTTCAAGGAAAATCACTGTAGAATCAGGATTAAGCGTAACAGGTGTGGCAATACCAACTATTTCGGATTTTGCGGGAAACATGGTTTTGCTCTGGCAGAACACATAACCCGGCGAAAGTACACATGCTACGATACTAAAAAAAAGGAATGTCCTGTATGTTTTCATTTAGAAAATAGTGATTAAAATGACGGTAAAAATACATAAAATTTTATGTTTGCAGTCCTTATTTTATTGACTTTTTATAACACCACAACAAAAATCAAAATAGAAAAAGGGGATTACAAACATACCTGAATTGTTGAATTGCAAACCGTCAGCATCCGCATTTCATAAATGTGTATAAAATTTATTTTGTCAATAAAAAGTTTAGTATTTTTGCGATATAAAAATGCACACGGCTATTATTATTTGTTAAAAAACATAATTTTGATCTAAACTTTAAAACATTAATCAAATGAAAAACATTTACAAAAAGATTTCTCTGCTGGTTTTTCTCTTTATTCTGGGCAATGCATCCTTCGGCCAACCAGGCAATGTTCATTACGGTGTGATGGGCACCTGGGGAGATATGGCATTAAGTGACAGAGGTGTTACCTCTTGGGTAAGTATCCAGAACCCCCTGCCCTTTGGAACAACTATTGCGTTTTTATTTAATCCATCAGCAGGTAATTATACCCCCAAATGGTGCGGATCGTCATCGGATTCTGTCAGGGTTGTGAATCAGAAGATCGATGGCGGCGCTTTTTATTATACCTCAGGAGGATGGGATAAAAACCTCAACTGCGCTGTTCAACCCAGTTATTACTATACACTGGTAGTAGGAAAAAATCCTACCGCAAATAATGATATGTCAATTTTAGAAACATCCTACAGCCCGGTAACGATAACTACGGTAACACAATTGCCCGCTTCAGGTGTTGCACCTTCCACACCCGTTACTGTAACTGTTACCCTCAGCGGCACAAAAAACGCCAATGAAAAGGTGTATGTAAGGTATTCAACGGATAGTTGGGCTACATCAAGTTTTGTTGAGATCACCACATTCAACCTGAACTTTCAGGGTATCGCTGTCATTCCCGGACAACCTGCCGGCACAACGGTTTCCTATTATGCCCTGACGTCAAATCAGACAGCAACCCTTCCTGTTCATGCAACAATAGATTACTATACCCTTCGCCTGAATAATAATACAAACCTCAATTATTCCTATACAGTAACCACTTCGGTCGGAATTAATGAAACAAATAAAACGGCAATGGATATTTATCCTAACCCTGCAACAGACCTTTTAACAGTAAAATTGAATTCAGCGGACGGGGCTGTCACATTAAGATTATACAATATTCTTGGTGACGCTGTAATGACCGATGTGCTAAACAGCAATGGTATCATTCAGAAAACTTATGATGTACGCGACCTGCCTAAAGGAACATATATTCTGAATGCAACTATTCATAATGCTTCTTATGCAAAAAAAATTGTTATTTACTAACAAATGTTTGTATCAGAAAAAGATATAATATCTTATAATTGACCTGTATGAAAAGCCATGCCGGAAGTATTTATTTATATCTTTGAAAAATGAAAAAAAGCCGCAAGGCTTTTTTTTTTAATGACATAAATATGAATTTTTCATTTTAAAATAAATCATATGAAAAAATTCTTCAAAACCATTTCATTGCTCATTTGCTTCTTTGTAATAGGAGAAGTCTCGTTCGGGCAACCGGGGAATCTTTTTTACCATATTACCGGCTGGACAGATGCTGCATTAACCGACAGAGGGGTTACGAGTGCAGTAACTATAAATCCGCTATCCTCAACATTGATGTCTTTTTTATTCAATACAACAGCCGGCAACTATAACCCTAAATGGTGCGGTTCAACAACAGATACCTCCAGAAGCATCAATCAAAAGATCTCAGGAGCTGCTTTCTATTATACTTACGGCGGATGGGATCACAATATGAGCTGCGCCGTTCAGGCTAATTATTATTACACCCTGATCGTTGGTAAAAATTCAGCCGCAAATAACGATATGTCAATTGTAGAAACATCTTACAACCCGGTAAACATAAGCACAGTAGCACAAGTACCTGCCTCCAATGTGCCGTCTGGGCAAACAGTAAACATTTTCGTAACACTCAGCAGTGCAAAAAACACCAATGAAAAGGTCTTTGTAAGATATACGACAGATAACTGGGTAACATCCGCATTTATTGAAGTTTCCACCTTTGATGCCAGTTTTCAGGGTATGGTGGCTATCCCGGGTCAACCGACCGGTACTACGGTTTCCTATTATGCCCTGACATCAAATCAATCAGTTCCTGATGCTGCCACTATAGATTACTTTACCCTGCGAATGAATAATAATTCCAACCTAAATTATTCTTATTCAGTAAGTGGTGTAAACGATATAACATGGTGCAATTTGCAATGGCCGCCAGCAGATACCATCACCGTAGGAGGTACTTACAACGTGTATGCCCAGGTATACAAACAAGGTATTACCGATACTACCGGACAAGGCGCCGGCATTCAGGCATGGATAGGATACAGCGTTACCAACACAAATCCCGCCACATGGACAAACTGGGTCGCTGCTACTTATAATTCGGATATTTTTAACAACGATGAATATAAAGCAGATATCGGGTCCTTGCTGCCTGTTGGCACTTTTTACTATGCCAGCCGCTTTCAGTTGAATAGCGGATCATATTTTTACGGAGGATTCACTTCAGGCTTCTGGGATGGCATTACCAATGTTTCGGGCAAACTGTTAGTTAACGATGTAAATATAAACTGGTGTAATCTGCAATGGCCGGCAGGAGACACCGTCCTTACAGGAGATTCCGTCATTGTGTACAGCCGGGTTTACGCGCAAGGCATTACCGACACCATCGGACAAGGGGCAGGCATTCAGGCATGGATAGGATACGACACTGCCAATACCAATCCCATTACCTGGACAAATTGGATCCCGGCAACTTTTAATACGGATGTCGGAAACGATGATGAATATACCGCATACATCGGAAGCGCTTTTCAGCCCGGGAAATTTTACTATACCAGTCGCTTTCAGTTAGGTAGCGGATCATATTATTACGGTGGATTCAGTTCAGGGTTCTGGGACGGAACAACAAATGTTTCGGGAGAACTGACAGTAAGTTCAATAGCTTGGTGCAATCTGCAATCGCCTGCCACTGCGACCATCAATATGGGAGACCCGTTAAACGTGTATGCCCGGGTTTATGCGCAAGGGATAACGGACGTAAGCGGACAAGGTTCAGGCATTCATGCCTGGATCGGCTACAGCACAACTAACACCCATCCTGATACCTGGACAAACTGGATACCTGCTGCTTATAACGTTGATGTTGCCAACAATGACGAGTATAAATTAAATATCGGAAACTACCTTCCTGTCGGCACCTTTTTTTTTGCCAGCCGTTTTCAACCGGGGAGCGGGCCATATTTTTACGGAGGATTCAATACAGGGTTTTGGGATGGCACAACAAATGTTTCGGGCATGATAACAGTGATTTGTAATTCAACGGGTATAACGTGGTGTAATGTGCATTCGCCCGGAAGCGGGAACATCATCATCGGAGATTCCATCGATGTTTTTACACAGGTTTTCGCCCCGTGTATTACTGAGGCTGCCGGACAAGGTGCCGGCGTTCAGGCATGGATAGGATACGACAGCACAAACACAGATCCTCAAACCTGGACAAACTGGATTACGGCTGATTATTATGCAGATATTTCTGTCTATGATGAATATAAAGCAGCTATCGGAGGCCTGCTTCCTGCCGGAACCTATTATTATGCCAGCCGATTTTTGCTCGACACCACCTATTATTACGGCGGATTCAGTTCAGGATTCTGGGATGGAATCACAAATGTCTCGGGTATACTAAGTATAATTGATACATCTATCCATTCTGGAATTGAAGAAACGGCAACAGCAAGGCTTGATGTTTTCCCAAACCCGGCAAGCGACTTTTTAACAGTTAAATTGGATATGATGAATGGTGAAGTACTATTGAGGGTTTTCAATATTCTGGGTGGGATGGTATTGACTGATGCCATAAAATGTGCCGGTATCACTCAGAGAACTTATGATATAAGCGATCTTCCTGAAGGAATATATATTTTGGAAGCAACAATCCATAATTCGACGTATACAAAAAAAATGGTCATATATTAATAAACGTTACAAATAAATAAAGTACTTCATGTGGGAAAAAAAGCATGATATGAAATGAACACCAAGGTTTCTGTAATAATTAACAAGCACCCTATTATCCCTAATAAAAAAATTATTACTTTTGTTGTATAAATATTAATTAAAATCAATCATTATGAAAAAATCATTTTTACTCCTTATTACCATCATGTGTTTGGCTACTGTCTCATTTTCGCAGCACCACACCCTGAGGATCACATTAGATACAAAGCAGATGCTCAACACTAATTGTTCCCTCGGAGCTGATGGAGTAGGTGGCCCTTCTGCCTGTACAAAAGTTTACGCACATCTTGGCTTATGCACCTGTGCACTCGACGGCTCTTTGTCAAGAATATGCACAGATTCAATTAACAACCGCAATTATTGCAATAGCCAGATACTTCCCTACCAGTCAAATATCTGGCAGCATGTGGTCGGCAACTGGGGTAATAACCCTCAGGATGATGGAATCGGCCAAATGACAAATCTGGGTAACGGAGTTTATTCCATAGAATTTGTTGTTGAGGAATATTTTTCAAATCCTGCTCTTGTAAATACCGAGGGAGATACAACCATCAGCGTTGTTGTTTCTACAGTATGGAACGAACTGAATGGTGGCGATCCTTTTACCATGGGTATGGTGTTCAGAAACGAAGACGGCACCCTGTCGGGCAGGGATGATATGTGTAAAGACCTGTTTATCGTGAACCTGAATACCAATACACCACAGGTCATACAAGGCTGGGACGGCACTTCTTCTTTTCCTGCAATAACTATTCTTTATACGCCGGTCGGGCTTGACGAAATAAATAACGAAAACTTATATATTTCAACCTATCCGAACCCGTTCAGCGAACAAACCCGGATCAATTATACATTGACAGATCCGGCAAATGATCTGAATATTACGGTTTTTAATGCTCTTGGACAGGAAGTCAGTAAAATATTTAAAGGCCGCCAGACAACAGGAAGCCATTCTTTGATATGGAACGGGACTAATAATAATGCAGCGATTCTTCCATCAGGAGTTTATTATTGTACTATGACTTCTGATAATAAAATGATCGCATCTCAGAAAATTGTTATATCGAGATAGCTGTTCTTGAGTTTAAAATATTTTAATTAATTTTTTATGAAAAAAAGTCTGATACTGTTTTTTCTTGCATCCACATTGCTGTCGCTTAAGGCAACACCCCAGGCCCTGACCTATTCTCCCATGTTCCCTACGATCAACGATAACCTGATCATTACTTACAACGCCGACTCCGGGGTATCGCAACTGCAATTCGACACTGCTGTATACATGCATACAGGAGTGCTCACAGATGAAAGCATAAACCATACGGATTGGCTTCATAAACCTGTGCATAAAATCGACACAAACGCATCAATCATAAAGATGACCCACCTGACACAACATATTTACACACGTACCATCCCTTTACAAAGTTATTATGGGATAGATACCAGCGGCGCTAATGCAGAAAATCTCAGGGAGGTCTGTTTCGTTTTCCGGAATTCAAACGGTACCCATTTCGGGAAAGACCAGGGCGGAAAAGACTTTGTCATTCCAATTTATCAACACGGAGCTTTCGCAGCCCGTTTCATCGCTCCGGTGGAATTCCCGTATTGCCCCAATCTCAATGATATTATTCCCGTAAAGGTTAGTTGCACAGGCAATTCCAGCATCAAACTCTACCACAACGCCACCCTGATTTCTGATACGAACGGCAATTTGCTTACTCACAATTTTCCTGCACAAGCCGGAAAAAACTGGATATGGTTTACCGCTTCAAACAACAATGACACCATCACTGACTCCATGTATTACATAGTCATGCAGCCCCCCACCATACAAAACCCACCGGCAGGCACCAGGGACGGAATCAATTATATTGACAACACCACGGTAACATTGCAACTTTTAGCACCAAATAAAAATTTCACGTACCTGATCATGGACAGTTGCAACTGGCAACTGGACCCCGCGTTTCAGATGAAGAAAACAACCGACGGGCAACGTTTCTGGATTACTCTAACCGGGCTGACTCCCAATAAAGAATATCCCTTCCAGTATTTTGTGGAAAACAGTGTCAAAATCCCTGATCCTTACGCCGACAAGATACTTGACAAAGATGCCGATCCGTTTATTAATAACGTTACGTATCCGAACCTGATCGCTTATCCCTTTGGAAAAACTTCACGACTCGTTTCGGTATTTCAGACGGCACAGGCACCGTTCACATGGACAGACGGCTCTTTCCAGAAACCCGACAACAGGGACCTGGTGATTTACGAACTGCTGATACGGGATTTCTATCTGACGCATAAATACAAGGCGGTGAAAGACAGCCTGCCCTACCTGCAACAGTTAGGCATTAATGCCATAGAACTGATGCCTGTCATGGAATATGAAGGCAATGACTCCTGGGGGTATATGCCTACCATGCATTTTGCTCCCGATAAATACTACGGAGCGAAAGCCGAACTAAAAAGCCTGATCAACGAATGTCACAACAGAGGCATCGCTGTAATCCTCGACATCGTACTCAATCATACTTCGCCGCAAAATCCACTGGCCCAACTTTATTACAATGATTACGACCGGAGGCCCGGCAGCGATAATCCCTGGTTTAACGAATTCATGCCTCACGACTATGGCTATCCCTGCGATTTAGATCACGAAAGCACATACACACGGGCATATGTAGACACTGTGCTGAGTTACTGGGTAAGGGAATATCACGCCGACGGCTACCGGCTTGACCTTTCAAAAGGCTTCACCAATACATGGACAATAGGAGGTGCCGGCAACATGGCACAATATGATCTCAGCCGTGTAAACACGATCAAACGACTGGGAAATGTTTTATGGGCAAAACATCCCGGCACCTTCATCATTCTTGAACATTTTGCGGATAATCAGGAAGAGAAAGAACTGGCAGATTTTGGTTTTTTGTTGTGGTCGGGAGGATACGGAAATCAGACATACCGTAATGCCGGCAAAGGATGGCCGAATGATGATTCTAATTTTGACTGGGCCGTTTCATTTAAAAATCCCGGAAGGAATTTTGCATTTCACAATCTCGTAGGATACATGGAAAGCCATGATGAACAAAGGCTGGCATACGATATTAAAACTTATGGCTGTACAAACAACCCCTCGTATGACCCGCTGGAAATGGATACAACTCTTGACAGAGCAGGTGAATGCGCTGCTTTTTTCATACCTGTCCCCGGGCCTAAAATGATGTATCAATTCGGTGAAAGAGGCTTCGATTATTCCATTTACTGGCCTGCACCCGATTCCATTCATTCCGAACGTATGGCTCAAAAACCACCACGATGGGATTATATGAACGACTGTGACCGTGTGGATCTTTTTAACACGTATACTGCACTGATACATCTTAAAAAGAATTATCGCATTTCAAGGACCAACACTTACGAAATGAAGGTTGATAGTAAAGATAAAAGGATCCGTTTGTTCCCATACCCTCAGTCTAACACAGGTATGAATGTGGTTATTGTCGGAAACTTCAATGTGTACCCCAATGATGTTTGGCCTGAGTTTCCTCATGCCGGAACATGGTACGATTATTTGAACCAGACCTCTGTAGTCATTGACCCTTCGCAAACTCAAAACAACAATTATCATCTGACATACGCTCCCGGAGAATATCATATCTATACAGATTCCATTATTCCCCTTCCACCGCTTCGCCATTGCGATCCGGGTGCAGGTATAAATGAAGTAACTGATCAGGATCCTTTCAGTACATCCGTGTATCCCAACCCTTTCAGTGAGGAACAGACGATAAGTTATACACTTCCTGCATCCGGAACAGTCGTCGTAAAAGTGTACGATCTGATAGGCGCTGAAATAATAACCCTGGTGAACAGTTATCAGCAGAAAGGCGTTCACTACCTGACATGGGACGGAACTAACCGCATGGGCGAAAAGATAACAAGCGGTTATTACTATTGTACTATACAGTCAGGAAATTATTCTTCGACCAATAAAATTGTTTATATCAAGGAGTAAGCTCAAATATTAATAAACAAGCATGAAAAGCAAACCCCGCTTATCTTTCTGGCAGATATGGAATATGAGTTTCGGCTTCCTCGGCATTCAGTTTGGCTTTGCCCTGCAGAATGCCAATGTGAGCCGCATATTTGAAACACTGGGAGCCAAGGTCGAAGACATCCCTATACTTTGGATAGCTGCTCCTCTTACCGGGTTAATTGTTCAGCCGATCATCGGCTATCTCAGCGACCATACCTGGAACCGTCTTGGCCGCCGGCGCCCGTATTTTCTGACCGGAGCCATACTCGCATCGCTGGCACTGTTTGTAATGCCTAATTCTCCTGTGTTGTGGGTAGCCGCAGGTATGTTGTGGGTCATGGACGCATCCATCAATATTTCGATGGAACCCTTCCGCGCTTTTGTCGGCGACATGCTCCCTTCGGAACAGCGGACAAAAGGTTTTGCCATGCAAAGTTTTTTTATCGGGACAGGCGCCGTGGTGGCTTCCGCCCTGCCGTATCTGCTTACCAACCTTTTCGGTATTGAGAACACCGCCCCCGATGGGATAATCCCACCTTCGGTGAAATATTCTTTCTACATAGGCGCTGCCGCATTTTTCTTTGCCGTTTTGTGGACCGTAATGCGTACAAAAGAATATCCGCCTGAAGAGCTTGCATCTTTTTCCGAAGAAAAAAAATCAGAGGTAAAACCGTTAGAAATTGCTGAAATAAACGATAATGCTGCCCCACGAAAAAAAATAATAAACTCCCTGTATTTTATTTTTACAGGAATTGCTTTCTCTGTGTTTTTTTATTTGATGAATTTCAACGGCGAGCTTTACATTTTCTCAGTCGGGCTTCTTATCTTCGGGATACTGATGCTGTTGGCCGGACTCCTTGAAAAGAAAGGGCACGGAAAAAATGGGTTTGTGGCCATCCTCGATGATTTTTCAAAGATGCCGGCGACCATGAAACAACTTGCCGTTGTGCAGTTTTTTTCGTGGTTCGCTTTGTTCGCCATGTGGATATATACCACCCCCGCCGTTACCAGCCACATCTATGGCACCAGCGATACTACCTCTGAATTGTTTAACAAGGGTGCCAACTGGGTAGGAATATGTTTTGCCGTATATAACGGAGTTGCCGCACTCATTGCGTTTCTATTGCCCGTCATCGCAAGGTTTACGAACAGGAAGATCACCCATATGATCTGTTTGATCGCCGGAGGAGCAGGCCTGATTTCGGTTTTCTTCTTTAAAACACCTGAACTTCTCTTATTGTCTATGGTTGGCGTGGGCATTGCCTGGGCAGGTATTTTATCCATGCCGTATGCCATACTCACCGGCTCACTCCCGCGCGACAAGATGGGCGTATATATGGGTATCTTTAATTTCTTTATCGTGATACCACAGATTCTTGCCGCCAGTGTTCTTGGGTTTATTACAAAAGAAATTTTCAAAGGTGAGGCTATCTATTCTTTGATCCTGGGAGGAATATCCATGTTCATTGCAGCGGTGATGGTTCTTTTTGTAAAAGAAAATGACTAAGCCGAAGGTCAAGAAAAAAAATATAAGTTTTCAGTTTATTTAATGTTATAATAATTGAGTCCACTCCGAAAAACCCCGTTTTTCTTATCCTGCGACTTTTTGCCCTTAATCCCTAATGGGAAGTCGCATAAAATCAGACTTTTCAGTGTGGGTTCATAGCTTGAATAACATATTGAACTCATTAATATTTGTTATTTTTCATGATTTTTTAACGATGATCAATGTTATATAAAAAATACACAACTATCCGAAAGTTGAAAATTTGAAAAAGTGCGGAAAATTTTCACATCTTT
>DAOQAF010000018.1:0-48871 GCA_035353775.1 Bacteroidales bacterium | reverse complement strand
CTTTTACTTTTTCGGGTGTGTTGGGGCATTTGTCGTTATTGTCGATAACACCGTCGCCGTCCGAATCGGGGCAGCCTTCAAATTTAGCAAGGCCTTTTACATCGGGGCATTTATCTAAATAATCAACAACACCGTCGCCGTCAGTATCAAGTGGGCATCCTTTTGCATCCACTTTAACTTTTTCGGGTGTGCCGGGGCAAAGATCATCGGCATCTGTTACGCCATCATTGTCGGCATCGGGGCAGCCATCGAATTTCAGCAGGCCCTTTACAGTAGGACATTTATCCGTTTTATCCGGAACACCGTCTTTGTCGGTATCTTTGGCTTTGCCGAAATTAAATTCAAGGCTGAGATCATGCTGAAGATAACTGTCGGCAGCTTTATGGTATATATGATCCACCTTGTCGCAATTGGAATAAATATATTTTTCCTGAAAACGCAGGCTGAGGTAGGGGAGAACGTGGTAAGCAAGGCCGATCCCTGCAGATGGCAACCCCAGGTTGTTCCAGGTTTCATCGGTGTTTTTATCTTTAAACCTCATGTAGCCGATACCGAAGAACAGGTAGGGAGCTAATTTATGCTGGTCGTTTCCTAAAAATTTGAAGCGTGCCGTTACATCTGTAAACAGAAGTGATGAAAGAAAAAATTTGGAATAACCGATCTCCCCATAGTTGCCTTCAAGAGATAGGTCGAAAAAGCGACCGAGGTAGCGCGAAAAGGATAAACCGCCAAAGCCATAAAAGCCTTTGTCGAAACGGTAAAAACCATGTCCCTGATCACCACAGTATTGTGAGGATCCTCCGTGAAGCCCGACACTCCATTTTCTGTCGGCTGTTTGTCCGTTGGTACTACATACCACTGCAAGCAGGACTATACTAAGAATAATAGTTTTTTTCATAGGTAAAAATGTTGTTTTTTTTGTTTAAATAAGGCACAAAAGTACTAAAATTTGTATATGCCAGGATATTAAAAACACTTCTAATATTATTAGCGTATCGGGAATTGATTGATTATGGTACAAATTTTATTTACCTCATGGCACAAGACGGTATGTTTTTACCGGCGTAATAAAAAAGTATAATAAGCTTGCCAACCTGACAGAATGGCTTATTCGGGCAGGCTAATACCAGTTTGGAGTAATCTTATAAAAATCAATGTTGATAAGTCGTTCATAAGTTTTAAATTTCTTAAAAATCACCAAATTCAGGGAAAGAAAAAGGTAGTTTTAAAATCACCTTAAAACAGAAATTAAGAAATCTGTATTAAAAATTTACAAAAATTTGGACTTTAAGAAATATTTTTTGTATATTTGTTCTTATTATGATCAACTTGACAATTACGATTCATTACGAGTATTAAAACAAATTAAAATTGACACATATGAAAAAAGTTGTTTTTATAATTTTTTGTGTTTTTGCCTTTATGCCTTTTTTAAGAGCACAGGGTCAAATGGAGTCAACATTTGAACTAAAATATAATCAAACAAACAATTTATATGAGGCGCATTTACATGTTGGCGGCATAGTGGATGCGAGTGGACTTGATAGTTTTTTAGGACCATCGGGGTTCTGTGTAGTTTTGCCGGTCTCGGCTCCCGACCAGCCAATTTTATGTGCCAGTCACAACCCTGTGAGTGCAGGATGGACCGACAATACACCTGCATATAACGTTTTGACATTTGACGGGCATAAAGATTATCATAAGTTTTCAACTCCAGGGCAAACATTTGTCCCGCAACTTAATGCCGGAGATGATATTATTCTTTTTACCTTTAGTTTGCCTGCTTATGTTTGTCCGAGCAGTGTAAGGATGTTCGAGAACAACAGCCCGTCTCCTTCACCTACACCCGACACCAATCCTGCAGGGCAGACCTTTGATAATTCCTTTCAGACCATAAACGGAGAAACATTTAAAAGTGTTATGGTAAACACGCTCAATCCTCCGGCAGTTCCTGTTATTTACCAGGATGGCAGTACTTTGTATACATCATCAACATTAAATATTCAATGGTATAACGATAACGGGATCATTCAGGGTGCTACATCTGCATCATATACCCCCACCTCATCAGGAAATTATTATATCGTAGTAACGGATGCTTTTTGGTGTACTTCGGATACTTCAAATACGATAAGCATACTAATTACTTCTGTTACCGAGATTGATGATATGGGCAACATTGAAACATACCCCAACCCTGTGGTTGACGAGCTGATCATTACCAATCACGGGAATAAAAAACCGATCGATTTTGAAATCTATAATGCTATTGGCGAAGTTGTTTTCAAGGGCGTTTTAAAGCAAAAAGTTAAGGTAGATACCAAAAGTTTTGCTGCCGGC
This sequence comes from Bacteroidales bacterium, assembly GCA_035353775.1. GTDB lineage: Bacteria > Bacteroidota > Bacteroidia > Bacteroidales > CAIWKO01 > CAIWKO01. The sequence goes on along the minus strand of DAOQAF010000018.1, from coordinate 46,531 downwards.
GCTTACATGTTGAAATTTGACAATGGCAAAACCGTTAAGTCAAAGGAAATCATTAAGGAATACTAAGTTGTCCAACAGCACATTATTGATGGTGCGTAATCATTCTTAAACAAAAAAGAGGCGACAGAGCCTCTTTTTTGTTTAACCCAAATTTGAAGTCTTCAAAAAATAAGATCAAAACATCTATATATAAATTGTTTTCACTTTTTCTGATTTTTTGTTCATTTCTTTTGCTTGTCTCCCGACCACCCGACAATACGTTTACGGGATAGGTCCGGTGCGGGACAGGCGCCAGAAACGAACCAAAGAAAAGGACAGCCCAGACAATGCTTCAGCCCGCTCTCAGAAAACATTGAAAATCTATACAAAGTGGTCCCGACTCCTTAATGGAGCCGGGGAACCCCGCCGTTGGCGGGGCCTTTGCAGATTTTCTAATGTTTTCTGATTCACGCCAGCACCGGCCCGCCGTCTGGGCATCCCAACGCACTTTGTTTCTGCGAAACAATAAAAGGGTTGACTAAAAGACTCATAATTCAATAAGATTTTGAATTTATTGAAATTCAGTCATTTCAATTGAGTTAGGTGGAATTCCGCGTTTCTATAGGATTCTGGCTAAGCAATTTTGTTCCTGTTACTACCTGTCGGTAATTGCCTGGGTATGCTCTTAATCCCAAATCAAGCATTAGAAGATTGCGAACCTGTCTGAATGGCTCAGCCAGGCAAGCTAATGCTTTAGTTGGGTTTACCGGTTCACGATAATTTTTCTGCTGAGTGTGAGATTTTCAGAACAATATTTTACAACATATATTCCCGGAGAATACTGACTGACGTCGAGAATTACAGATTTGTCCGTATACTTTTCTTCCAATAATTGGCCTTTCGTTGAAAAAACCTGTACCAGGCCTTTCTCATTTGGCAAATTAACAAATGCGTAGTCAGAACAAGGATTCGGATAAACACTCCAGAAAAAGTTTTGAGAAGGCTTAGTATCTGCTATAAAGCTGGAAGGAAGGTCGTCAAAGACCGGCAGGTCGATATGACTTGGATAAACCGGCGAAAAATGTATGCTTTGCTGGGCAACTCTGGGGCTCATCAAAGTTCCGGAATAATTATATTGTTGGCCGTCATTGGGTTTACGCCTGAAAAAATCATAATTCATCATCGGCAAATCAGGGTTAGATTGATAACGCGGATAATTTCCGCTGCTGATAAGTACCTTGACCTTGTGATTTTTGCCCCAAACATATCCGACAGGCATCATTTTCAACTGATATTCGTACACGGTTCCGGAAGTAATATTCGTATAAGGAGCATGGATATTTTCGTTGTTGTTGTACAAAGACCTCACGTATTCGCGCGCTCTTGCATTCACGCAACCTTCCACCACAAACAATTCTCTTCCGTCGGGATAGACATCGAGAATACGCACGAAAAAGTCGGCATCGGTAGGGCCGCCTCCTGATACATCGGATTGAGCATACAAGGTTGCTGTCGGGAATCCCAATATTCTGAGTGAATCCTGGACAAGTCCGCTTGTAAACTGAATTACCCCCGGATGATTCATAGTAAAATTTACGAATAACGGATCTGCGAGGTTCATTTGTCCCTGGCTGTTTCTGGGAGGGCCCGCGGGCGTCTGTATTGTCATGTTTGCTCCTCCCACGGTCAGCACGGGATGGTCGGGATCGTGAAGATAAGTCAGGCAGCCTTCATTTGTAACGGGCAATTGGTTATTTAGTGTGCTGTCCCCGTGTAAATAAAAACTGGTATAATGAATTCCCTGATTAAAAGGAAAGCTATCGCATTTTATCCAATAGTTGCCAAGGTTATCATTTTCAGGTACGCCGTCATTTACCGGCCCAACCAGGTATAAGCGGACTGCGGGAACCGTGTCAAAATCAACAACAGCGCTGCTATGAATGGTGTCAGTAACAGTAAGGATCGGGGGATTAAGTGCCGGAATAGTGTATGTATAAGGAATAGTATCGGTGGCTGTTTTGATTTCTATTTTTACATTGTTTAATGTGGTCTGACCGGCTAAATACTTGACAAAAGTAATATGAGGAACTATATAATCTTCTGCCGGAACCCTGACATTGATATCCACACCTATGTTTTGCCATACATGGCTTTCGCGAATAATGAATTTGGGTTGTGGAGTGGCCGGGACTCCTTTTTTGTTCAGCGTGAATTTAAACCAGTTAAATATTTCAGATTCTAAGACATCTGCGATAAGCCCGGAATTGCTCATAGAAAAATTGGTATTGGAAATGTCAAAACCCAATATATCTGAAACGTTCTGTGGATATGTCATGTCGCCCGTGGTGAGGCCTCCGACGGTCTGGTGTGCCCATGGGCCAATAACTAACTTTTGCAATTTTTTTGTTTCCACGCTAAGGGCTTCATCCCTCATTTTGTTAAAGGTGAATATCTGTCCGTCAACAAAAATATCCCACCATCCGGTGATGTGATAAGCAGGAACGTCCATATTCCTGAATCTGCTGTATGTTCCGTTGCTGTCGGGATTTCCGGATGCATCGACCGGGGCGTAACTAACATCCATACTGGCACGTAGTGGGCTATCAGGATAATAGCCGGGTACAGGACCGTCAACAAGAAGAAAATCGATGGCCTTAGCAGCGACCACGGCTTTGTTTGTTTGTCCGTAATCGGTTGAACTATGAAGATTGTTCATGATACTGTTATCCGTTGCGTTTAGGCTATCGTATACCAATGAATTTATCTGGCCGGTGATCCAGTTGTCAACCAAAGCCTGCCGGTAAACCCCATTATTTGTCAAGGTATACAGATAATGGTCGGCGGAGGCAATGACCGGCATGATCGACTGCAGGCCGGGCTGTGATGAAGTTATCGGTGATGCGGCAGCAAGGGTATATTGTGAATTTCCCAGAGCACTTCCACCGATCATGCCTATAGAGCCGTTAGAAATCAGAAAAGTATCCGGTTGCTGGTCTCCGTTATAATCATAAACTCTTTTAATATCGTTCATCAATCGTTGCAGTGTCTGATATCCATCTTCGTGCTTGTTGGCATTCTGGGGATCTCCCGGATCAGTGATGTCGATGTTATAGTGAATACCCGGATGATAGAAATTTTTGTTCCAGCTATCGCTGTACATAGGAAAATACACCCCTGAAGAAGAATAAGCCCCTCGCATATCCTGTGCTCCATAAATATATCCCAAAAAAGGAAAGATAATGCCATCTTGGCCTCCATCTTTATTGTAAGGAGTTCTTGTAAAAACAAGCGGTAACTGGTACGGATTCGGATTCAACTGATTATTTATCGAATCATAAATGATGTATTGTGTATTCCGTGGGATGATCTGAATAGGGACATTTCCTGTCCCCGGAATGTTGATAATAGAAATAACACAATCCTGGGTTATCGGAATATAAAAATCCATCATCAGTATGGTTCCGTCATCCATTATTGTCTGATGGGTTTCAATTTTGCACATCTCGTCAAAACTTTCAATCGTTCCGTTTAAAATGATCTGTGAAAAAACCGGTGATGATAATAAAAGGAAAAATAATATAAGTGATATCTGATGCTTTTTCATGTTATCTGTATTTTTTCTTCAAAAGTAGCTATTTTATTTCTGATCATGGCCTTAATGCAAAAAGATTCACTGTAAAGGAATAGTTTTAATCTGGGCCAAAAAATTGTGTGGGTATTTCTTATGCACACGGGACGGAAATATTTAAGAGCTTGTTTGAAATTTTCAAACAAACATTAATGGATTGATTTTCACACTATACATAATTTTTGGCACCGCCCTCTATTTCATATTCTGAAGAATTTAAACAACCTTTTAAACTTTTGATTCACATAAAAAACAAAAAAACTTTTTGTTATAAAAAATCTTGTATATTTGCAGTCCCAAATTAAAAGAGGGGAGTTTAGCTCAACTGGTTCAGAGCATCCCGACTCGCAGAGTCGGGAGGGTCACGGATGAGCGAATTTTTTGGGAGCATAGCTCAGCTGGTTCAGAGCACCTGCCTTACAAGCAGGGGGTCACAGGTTCGAATCCTGTTGTTCCCACAAAGAAGTCACCGACTTCTTTTTTTTTCGAGGGATGTTAGCTCAGTTGGTTCAGAGCGCATGCTTCACACGCATGAGGTCACAGGTTCAAATCCTGCACATCCCACCAGTAATAACAAGGGTTTCAGAAAAACATGACGCCCTTTTTTTATTGGTAGTTTGAACATAGTTTTGGCTATTTTACTGTCTTCTTTTTTAGATCGATCTTGGCTCAGTTGGTTCAGAACGCCCCGGCTTCACGCTGGGAATGTCACAGAATAATAATCAATGCACCATCCTTATCACCATACATTTTGATTTATCCATTCCTTCAAATTCAAGTTTGAAGGTATACATGCCATAAAAAAGGTTCTTTTGCGAAAATGCAACAGTATGGTTTCCGCCGGCCTGGGTTTCATTTACAAGTTCAGTGATCAGTTCACCGATGGCATTGAATACAGTCAGTTTTACCTTGCCGTTTTCCGGAATAGTATATGTCAAAGTAGCATTATTACTGAAGGGATTGGGATAACCGGAAAATTCATATCCGGCTTCCGGCTCCTCACCCTGAACAAAGATCTTTGGCATAGTGAGGTAGGCAGCCTCATTAATTTCACCATATTGATTGGCTATCAAACCGGTGCCCCTCAGGTTAAAATCCAGTTCTCCGCGGCCCTCATTGTTGAGCGGACTGAAGCCCAGCCTGACCAGTTCCTCATTAGCAGCAATATCAAAATAATCCGTGGTGGCAAATACTACTCTGATGATGCCATTATCATCTGTTACCAGCAGGTCATTATTTGCGGCAATGATTTCTTCCAATGCAGGATTGATCTTTACCGGGCCGCTGTCTTTGCCGGTATTCGACATGGAGGCGCTTATAAGCTTGAATTTTTCATGAGGATAACACAGCTCCAGCCCAACAGCGGCAAGTTCATTCATTTTTGTGCTTATCCGTAAAGGAACTTCAAAATATTCGTGCTTATTGGTAATAAGAGATTCGTCGGATTGCAGGATGATATTCTCTTCAGGTAATTCTTTTGCCATGGCCCAGTTGGTTGATGCACCATAGTATTTTACGCTGGAAGCGTCGTAGTCGCCGTAGGCAAGCGTTTGCAGGGTTACATTTAAGTCGGTACCGGCCACTGTTATCAGGGTATCAAAAGCTACCCAGTTTCCTTTCGGGTAATTTCTGGCCGGATCGTTTGGCATCCCGATCTTGCCACTGATTCTCGCAATGTCGACAGTATTAATTGACGCATTATTATCCACATTCGCGCCCTTCCTGTGTTTGTCGGAAAAATACCTTGACGGATCGCTTACCGGATTGTGGCCTATGTTGTATTTTAATAATGCTAAGTCAACAGCATTGACATGATTAACGTATTGCATGGTATCAGGATAGGGGATGTGGTCGTATGCCAGTATATAGTCTCCATCCGGGACATTGGTAAATTGATAATTCCCGTTGGCATCACTCATCGTGGTGGACACTACCGCTCCACCCGGGCTGGTCTTAAGGATTACTTCTACATTATCAATATTATATAGTACAGCGTTGTAAGCTGGCTGATTTGGCGCAGGATTCCCGGCGATTGCCTTTTTCAGATACCGTGTTTTCCCGGTGATGATATGCCCGGATACGCCATAAACAACGGTTGCCGTATCTGTTCGCACACAACCATTGTTGTTGACAGTTATAGTGTAGGTGGTGGTAGCTGCCGGTGATGCCGTCGGGTTGCCGATAGTTGGATTGCTTAATCCTGCGGGAGGTAACCAACTGATGGTTCCCGGGCCGTTGCCGGCATCTCCGATCTGAACAGGAGTGCCATAAAAGGTTGTCTTTGGTCCTGCTTCTGCTGTTGGTATCAAATCTGTGTTGATAACCACACTGTCCGAAGACGCTGACGTGCATCCTGATGCATTGGTCACGGTGAAAGTATATGTCCCTTGCGCCAGGCCTGAAATTGTAGTACCTGTACCTGTACCGTTAGTAGTTACGCCTCCCGGTGTCATGGTCAGAGTCCAGGTTCCGGATGCGGGCAGATCATACAAAAATACACTTCCTGTTGGTAAAAGGCATGTGGGCTGTGTTATCGGACCGATTGACGGAGCTGCCGGAGCTGCCGGCTGGGCATTTATAACAACATTGGCCGATGATGCTGAAGTACATCCTGATGTATTGGTTGCCGTGAAAGTATATGTCCCCGGCGCCAGCCCTGAAATTGTAGTACCCGTTCCTGTTCCATTGGTAGTTATATTTCCGGGAGTCATTGTTAATGTCCAGTTTCCGGATGCCGGCAAATCATATAAAAACACGCTTCCTGTGGCCAAAATGCATGTTGGATGTGAAATCGGGCCAACTGATGGGATACCCGGTTTTTCATTTACCGTAACGACTATATCCGTCCTTGGGCTTTCACATCCGTTTATTGTCTGGCTTACATAATAGTGAGTTGTTCCGGTTGCGGTAGTTGTAGGCGTTGGTGCTGTGGGGCTGCCGGTTCCGTTTACCGGAACTGTGTACCATAAATGATTACTTCCCGTTGCCGTAAGTTGAGTCGCAATATCGTTCTGACAATACAGATAAGACGTATCGGCTATAGGAGCTGTTGGTGTTGTACATCCTTCACATATAACAGGAGAAATATAAATGGACGAATAAATACTAAATAAACCAGGAAAAGAATACCATTCGTTGTTGTAAGTTAGAAACGCAGAATTTGTTTGATCGGCCCTGGATTCAGCGGTATAAAGGCAGAAAGTATCAGCAGGAGTATCATAATATATCTGATACCCGATGTAAACATCTGTTCCTGTAATAGCTATCGGAGAATCAAATTGTATCGAATTTGATGCGCCAGACGTTAATGTGCTTATCTCAACATCTTTCGATCCCAGAACAATACCAGGAATTGTGTCACCACCCTGGTATACTTTAAAAGTAACTTTATGGTTAGCACCGCTTCCTCCGCTGTAAGCAAAGGCAACTCCAAACTCAACACCTGTAATGTAATGATTAGTCAAACCTGAATAATATTCTGCATATTCAGATAAATAGTTAGAATTATGTCCGGGAAAATATCCCCAGTCAGGTGAAGCAAAATAATAGTATACAATATTGTCTGTTTGAAGTATATTGGTTAACGTATCGCAATTGGAAACTTCTACCGTCAATGTAGTTGCACTTCCCGTTAATGCTGGTTTTAAGTAACAGTTATCCGCACTGTTATATTCGTAAACCGCAAAATAATATGCTGTCCCTGATGCTAATGCGCTTACATTTACCGAAGTATCGGGGCCAATGTATACCACATAATTACCGGTGTCTATCTGGGTGCCGCTTCCAAAAGCGGCGTTTGCAAAATAAGTAGTTCCGCTTACAGGATCAGCATCAACCGCGCTTCCGGCTTTAGCGACAACCATAACACCGCCGGTACCGCTTCCGCGGGTCCATCCGACTGTCATTGAATTTTCGGTTACTGCCGAAGAAGCAAATAAAGATGCCTGCGAAGCGGGAGGTGTACATGCCTGTAATACATTGATGGAATAATCTTCAACTTCTCCGTAAACAGAAGGCCCGCAGGGTGTTGGATTAGGCTCGTCTGTTGAATGGTGCAGCCGGATCCTCATTCGGGTAGTATCGGTTATGGCATTCACAGGAGGTGTGAAATTTGCTGTGATATGCGGGCTGGTAATATTTATGGGCGACTCATAAACCTTTTCGCCGGCATCCGTAAAATCATCATCTTTGTTCCAGTCGATCCAGATTAAAATTTGATCCAATGAATTCATATTTGCCACTTCAATAGTAGCTGAAGCAAAGGTTCCAATTTGAAAATCCGTAATTTGTGAAGTAAAATCCTGATATCCATTGATCCCGCTTCCTGAAGCCTGATTTATAGTACCCATTTCAACATGTGAGATGTATTCATTCCAGGAAACCGAGCCATGAAATCCAAGCCGTTCAAACGTATTGGGTAATGCCCCGTCAACATCTGCAGTTAAAAAAGATGTCCATTCTGCTTCGTTCCAGATGGGATTGGGACTTGTTACGGACAGATTTCTGCAATATGATTGTTCTCCATATTGAAAAGCGCCCCAGGCAAAAACATCCACCAGGGTAGTTCCTTGATATAAAGCAATAATATCGGTATTTGTAACCGGAGCGCCGGTTCCGATACCATTAAAATTGCAAATATTATCACTTATACCCGGAGAATAAGAAACGGCATAAGAAGGGTCGATGGCAGAAGGATGTCTGATGATGAGGCTTTGTCCTGCTAAAAGTGTTCCGCTTAAATTCAAAGTATACGTTGGCGCGTTTGCCCCGATTTCAGACTTGTTGGCAAAAAGTTTTATGGTGTATTGCGGGTTTCCGAGATTGACGATGGCTGTTCCTATGTTAGTAATCTCTATATATTTATTGAAAGATGTTCCTTCATAAGTCTGTGAAATGATAAGCTGCTCGTAATTTGTTGATGGATAGCCGGCAGCGCAATAGCCTGTGGTTGTCACATTTCCCGTTAGTGCCGGCATTAAATAACAAATATCGGTAGTATCGTATTCATAAACCGCATAATAGTATGTTTGTCCTTCAGTTAATGCCGTAACATTGACCGAAGTCCCCGGGCCTGTGTATACCACATAATTTTCCAATCCGATTTCAGATCCGCTGCCAAAAGCCGCATTGGCGGTATATGCATATCCGCTTACAGGGACTGCGTCTGTGGCACTTCCTTCTCTGGCCACGACAATAACGCCGCCATTTCCATTTCCACGAGTCCAGCCCACTGTCATTGAATGATCTGTTAATGCAGAAGAAGTGAATGAAGTTGCCTGAGTGGTTGGTGGAATGCATGCGGGCACAACATTTATGGAATAATCCTCTACTTCTCCGTAATATGAATCTCCACAAGGTGTATTGTTTGGCAGGTAATAATTATTTAGTAACCGGATTCTCATCCGGGTTGTCCCAAGGGCTGCCCCGACAGGAGGGATTATCGCCGCTGAATAGCTGGGCACCTGATCAATTGAAGAATATACATTTTCCCCCGGATCCAAAAAATCACCATCTTTATTCCAGTCTACCCAAATTAGTAAAGAATCCATTAAATACCAGAAAGATTTATCAACAATGATCAAAGGGCTGGCGCCAATTTGTATCGTTGCTGTCTGAGAAGTATAATCTTCATATCCTGCGGTTCCCAGTCCTGAGGTTTGGTCTATGGTTCCTAACCTGACCCTTGAAATATAATATTCACTGAGGGCGGTTGTTGCTCCTGCAGCGCAATAGCCTGTTGTGGTGGCATTTCCTGTCAATGCTGGCGTTAAATAACATTTATCAGCAGCATTATATTCGTAGACAGCATAATAATATGATGTTCCTTCATCCAGGGCTGTGATAGTTACCGATGTTCCGGTACCAATATAAACCACATAGTTTCCTGTTCCGATTTCCGATCCACTGCCAAAAGCCGCATCTGCGGAATACGTATTTCCACTCACAGGATCAGTGCTTACAGGGCTTCCGGCCCTGGCAACAACAATAACGCCTCCTGTGCCGTTTCCACGGGTCCATCCCAGAGTCATCGAATTAGTTGTCAATGCGGAAGAATTAAAAGAAGCCGCCTGTGTTGCCGGCGGTGCACATGGCGGGCATATAACAGGGTTGACAAACAGAGAAGTGTATAAATTGTAACCGCTCAGCTCCGGGTAAGAATACCACGTATCATTATATTTTAGATATCCAGAATTTATCGAGTCTGCTCTGTTTTCTGCCTGAGCTACGTTAAAAGTATCGGAAGGGGTGTTATAATAAACCTGATAACCGACATATACATCTGTTCCTGTATATGCAATCGGAAAGTCGAAAGAGATATAATTTATATCGTAAGGAGTCAAAGAACTTATTGCAATGTCTTTTGAACCTAAAACGATTCCCGGTGTTGGTCCGCCACCCTGATAAACATTAAAAGTAACTTTATTATTACTTCCTGTTCCTCCGCTGAATGCATTGACGACATACACTTCAAGCCCTGTAATGGTCGCATCCGTCAAGCCTGAATAATACTCTGCAAATTCTGTCATCAAATAAGCATTATGCCCGGTCCATGATCCCCATTGTCCTGAACCGAAGCCATAATAGGTGAGGTTATCCGTTGGAAGTATGTTTGTTATAGTATCGCAGCCTCCGGCAGAAGCATAATAAGCCACAGGGGTTTCCCAAAGCCCCCTGCCATAGGTAGCGGCCCGTAACTTGCTGTTTTGAGGGCTGCTTGCATAGTAAATTTCGATTTCGCCTATTTTTACATTTGGCAGGCCCGTGTTAAATGAAACCCAATCGTCGGTTCCTTTTTTGAAATATACGCCAAGTTCGGTTCCTGCATATAATTGCACTTCGCTTGTTGATTGATTGTTTTGAACAATAGTATATGCCGGTATCGGGGGTAATCCGCCCGAAATATCTGTCCATGAAGAACCGCCATCCACAGATTGATAAACACTGTTTGCATTATACCCGCTCATGGTAACCCAAAGTGTAGCCGGATCGTTGTTTTTTACGGCGATATAAGTAATTCTGCCGGTGCTTACAGGTAATGTCTCGGTAATATCTGACCATGAAGTGCCCCCATTTGTAGTTTTCCAGATGGTGTAGGGGTCTGCAACATATAATACCTGGGCATTTGAAGGGGCAATTGCCATGGAGCGGATTTTATAGGATGAGTTCATGGTGGAAATCTTTGTCCAGCTATTTCCCCTGTCTGTAGTTTTCCATACATCTGCATATCCGGCAAACAATGTCTGATTATTTGTCGGGTGTATGATAAATGGAGTAACCCATGCACCGTCGCCGGCTGCTGCCGGTTCTATATCTGTAGTGCTACCCCAGTGGTCGGTGGTTCTGGATATTTGCCCATAAACATAAGTCCCGTACTGGACGTTCACATCCGTATAATCAATCAGGCATTCCATCCCGTCACCACCTTTTACATCCGACCAGGCGCCACCCGACAGAAGCTTTGTGCCATTATCCTGCAACCCCGTGATGACTTCAGCAACTATGGTTTTAGAAACACTGAGTTTGTACATTTGGCTGATTACTAATCCGTTTGTCTTGTCTGTCCATGAAGTTCCGTTGTCTGTTGATAAATAAACACCACCATCATTACACTCGAATAAATTTCCGTTGCTCCGGTATTTAAGCATATGTTTGTCGGCATGAACTGCCTGAACCCCGTCGCCCCACCAATGATTGACAATCGACCATGAAGTGCCTCCATTAGTAGAACGCCATGTATTTACGCCGCCGATTAAAAGAATATTTGCATTCCCGGGTGAAGCCGCTATACTTAGATCGTACCAGCCCTGTCCCCCGGAATCGCTGCCATCAGATTCCCAGCCTAATAAATTTTTGGTTGATCCTGCAAAAACCTGTGTGTACGATGTGCCGCTGTTTGTGGATTTGTAAATGCCATAAAGTCCTTCGTCGCTTTGAGCAGCAATCGCATAAACCCATGCAGGCTGATTTGCCGAAACGGCCAGTTCAATCCTATAGGCGCTTGTATTACTGAAAGCCTGTGTCCAGCTTGCTCCACTATTCGTACTAACATATATTTTTCCATCCTGAGTTGAGCCATATAATGTACTAAAAACGCCGGGTTTATATTCCATGTCAATAAAATCAGTACTTGTCAGTTGGGTGCTCCATGTCGTACCGCCATTTGTTGTTTTATAAACGCCGTTTGTGGTCGCCGCAATAATCGTTTGATTATTCGAAGGGTCCAGCAATAGCCTGTTTACCATAGCTCCGTCGGATAATGAATAACTGATTTCTGTTGAGTTCCATGTAATGCCACCATCGGTAGATTTTAACACACCAATGCTTCTGTTGTCCCAGGCATCCCTGTCGCCGGTTGCAATATAAATGGTGTTTGAAGTAGCATAATCTGAGGGTATTACAATATCGCTAACGGCAAGAACTCCGTTATTATCGGTCAGGCATGTCCAACTGGAACCATTATTAGTGGTGACCCATAATCCGCCGGAAGCGGCGCCAACCCAATAGGTATTATTATCTGTCGGGTGAAATGCAACACAATTGATACGGCCGACCCCGGCATATCCTCCGTTGGAACTATTAGTTCCTAAAGTTGTCCAATTGGCAGCGCCTGACTTCTTTAATTGGGGATTTGCCAGTACAAATTCTTCATAAACTTCCCGGGCTGTTTTTTGCGGGAGTTCACCTGTTGCGGGATTTACCTGGCTTTCCATTTCATACTCCCAGCGCTTAAATTGCTTCCATCCCACGGCTTTTTTCTTCACCCCACCCTCAAAATAATATCCTTTGTCAACGTTATAGGGAGCCCAATAGTCGTTAAAAGCTTGCTGGTAATCCTGTAAGGTTAAAGTATGGTTGTTTACTTTCGCCTGAGGTAAATTTGCAATCCAGGTTTGTGAAAAGCTTGTTTTTGCTAATAAAAACAATACCATTACACATAAATACTTTTTTTTCATGAGATTTATCGTTTTTAATTGTTTTGAGTGAAAGGCTGGTATTTAACAATGTTTCAAATTTCTTAAAAAATAAAAAAATTAACCTATATTAGTTTCCAAATTTAGTTGTTTCAAATCACAATTGTCCGGTAAAAATCAAAAAAATTTTTTTTAGCCGTGCAAGTTATTAAAAATATGTATTTTAGTTTTTATTATTTTGACTTTTAAAAAATTAAACTGCCTGAAATAAAATTTTGTCAGCGATCTAATTGGTCCCAAAGTAAACGATATCATTGTCAATATTGATTGAGAAAAGGACAATCTTCGGTTTTTTATTGATGAAAATTTTTATTTCTCCAAAATGTTCTAAATCATAGAAATCCTCATCTATGCCTAATGATTTCATTTTGTAATACTTTTCGAGAATTTGTTCAGCAATTACCATAAGATTAATTTATTTTTTATAATAGCGTTTCGAATGATTGGTATTTTCAGTGAAAATTCTAAAAAAATTTGCTTATTGCCTGCCTGTTCCGTAAACGAAGTATCTGCAATGCCGGGGTTTACATATGCCTGCCTGAATTAAGCTGCCCGGCATGTTTGCCCCGATGTGCCACTATTCCCCGTTTTCAGCTTTCAGCCACAATCTGATATCCTTTACAGGGCGGTCGTTGGTATCGCAAGGTAATGAGGCTATTTTATCCACTATTTCCATCCCGCTTATTACTTCCCCAAAAACCGTATATGCCCCATCCAGATGGGGAGCTCCGCCAATCGTCTTGTATACTTCGCGTTGCTTCGGCGTTAATTTCCAGGGTTTGTTTTTTGCATAATTTGCATCAACCAAATCACGGTATTTTTCAAACATCAGGTTGATATTTGGAATGTCACGATGTTCAAAGAAATTCTGAAACTTTTTTAATTCAACGGTATCATTTTTCTTTTTAAGAATATCTATCAGTATAAATGATTTTGTATATCGCTCACGCTTGAGTTCGGCAGAATCAAGCCCTGCATCGGTGAATTTTCGTCCCTGTACAATATAAAACTGACAAGCTGACGATTCTTTTTTGGGATTGACATCATCACTCTCACGTGCTGCAGCGAGAGCGCCACGTTTATTCAGATATTCATCCACAAACTCCGAAGGTATTTTATAGTTGGTATCTCCCTCACCGAGTAGCTGGCCCGGCTGAGCATTTTTAGAATCCGGGTCGCCGGCCTGTATCATAAAACCCTGAATAACCCTGTGAAAAAGGGTACTGTCGTAAAAACCGCTTTCAACAAGTTTTAAGAAATTATCATGATGTTTCGGCGTTTTCTCATATAACTTTACTTTGATAACACCGTAAGGAGTATGAATAGAAACGATATCTTCCCTGGCTTCCTGGCGGCATGAACAAAATACCCACAACACCGCCGCCATAATTGCAATTATTTTTTTCATTTTGTGGTTTCAATTTAATTGGGTGTTCAAATATACTAATATTCCCGATTGAAGTAGGTAATTGATATTACTGAAATTTATTAGGACGGCCGGAATTTTGCATGGCGCAAAAACAAAATTTTAAATGCCTTCTGCATTATTTGAAAAGCAAAATAACTGTGAATTTTTAATAACTTTATTTAAAAAAATATTTTAAAATATAACCTTTTTTAATGATATGCGTAAAAACCCCTGTAAGGTACAACTAAAATGATGTTTTTGAATTTAATAATTTGATTTATAAACAGTTAGTATATGAAAAATTTAATTTTATTTATAGCCATAACCTTTTGCACCTATTCTTTCGGGCAAAAATATGTTGTTACGCCCAAGGGCCTGCGAAACTCAACGGATACAGCGAAGTCTTTTGTTACGATTGAAATTATTGGTATGGATGCATTTCAGTTGTACGATAGCGCTATTAAATACTTTAGTGAAAACTATAAAAATCCCAATGAAGCGATAAAAGCGAGAGCTATTGGCGAATATTTGAAAATCGAAACTATTGTTCCGGATTTTATAAAATATTATGATGCCGGGGTATATGTTCCTATAGAAGCAAAATATACAACAGAACTGAGATTTAAAGATGGTAAAGTAAGGTATGAAATAACATCTTTAGAGATGAAAGGGATATCAAATGGCTATCCAGTAATATTTGCCGGTGGAGTTTTGGATGGATATATCATTTACAGGAATAATGGAAAACTTTTCAGGGAAGAAGCAAAACTTGATATGGAGAATTTTTTCAATACAAAAATTGAAAAATTGACTAAAGGCTTAAAGGGCGAAAACAAAATTGTTGTGGAAGAATGGTAAATAATTAAATCCGGAAAAACATAGATTTATAACCATTGCTTGGTTTTGCCGGCACAGGAGTCGTATCTGTTTTATGAAAATTTGTTATAAATTTCACATAATAAATAATTTTAATTATTTTTGAACCCTTAAACTTAAAAATTAAAACTATGGGAATCGTTAAAGAATTCAAAGAATTTGCCGTTAAGGGCAATATGATGGACATGGCCGTAGGTATCATTATTGGTGCCGCTTTTGGCAAAATTGTCAGTTCGCTTGTAAATGACATTATCATGCCTCCTCTCGGAAAGTTGCTGGGCAATGTTAATTTTACAGATTTGTTTTACGCTATGGACGGTGCGGCTTATAAAAGCCTGGCCGATGCCAAAGCCGCCGGCGCTCCGGTTTTTGCGTATGGTAATTTTATTCAGACGGTCATCGATTTTCTGATCATTGCTTTTGTTATCTTTATGATCATAAAAGGCATGAACAGTATGAAGAAGAAAAAAGAAGAAGCTCCTGCTGCTCCTCCTGCACCTTCAAAAGAAGAAACATTGCTTACTGAAATCCGCGATATTCTGAAAAACAAATAAATAAGAACTTAATTTTTTTTTAATTTAATTTGACATGAAAAAAATAGTATTTATTTTTTTCCTGACATGTGTTACTATGCTTCATGCACAGGAAAAAATTGAAACCGTGGCAAAACCGATGGACAGGACTGCCGGAGATTCGACAAAAGCTTGGACAATACTTGCTACGGGGGGATTGAACATCACACAGGCGGCCTTTTCAAACTGGGCGGCCGGCGGTGAAAATTCTATCGGCGTGGGAGCTCTTGTTAACGTGAAAGCAGATTATAAAAAGAATAAGCATTCCTGGAAAAATAATCTTGGACTGGCTTATGGTTTTCAGTTTTTGGGAAAAGGCAGCCAGGCGAGATTTACCAAAACAGACGATAAAATCGAATACACGACTTCTTATGGCTATGCCGTTTCGAAACACTGGGACGTTACTTTCCTTGCCAATTTCCGTTCTCAGTTCACCAATGGATATAATTATCCCAACGACAGCGTGCCCATATCCAACTTTTTGTCTCCCGGATACCTGGTAGTCGGTATTGGCATGAACTATGTTCCTGCTGAATATTTTCAGTTGTATATGTCTCCGGCTGCGGGCAGGTTTACCTTTGTCAGGGATCAGGTACTTTCCGATGCGGGCGCCTTCGGGGTTGATCCCGGCAAACATATCAAAGGGGAATTCGGCCCTTATGTACGTGCCGTTTTTAACAAAGAGGTATTCAAAAATGTTACGCTCAACACATCGCTGGAATTGTTTTCAGATTACCTGAAAGATTTCGGCAATGTTGATGTTAACTGGAACGTGCTGATAGGGCTGAAAGTCAACAAATGGCTGTCGACCACTATCAACACTCAATTGCTTTATGACGATGATGTCATGATCCAATCAACACCATCTTCAACACCCGGGCCGCGGACTCAATTCAAAGAAGTGATCGGCGTGGGAATTTCTTACACCTTCAATCATTAGGAGTAAAGAAAAAAGCTATGGCTATAAAAACCTCATTCAAAAAAATGAGGTTTTTTTATTTTTGCATCAAAATTAAGACATGAGAAAAACAAAAAACTCGGAATTGAACAGGCTTAGCGTGGAAGAATTTAAAGTATCTGAAAAAAATCAGATCGTTGTTGTCCTGGATAATGTCAGAAGCATGAACAACATCGGTTCCGTTTTCCGCACCTGCGACGCTTTCCGGGTGGCGCAATTATTTCTGTGTGGCATTACCGCCACACCGCCGCATCGCGACATACATAAAACAGCGCTTGGCGCTACAGATTCGGTATGCTGGAACTATTTTGAAAGTACCAGGCAGGCCGTGGCCGGTTTAAAGGAACAAGGCTATTTGATTATTGCGGTAGAGCAAACAGATACCAGCATAAGCCTGGATGAATATGAACCCGACAAGACAAAAAAAATAGCGCTGATCTTTGGTAATGAAATTGACGGAATTGACGATGAGGTTTTGGAATTATGCGATTTTTGTATTGAAATACCACAGTTTGGAACAAAACACTCCATAAACATTTCTGTCAGCGCGGGAATTATATTATGGGATATTGTAACAAAATCGTGTAAAACAAAGTAAAAAGGGAGATAAAAAGGCAAAGCAAAAAAACTAAAAATTAGTTACTAAAGGACTATAAACTCAAATATTTAAAAAGCTTTTTTTAAATTTTTTTTAATATGTCTAAATATCTTTTTTATATTTGTGGACTCAAAAGAATAGAGAATTTTTTTATTAACGTTAAAAATACATTTTATGAAACATTTCAACTTTAAAGTAATTGCTGTTTTATTTTTGGCAGCAATGATGTTCACGGGCTGCGGGTTAAGCAAAATGATCAAAAAATACCCGACGGTAAAATACACGGTAACCCCCGAGGTTCTTGAAACACATGGTGGTAAAATCGCCGTCGGAGTAAGCGGAACGATCCCCCCGAAATATTTCAACAAAAAAGCTTCGGTAACGATCACCCCGGTTCTGAAAAGCATGGACGGCACAACGCTGGCTACTTTAAAATCGATGACACTTAAGGGCGAAAAAGCTACCGGTGAAGGCCAGACCATTAAATACAAAGAAGGCGGAAGTTTTTCATATAGCGACGTGGTTACCTATAACGAAAGTATGAACATGTCCGAATTAGCTATCGGCCCCTTAGCCACCAAGGGCAAAAAAGTTGATGTTCCCCTCGGAACCAACAAACTGGCCGATGGTGTTATTTATACCTCAACACGTATTGAACAGGAAGAAGAAATGCAAACAGCAGAACACGGCTATGAACTGGAAACAATCATTACCAAAAAAGCCAACTTGTATTTCGAATACAATAAATCAAACCTGAATATTAACATGCCTTTGAATAAAGATAAAGCAAATGCATCATTATTAAATGATACTATTCTGAACTTTCTTGGTTTGAACTGGAAAGTAAAGGCCATCAATATCAATGCATGGGCATCCCCCGAAGGCGAATTGACACTGAACCAGAAGCTTTCTGACGAACGTGGTGCAACCACCAAAAAATGGTTTACCGAGAAAATCAAGAAAATGATCAAGGATAAAAAATTATCCGGTATCACCAAACCCGAAGAACTACAGGTTCTCGTTAATTCAAAAGGCGAAGATTTCGACGGTTTCATGAAAGCCCTCAATGCTTCAAACATTCCTCAGAAACAAACCATTTCAAATGTTATCCAGAGCCAGGCTTCAAAAGCTGAAAGAGAAAAATCAATAAAAGACATGACCGTCATTTATGCTGAAATTGAAAACATGCTTTCCGTATTACGCCGTGGCGAAGTTGTTGTTGATTGTTATCTGCCCAAAAAATCCCAGGCAGAAATTATTCAGCTTTCCACTACAGCACCTGATAAACTCGATAACAAAGAATTACTTTATTCAGCAACTTTGACTGAAGATGTTGCTACCAAATATGTAATATACAAATCAGCTACTACCCTTTATCCTAACGATTGGAGAGGTTTCTGCAATGCAGGAAATTGTGCAATGTTACTTGGAAAACTCGACGAAGCAAAAAATTACCTTGATAAAGCCAACCAGTTGAATCCTAATAATGGCCAAATCAATTATAACCTTGGAGTACTTTCATTCTGGAATAAAGATGATGCCGCAGCTCAGACCTATTTAAACAATGCCAAATCAAAAGGTATCGACATCAGCCACAATGAAGCGCTATTGAAGATCAGACAAGGAGACTATGCCGGAGCTATCAGTTCTTTCGGTGGCAAAAAATGCAAATACAACCTTGCTCTTGCACAACTGCTTTCGGGCAACAATACTGCTGCAAAACAGACGCTGGATTGCGTTAAACCACAAACCGCTGCTACCTATTATCTGATTGCTGTTAATGCAGCCCGCACATCAAACACTGCCGTTATGTATGAATATCTTACCAAAGCAGTTGGTGCTGATTCAAAATACAGAAAACAAGCCAGTGAAGACAGGGAATTCCTGAAATATAATAAGGAAGCTGCTTTCACCAATGCTATTAAATAAGTGAAAAATATTTTTTTAAAAAAACTCCGGCCGGCCGCCGGAGTTTTTTTTTGCCCTGGAAAAATTCAAAGGCTACAATCATGGAAGATACCAATGTAAATTTTGTATATATTGTTTGAGCTATTTTACGATTTTTCAGTTTCAATGCCGATAAATACCCATGATTTATTGACACGAAAGAAACACTTACCGGAACACCCCGCCTGCGAAAGTACCGGCATACTATAAACCCAAATTCCGCCTTAAGAATTTTCTAATGCGTAGCATTAGGAACAATTAAGTATAATAAACTGTTTTTAAATAATTTATAATGTGAATTTTTAATGCGGAATCGACAAAGTAAATGTACTCCTGACAATTAAAAATTGCCAGGAACATTTACTAAGTCGGGGTTATACCCCCGACACTCCCGACCTTCGGTGCGGGACAGGTTCGTGTGCGGGACGGGCATATTCAACCCGCAATCCTGCGCGCTACGCAATAGTTCACTACGTTCCTATGACGTAATCTGGGATAAAAGCAGAGCATTAATGTGAGTGCCGTTTATGGTCTCGTTATAAGGGACAGTTGAAAATGCCGACGGAAGATGGTATGCTGTGATTATAACGAAAGCCGCGATATAGAGTTTGTCCATAATGTCCGACTTCATCCCCGCCTGATCCTCCAGTTGGCGGACAGTCGGGCAGGGTTATTCTTGACCTTCAAACCAGTCATCCGCCAGTTGACGGACTCCTGTTTTTCAGGTTGTCGAAAGCCTGCCTGGCTGAGCTACTGTGTACCCACAACTTTTTATTTTGCTTCCTATATATATTATCCATATAAATATCATATAGGCGGCCTCTAATCTATATAATGTTAATCTTTAAAATAATATCCTGAGACAAAATAAATTATAAAAGCAGTAAAATTAAATGGAATCTATATTAAAACAATTGCCACAGATTCTCAGATTTAAATTCGCCTTGGCGAATTTGAAAATCTGTGTAAATAAAACTAAAAAAAAATCTGAGAATCTGTGGCTACTTGTATTGAATAAATTATTATAACTATCTATTAATCAAAATATGTTATTGAAACAAGTGAATAAAAAAACTAATTACAGAAATAATTAATTTTAATAATATTTGTGGGTACACGGTAGCTGGCTGAGCCAGTCAGACAAGCCTCGAATTTGAACATTATAGGTCAAATTCTGACTTTATGGACAGACACTATATATCGCTGGTGTTATAGCTTCTGTAGCTAATCCTGAGAGTTATTTTGATTTGGCAATGGTTAATATCTCAAAATTCACCGAAACATTTTGTCCTTTCTGATCCACCAGGGTGAGTTTGTGTTTGCCGGCTTCGGGGGCAAGGCCCATCTGGTGGAAATCGCCGGTAATCCCAACAAAGGCATTATCGAGATACCAGTAGATCTTTGTTCCGGCTACGCTGTGAGCCGCCTTAAACACCACCTTTTGGCGTTCGCCGTTCAGGTCAACGGGTAAATAGATACGGCTGTTGTTTTTCGGGTAGATCATATCGAGGCCGGCCCCCGTATTTTCCTGGGGCATGCAGTCATCGCGGTAAGGCGGCAGCACGCGGTAAAACGGGTTTTTCGATTTGTAAAAAAATTCCATCACCGGCGGCAGCACAAACCATTTCTGAAAACGGATATTTGATACGGATTCACATTCACTGTTCACCCGCCACTTGCCGCTGGCATCCAGTAGTATCACCTGATGGTAGGGACAGTTTTTTGTTTTCGTTCCATTTTTCTGAACCCATATGGTATCAGCATTTTCACATATCGGCGTCGCTTTAAATCCGCTCTGTCTGCAGACCGGCAGGCGTATCATGTCGTCGTAGGGCGCATAAAACCATCCCTGCGGTTTCAGCGATTTGAACACTTCGAACATGACCGGCGCGGCATAGGTCAGGCCGGTCATTCCCGGGCGGCCCTCGCCATCGGAATTCCCCACCCAGACAGCCACCACATATTTTGGATTGCACCCTATAGCCCATGCGTCGCGGCTTCCGTAGCTTGTCCCCGTTTTCCAAGCGATTTTTGCCGAAGAAGAAAACTGCTGCCATTCCATATCTTCGTCGGGCCTGGATACCTCATTCATGGCCTCAAAGGTGAACCAGATGGACGAAGCGCTTAAGAGGGTGGACTTATCGGTGCCCGTAACTTTCTTTTTGGGTTCGTTATAAATATAATTTGGTGGGTGGAAATCTGCTTTGTTGTAACGAGAATCATACGGATGGTAGTGATTCAGCGTGCGTGCCATGCTGGCGTAGGCCCCCGCCATGTCCCACAGGCTGGCTTCGGCGCCGCCCAGGATGACGGACAGTCCGTAATGTGAAGGAGGCTTGTTCAAAGTGGTCAGCCCGACTTTTTTCAGAACATAATTGAACCGGCTGATTCCGTACGCCTGCAGCATTTTTACCGCCGGTATGTTCAGAGAACGCGACAAGGCCCTTTTGGCAGGGACAGCCCCATCGTAAGTCAGACTGTAGTTTTCGGGGATAAAGCCTCCAAGCTGGACAGGTATGTCGGCCACAAGAGATGCCGGGAGTATCTGCCCATCGTTGAGCATAGCTGCATACAAAAAAGGTTTCAGGATGCTGCCGGTGCTGCGGGCGGAGGTGATGATATCCACGTTACAGCCGTACTCGGGATGGCCGGTTTCGGTGGTGTTACCAACATAAGCCAGCACGTTGCCCGATTCCACATCCAGCACCAGCACCGCGGCATTGTTGACTTTGTTAGCCTTATGTTTTTCGTGATAACGTTCAACGACGGATGCAACAATTTCCTGAAAATATCCGTCGATGGTAGTTTTTGTCCTTTCTCCCCGGTGCCCAGCTTTTATGGCCCGATCGAGGAGGTGGGGGGCTGTCTGAGGCAGGGGATAAGGTTTTCCGGGCAGGTTCTCGTTTTCCGCAAGAAATAGCTGTTCTTTGGTGATGTAATTATTTTGATAAAGTCTTTTTAATAGTTTGTCGCGTTTTATTTTTAGTTTGTCGTGATTCCTCCCAGGGAAAATAAGGGCGGGGCTGTTGGGAAGCACTGCCAGTGTTGCTGATTCGGCCCATGAGAGCTGATCGGCGTTCTTGCCGAAGTAACGCCAGGCTGCCGCATCAATGCCGACGACATTACTTCCGAAGGGTGCATTTGCCGCGTAAAGAGCCAGTATCTCCTGTTTGGTGTATGTCAGCTCGAGCCTGACGGCAAGAAAAGCTTCGATGACCTTCTCGAAAATGGTACGGGCTTTTCCTTTTCTTGACAGGCGTATCACCTGCATGGTGATCGTGCTGCCCCCGCTGACGATCTTCCGGGCTTTTATATCGTGATAGGCTGCCCTTGCCATCGCCACGGGATTAAGGCCGTTATGAAAATAAAAATAGCGGTCTTCGAAAATAATAAGGGCTTTCTGAAATTTTTCAGGAACCGTTTTGCCGGGTGGAAACCGCCACTGTTCATCGGAGGCAATACGTGCCCCCAGTAAAACGCCCCGTTGGTCCTCAAGGACAGAAGAGGTGGGATCGCTGAAGAGGGGACGGGGCAGGGAAAACCAGAAAAAAATAAGGAATGACAATACAAGCACAAGCCACCATTTCTTTTTTAAAAAAATCAACAGCTTGTTTTTTACTAAAAACGCCATCCCGTATTTATTTTCTTTTCCCAATTTTTAAAATAAAATCCGATATAAAAATAAACAATCCTTAAACATAATCTCAAAACATAAAAAAACAGAAATCCGTCGCCACGGCGGAAGCCTTGACCGGTATCCATTATACTCACTGTTAAGGGATCTTTTTTTAACTTTAATACATCTTTGTGTCAGACGCATCAGTATGATAAACGGAAAGCCTTGGTCTTTTTCCGCTTTTCCCAATTATTTGTTTGTAAAATCCGTTATAAAAATAGCAATTTGCAATAAAATCCGGATTTTAATAACTTTTTTTGATTCAATTACGTATAAATTATTAATTTTTCAATATCTTTGTTTCTAATAAAGTAGTAATATTCAGAGTAGTTGCGTAGAAATTTTAAACAGCAAAAAAAATTATTATGTTTAAAAATATCTTTTCAGCCTTTTATATCAAGCTTGTTGTTCTTGTCATTTTTATGATACCCTTTCAGTTGAATGCCCAGCTTACAGTAGTACAGGGTACTGCGTTGGGAATGACTCCTATACAGCTGGTCCAACAAGTGCTTGTCGGAACCGGTGTGACGGTTAGCAATGGATCTTTTAACGGATCATCCGCCAATATTTCATCCAATATGATAGGCAGCTTTAATGCTGCCGGCGCAGCCTCTACTCAACTGGGATATGCCCAGGGGATAATTATCACGTCGGGTGAAGCAGCCCTTGCCATCGGGCCAAATAATTCGGGCAGCGCCGGCTTCGGAGCTTCCACAGGCAGCGATCCCGATCTGCAGGCGCTGGTGCCTTCGCATACTGTTTACGACAAGGCTGTTCTTGCCTTTGATTTTGTTCCGATAGCCGATACGATTAAGTTTCAATATGTTTTTGGATCTGAAGAGTTTGATGAATTCTGTAATTCGAGTTACAATGATGCCTTTGGATTTTTTGTAAGCGGTCCGGGCATTTCAGGGCCTTTCTCGGGAGGTGCCGTAAATATTGCAAAGATGCCGAACAACCCGGCCAATTATGTTACGATCAACAATATTTGTAGTGCCGGAGCGACTTATTCCTGGTTAAACGCCAGTGGTACTTATTTTCAATACGACAGGCTTACTAAAGTATATACGGCCTGGATACTCGTTCAGCCTTGCCAGACCTATCATTTAAAAATTGCTATCGGAGATTGCGGCGACAGTTCTTTTGACTCCGGTGTTTTTCTTAAGGCAAACAGTTTATCCGCTTACGGGGTTACTGTTACTTCGCATTTTTCTGTGCCTGGTGCCGGAAATAATGCTGTAGAGGGATGCAGCGACGGCGTTATCAGTTTTAAACTTTCCAGCCCGGCCGCCAGCGCATATACCATTCCTTTTACTATTACAGGCACGGCGATCAACGGGACAGATTATACCTTTATTCCGAACAATATCGTTGTTCCCGCGGGACAGGATTCTGTCGGCATTGTTATTCATCCTTTAACGGACGGATTAACCGAAGGCACGGAAACGGTTATATTTCATGTACAGACTGTTGTTTGCGGCAGCGGATCTGATGTCACTATTAACATCATTGACAATTCACCGGTAACAGCCGTTTCATCCAACGACACGACCCTGTGCGGAGACTCCGCCACGATCTGGGTAAGTGCCACAGGAGGGTTTCAGCCCTATAACTATGTCTGGGATAACGGAGCAGGAAATTCTGCTTCTGCTGTAGTTTTGCCTCCATCAACAATAACGTTTTCATGCACAGTTACTGATATTTGCAACGACACGGCCACTGAAAGCGTTAATATCACGGTAGGTTCGCAGAATGCTGATGCCGGGGCCAACGACACCATTTGTTTCGGTGATTATGCAACGCTGAATGCCGCCGGAGGTAATTCTTACCTCTGGAGCAACGGAGAAACCACTCCTTCTATCTCTGTTTCACCGGCGGCCACGACAGTTTATTATGTTACGGTATATTCATTATGTGATGATGTGGATTCGGCCACGGTTTTTGTGAATCCCTTGCCCGTAGTAACAGCTACAGCCACCCCATCGACAATTTATGACGGGGAATCGTCAACCATTTGCGTGACGGGAGGAACATCATATTCATGGTCTGCAAGTCCTACAGACCCTTCCCTTAGCGGCCAGAGCACGCTTACATGCCCTGTCGTTACACCTGAGGCCACCACTACTTATATGGTTACTGTTACCGATGCGAACGGTTGTCAGAATTATGGTACCGTTACCGTTACTGTAGTGCCTATCTATCCTATTGTCGTTTTTTCCGGAGAGCCCTTGACGGGATGCGACCCCTTAACAGTTCAATTTACCGACCATTCAACACAGGTGCATCCTGACGCAATCTATTTCTGGCAATTTGGCAATGGAACATTTTCATATTCAAAAAATCCGGTAGCTTATTATGATGAGCCGGGGACCTATGATGTTTCTCTTACCGTTACCAATCCTGTGAATCAGGGCACTACGCTTACTATTACAGATTATGTAACGGTGTATCCCAATCCAGTGGCAATATTTTCGACAGCTCCTGAAAATTCCACAACGATAACAAGCCCTGAATTTCATTTCTTCGACCATTCGCATGGGGCCCTTGATCATTGGTACTGGGATTTTGGCGATGGAAATTCCGACACCCTGCAAAACACATTTCATTGTTATTCTCATAGCGGGTATTATTATGATTTTCATGTTATGGAAGATACAGGGACATATCGGGTCACCCTAGTGGTTACCACCGATCACGGATGCACCGACAGCACCTCGAAATTAATCCGTATCGAACCCACGTATGCACTATTTCTTCCCAATGCCTTCACCCCGAATGAAGATCCTGTCAATGAAAAATTTTGCATCAAAGGATTTGGTATCAGGGAAGAGAATTTTGAATTATATATCTATAACCGATGGGGACAGCAGGTTTATAAAACAACCAGCATCGATGATTGCTGGGACGGGTTTTTTATGAGTAAGCCTGCAGAAACAGGAACCTATGTGTATATTGCCCGTTTTATGGATTTCAAATCAATACGTCATACGACCAAGGGCACGGTAACCATTTTCAGGTAAAAAATTCAGACAGATAATAAAAAAGAGGGAACGCCCTCTTTTTTTTATTTGTACGACTGACATTTTAATTCTACTTTTGCATAAAATTAACTCAAAAAAATATAGTTTATGTCGAATATTAAAGTTGCTATCAACGGGTTTGGCCGTATCGGAAGGCTTACTTTCAGAGCTCTTTTGAAAATGGATAATGTTGAGGTCGTTGCCCTGAATGATTTAACAGACGCAAAAACGCTTGCTCATTTGTTTAAATATGACTCGGTACACGGCAAATATCCGGGAGAAGTTTCTTCTGAAAATGATCACATTATTGTTGACGGTAAAAATTACAGGGTTTATGCTGAAAAGGATCCTGTGGCTCTCCCATGGAAAGAACTGGGTGTAGATGTTGTGGCTGAATGTACCGGAATTTTTCGCACGCGCGAAAAACTCGAAAAACATACTCAGGCCGGTGCCGGCAAGGTTGTTTTGTCCGTACCCGCAAATTCCGCACAGGATGTGGATATCACCATTGTGCTGGGCGTAAACGGCGAACAATTGAAACCAGAACACCGCTTTATTTCTAATGCATCGTGTACCACCAATTGTCTCGCGCCTATCGCCAAAGTTCTGAACGACAGTTTTGGTATCAAACATGGGCTTATTAACACCATTCACTCATATACCAACGACCAGATCATACTCGATGCTCCCCACAAAGATCTGCGGCGTGCCCGTGCCGCAGCCATGTCGATCATCCCGACAAGCACCGGTGCGGCAAAAGCCATCGGACTGGTAATTCCTGAACTTTCCGGAAAATTGGACGGATTATCCATGCGTGTTCCCACACCTGATGGTTCAGTCGTGGACCTGACCTGCGAAATGAACGGCCCGGTGAACAAGGATGAAGTAAATGCCGCCATGAAACAGGCTGCCGAAGGCTCGATGAAAGGAATACTCGAATATTGCACCGAACCCGTTGTAAGCATTGATATTGTGGACAACCTGCATTCATCCATTTTCGACTCAAAACTTACTCAGGTCATCAATGGTACCTGTGTGAAAGTCATTGCATGGTACGACAACGAAGCCGGTTATTCACAGCGGTTTGCCGAGTTGGTAGTACAAGCAGGAATGTTATAAAAAAACTTATTAAAGTTATAAAGGAGGCGTTAAGCCTCTTTTTTTTTTTCTATCAGATAGTGTAATTCTCTGGTGCCTTTTCTATGCCTTAGTTGGGTTGTCATAGTCATAGGCACAGCCGCGAAAAGGTGTTAGTAAAGAGTTGATGATGGGTTTTCTTTTATGATTTCAGAAGGCTCTTTAAAAAAGCTGTCCACCTCTATTACGTTACAAGCCTCAAGGGTTCCAAGGTAAACCTCTCCAATTCGGATTCGGATTAGCCGGAGGGTTGGAAAACCAACAGCCGCAGTCATTTTTCGAACCTGTCTTTCCTTCCCTTCGGTTAGTGTGACAGATATCCAACAGGTTGGTCCGTGGCGATCGTCTCGAATCTTACGTATGCGCGGCGGGAAGCCGGGTGCTGTTTCCAACCTAAAAGCTTTGCAGGGTTTTGTGAGGTATTTTACATTTCGCAGGCCTATTTCCACTCCTGCCCGGAGTTTTTCAAGCGCCTCATCGGTGATCAACCCGTCAACCTGGGCATAGTATTCCTTCTCAATATTTTTTCTTCTTACCCTCTCACTTATCTTGCCATCGGTTGTCAGTAAAAGCAGCCCTTCGCTATCCTCATCCAAACGGCCAATTGCCATAGTCCCCAGAGGAAAATCAAAAAGTTCGCCAATCAGTTTCTTTTTTGGCAATTCGCAAACAAACTGGCACAGATAGCCATAAGGTTTATGCATGATAAAGTGCCGGTGTTGTGGTTGGGTGTCAGTGGGCATTGAAACAGGTGAAAGTAGTTTTTGAAAATTTGTGCCTTCCAAAGAGGGAAAGCCGGTTTTTTTTATCCAATCAAAGGTAGTTGTTTTTTGCTAGCGGAGTTTATCTTCCGGCAAAAGGATCTGTATCAAAAAACTTTTTTAGAAAAATGTATAGACGGGTTTTTTAGCAACAAATCAGGCATTATGGTGCAGGCTTTGCCTGTGTTAGTTTTTATATTTTATTGAAAATCTTTCGTAATATTTTTTTGCCGATGAGAGCAACTGCCCCTCTTTCGATTGAGAATCGAAAAATTCTTCGTTGGGAAGTAGTATGGTTTGCCTGTTTCCTTTTTCAGCAGAGCCAATTAGTTTATCATTGTTAAAATAGTACCGCACTTCAAATGTCGGTTCATCTATTCTATGCTCAACCGTTCCGTCAGCATCCACAAAAATAGCAGGCCCGGCATGTTCCTGCTCATTTACAAAGATCAATTTCCCTTCCGAGAAATAATACTCCGTGACAGCAATATCCTGTAAAAGCTTTAACCCAATAAGTTCGCGTATCTTGCAAATCTTCCCGTTCTTAAAATAGCCCGTTAACAGCCCGTATCCTTTATTTGCTTGTTTTATAAAACCTGTATCCAGGAAGGCCTCGTCTTTAAAGGTTGAAGTCCAGTAGTCTTTATACTGATCGATAGCCTCCACCTTTTGATCAATGATCCGGGGGGTATCTTGTTTATCCTGGCCCGAAACATAAGTGATGGTTAGAGACATGAATACCGCGAATAGCATTGTTTTCATAGTACTGTTTGTTTATAATTATTATTTGTTTTCGGGTTTGTATTTGCCCGTTGAGGATATTTATTTTGGGGTTTAATATATTTTTTTTGATTTGCACATATATGATGCCAAATTTTTACAATTCGACTACAAATATTTAAAATAACAGGATGAATATACATTTTATTTTTGTAATTGACTAAAAATGAGCGTTTTTTCTTTAAAATCGTTTGGTCATATCAAATGTAATGTTTACTTTTGCAAACTTTTTTAAATATATTAATACCAGCAATGCGAAAAATACTGTTATTACTCATTTGCAGCCTTTTTATAACAAATATTCAGGCTAAAATTTTCCAGAACACAATTATCCTTTCGGACGAAGGACAAATCATTATCAGCGATCCTCCCGATTATGGCTTTGTTGCCGACACCACTGTCAGCGGTTTTGGAACACTTACCTACCCGAATGGTGAAAGATTCGTAGGCAACTTTAAAAAAGGCCTGAAACATGGAAACGGATACATTTTATTTCCGGATGGCCGTGAGTATTATGGTGACTTTAAAAATGACAGGATCGACGGTTATGGTTCATTGACTTACCCTAACGGAGATAAGTATGTCGGAAATTTTAAAGACGGAAAGTACGAAGGGGCTGGAACTTTCATCCCTGCAGCCGGTGAGAAGAAAGAAGGTATTTTCAAAGAAAACGTCCTCATTGCTGTAAATGGCCGGCAATAAAATTACCAGAAAATCATTTAATCATTATTTATCCCGCCCAGTTCTCCCTGTCAAGGCTACGGTACTGTATGGCTTCGGCCAGGTGGTGGTTTTGTATTTTATCTGAATTTTCAAGGTCTGCTATAGTGCGGGCTACCTTTAAAATACGGTCGTAAGCGCGTGCCGACAGGCTTAATTTTTCCATAGCATTTTTCAACAGTGTTAATCCTGTTTCGTCAATGGCGCAGAACTGTTGAAGATGTTTTGTTTTCATCTGTGCATTGCAGTAAACGCCCTGTATCTCGATGAAACGGGCTTCCTGAACCAGCCGTGCCTCAATTACACGCGACCTGACGGCCTCGCTTTTCTCTGATGCCTGGGCTTTGCTCAATTCTTTAAAAGGCACCGGTGTCACTTCCACATGAATATCGATCCTGTCTAACAAAGGGCCGGAAACTTTGTTGAGGTATTTCTGAACAATGCCTGGCCCGCAGACACATTCTTTTTCGGGGTGGTTATAATACCCGCAGGGGCAAGGGTTCATGGCGGCCACCAACATAAAGCTTGCAGGGTATTCCACGGTAAATTTAGCCCTTGATATGGTAACTACCCGGTCTTCCACAGGCTGGCGCAGCACTTCCAGGACAGTACGTTTAAATTCGGGGAGTTCATCCAAAAATAATACCCCGTTGTGTGCCAGGGATATTTCGCCCGGCTGGGGAAAGCTTCCTCCACCTACAAGCGCTACGTCGCTGATCGTATGGTGCGGCGCCCTGAATGGCCGGACTGAAATGAGGGAGGCATTTTTGGCCAGTTTGCCCGAAACGGAATGTATCTTGGTTGTCTCCAGAGCTTCGTGAAGGTTCAAGGGTGGCAAAATCGAGGGCAATCGTTTTGCCAGCATAGTTTTTCCGGCTCCCGGAGGCCCGATAAAAATAACATTATGGCCGCCGGCTGCTGCAATTTCCAGGGCACGCTTGATATTTTCCTGTCCTTTGACATCGGCAAAATCAAATTCATACTCATTCAAGCGGGTGAAAAACTCTTCGCGTGTATTGACAACTGTCGGGTCAATCTTTATATCTCCGTTGAGGAAATCCACCACCTGCCGCAGTGAAGTTACGCCGACAACATCCAGATTGTCTACAATGGCGGCTTCCCTTGCGTTGTCTTCAGGAAGGATAAACCCTTTAAACCCTTGTTTGCGGGCTTCAATGGCGATAGGTAATGCGCCTTTTATGGGTTGCAGGCTGCCGTCAAGGGAGAGTTCGCCCATAATAATATACTTTCCTAACTCATCGGATTTTAACTGATCGGAAGCCGCCAATATGCCAAGAGCAATGGTCAGGTCATAGGCAGAACCTTCCTTTTTTATATCGGCTGGCGCCATATTTATCACGATTCTTTTTCCGGGATAATTAAACCCGCTGTTTTTGAAGGATGCAACGATGCGGTGCTGGCTCTCTTTTACCGCACTGTCGGGCAGGCCAACCATAAAGAACTGAACACCCGCATCAATGTTAACCTCCACAGTGATGGTAATTGCATCAATACCAAAAATGGCGCTTCCATAAGTTTTTATCAGCATTTAAGTTGTATTTTAATAACGATAACAAATATATTTCATTTATTGTTTAATTGACCACATTGTCTATAATCTTTTTTAAACGCCTTATTATATTATTAATTGATGCATTTTTAGCCGTAAAAATATTTAACACTTTTTACGAAAAGAATGATGTGCCGCGTTATCGTTTTTTGTGTAATTTTGCACCCGTTTTTAAATTTATAAATCTAAAATTAATTAAATGAAAAACATGAGACTACATGCTTTACTTTTTATAGGAATGTTTTTACTTGGTTTTACACAAATGGCCAATGCACAAACACAATTGAATAATTCAGGTTTCGAAAATTGGGAAAATGTGGGTAGCGCTACCGTAGAACCTCTCGAATGGAATTCCTTTAAAACAGCATCAGGAATTTTAGCTTATTTATATGGTACAACAACAATAACACGCTCGGATTCTACACGGCCTGGTTCTACTGGCAATTATAGCTGCCTTATCTGGTCGAAAACCGTGGTTGGTATTGTGGCTAACGGTAATGTTACAACGGGGCAAATTAATATGGGCAGTCAAAATGCCGGCGACCCGAGTAATTATAATATTACCCATACGGCAAATACTGCATTCAGCGAAGCTCTTGGCGCTCATCCCGATTCCCTGGTTTTTTGGGCAATGTTTAACCCGGTAACGGCAGACACTGCTCACCTGGCACGCGTAAGGGCCATTATCCATGACAGCTATGACGCGAAAGACCCCGTAGATGCTGCTACTCAGCCGCATGTGGTGGGTGATGCCACACTTAATTTTCCTTCGACTAATAACCAATGGGTACGCATCAGTATTCCTTTCAACTACACAGGGCCCGCCACATCTCCCGATTATATGCTGCTTACTTTCACCACCAATAAAACCCCGGGCGGCGGTTCAGGTGGCGACAGCCTTTTTATCGACGATCTTTCACTTGTGTACAACGGAGCTTCCATTAGTGAAAATAAAACTATTGATCCTTCGGAAAACTTTTTTGTATATACCGACGACAATGACATCATCATTGACTTGTCATTTGATAAGCTCCAAACTTCAAAAATAGAAATGTTTAATATGAATGGCCAGTTGGTTTATAAAACACAAATCACAGCACAGGCTGTTCAGCATTTTATTGGGTTAAATCAGTTTAAAAGCGGCATTTATGTTATTACCGCCAACACTGATGATGGCCTGAAGTTCAGCCAAAAAGTGTACATTAAATAAACAATACAACCTTGAAGTTGTAATTACAGGCGAAAGAAAAACTAAATTATTACCTATGACATTTCGCACGATAAAACATTTTTTTTTACTTCTAATTTTTACAGCAGGATTGACTTTTCCTGCTGTAGTTTTTTCGCAAAAAGCCATCATAAAAGGTGTGGTTACCGAAGACGGCGAAGGCAGCCCCATTCCGTTTGCCAGTATTGGAGTGAAAGATCAGCAAAAAGGAACGCTGAGCGATATGGATGGCAACTATCAATTTGAGGTAACACCCGGCGATTATACCCTGATGTTTTCCTGTGTGGGCTACGAGAAATACACCCAGAAAATCAGCGCCAAAGCCGGAAAAACACTGGTAATAAACGTCGCTATGAAAATCTCTGTGATGGAGTTGAACACCACGGTGGTTTCGGCTTCAAAATACGAGCAACGGCAGGAAGATGCCACCAACTCGGTGGAAGTGCTCAAGCCGACGATGATTGAAAACAAAAACATCCTTACCCTCGACAAGGCCATAGAATCTGTTCCCGGGGTTGCCATTGTTGACAATGAGCCACAAATCCGTGGTGGCAGCGGATACAGTTCGGGACTGGGCAGCCGCGTTATGATTCTTATTGATGACATTCCCATGCTCAGAGCCGATGCCGGCAGGCCGGTATGGAGTTTTTTGCCGGTGGAAGACGTAGAGCAAATTGAAGTTGTAAAAGGGGCTTCTTCCGTAATGTATGGCTCCTCGGCCTTGAACGGGGCCATCAATATCCGCACCGCCTATCCCAAAGAAAAACCCCTGACCCGGGTTACCATTCACAGTGGGATATACAGCACCCCTCCCCGGCGTTACACCAAATCATGGGAAGGTTTTAATCCCATAATTTTGGGTGCGAACTTTATACATTCCCGCAGAGTGAAAAACTTTGACTATGTGATTGGCGGCAACTTTTTGTCCGACCCCGGATGTATCGGTGCTCCGCCCAACGACACCACCGGCGACTACGACAAAGGAGAATTTGAAAAAAATTTCCGGCTTAACTTTGGCACACGGGTCCGTTCTAACAGGGTGGAAGGTTTGACCTACGGACTTAATGGCAACTTTATGTATTCCAAAAATACCCAGTCTTTTTTCTGGATGGATGCCGACTCAAACATCTTCAGAGCATTCCCTGGTGCTATTACTAATTTTGCTGATTTCCAGTTTTACCTTGACCCCTTTGTCAAATATTTTGGCCCCAAAGGCGCAGCCCACTCGTTGAAAAACAGGGTTTACTACAGCAACAACGGCGGCGACAACAACCAGTCCACCATGTCGTATTTCATTTATAACGAATACCAGTTTTCGAAAATGTTCAAGACACGGATTGGCAACCCCGTTATCAATGCGGGTGTCATGAATATGTATTCTTATTCTTACGGCAGGGTTTTTTCCGGCAGCTTTGACCAGCCCGGATCAAAATCCTCGGACAATGGCGCTGTGTATGTGCAGGCAGAAATGAAATTCTTCAAGATATTGACTGTTTCGGGAGGCGCACGCTGGGAGTTTTATCAACTGGGTGAATACAAAGAAAACAAACCGATATTCAGGGCAGGCATCAACATCCGTGCAGCCCAGGGAACCTATATCAGGGCTTCGTACGGACAAGGATTCCGTTTTCCCAGCATTGGCGAAAGGTATATCTCCACTTCGGCAGGAAACTTTGGCATTTATCCCAACCCCGACCTGAAATCGGAAACCAGCTGGAATGGCGAACTGGGGCTGAAACAATTGTTCAAGATCAGCAAATTTGTAGGATTCATTGATATTTGCGGGTTCTGGCAGGAATATCAAAACTACATAGAGTTTAACGCCGGCCTTTGGGGAAGAAACCTGAAACCCGACAGTTCCGGCTGGGACATAACAAAAAACCTTGGGTATAAGTTCTTAAACACTGCCGACGCCCGTGTTTGGGGCATTGACGTTTCTTTAATGGGCGAAGGCCAGTTTACAAAAGATTTTTCGATGCAGGTAATGGGAGGATATACTTTTTCGAGGCCTACCTGCCTGGAGCCCGACAAAGTGTATTACACTGATTATTTTATCAATGGAACAGATACCTTGAAGAGTCAGGATTTTACTTATATGAACACCTCTTCGGATACCAGGGAAAACATTTTAAAATACCGCTTTGAACAATTGGCAAAACTGGATGTACAGTTTACATATAAAAGCTTCGCATGGGGGCTGGGCGGCCGTTATTACGGGTTTATGTACAATATTGATAACTTTTTTATGCAGAACGACCGTCCGGGATTATTCAATACCGGAATCAAGGAATACCGCAAAGAACACCATAACGGCGATTTTGTTTTTGATGCCCGTGTGAGTTACGAATTAAAAAAACACTTCAAATTCACCGTGCTGATGACGAATATCCTGAATACGGAATATTCTTTACGGCCCATTTCGGTAGAACCTCCCCGTGTTACGTCCATTCAGATAGTTTACAAAGTATAACGTTTATGAAAAAGATATCTATAGCTGTTTTGTTGTTGGCAGCCTTTTTGTGCGCAGGTATTTTGCTGCCTTCCTGCAGAAAATATATTGAGGAACCGGAACAGGAAATCACTCAACTGGTATGCGAAAAAAACATCAGGGGGGGCTGCCTCGACCAGTGGACATTGGTTAATGATGGTTTTGGTTTTAAAAGTTTTGAGCCTCTTGGCGACTACCTTCGCACACTAAACTATCTGGCCACTTTACCGGCGGCTGCCGGTGGCCCCGGGCCGCTGACCACCGACAGCACAAGCGATGCTTACGAAGGCAGTTATGCTGCCAAGCTGATTACGGGGACATTCAGCCCTATGGGAGAACCAATATTAATACCCGGCCTGATTGGAACGGATTCTCTGGACATTCCTAATGCCACTATCAGTGTGGGAAAACCTTATACATTAATGCCTCTCAAATTCAGGGGTTATTATAAATATTCCCCTGTTGGCGGCGATTCCGCTATGGTTTCGGTATTGTTATCGAAATACAACACGGCCTTAGGAAAAAGAGATACCATAGGATTGGCCCGTGAAATATATAAAAACACGGTTACCGAATATACTATGATTGACCTTCCTATTAATTATCTAAGCCAGGAAATACCTGATACGCTTACCCTGCTGATCTGTTCCAGCGCAGGTATTCGTTTCGACGACCTGATGAACTGTAAAGGCCAGGTGGGCAGCACGATGTGGATAGATGAGATATTTTTCATCATGCCGTAACTCATCAACAAAGCAGGTGATTGTTTACCGGATTTTTCTATACCCTTACTTTTTCTGAAGTAGGTCTACCAGCGAATCATACAACTCCCCCACATTTTTCCATTTTGCAATCTCGGCATCGTTGAATTTTATGCCGAAATGTTTTTCCACCGAAACCACCAGGTTCAGGTGTGATAAGGAATCCCATCCGTCAACATCTTCGGAGGTGTGTTCGCGGGTGATCTTTATATCATCATCGTAAAATACTTTACGGAAAATTTCATTCAGTTCATCAAATGTATTCATAATAAAAATTTTAAATGTCCATAGTTGAGATGTCGCCGGGGTCTTCGCCTTTGTACCACGCTTTCAGTACACGGCGCATGATCTTGCCGCTTTTGTTCTTCGGTATTTCTTCAATGATCCTTATGTCCTGAGGTGTCGCGATAGACGACAGGCGGTTGGACAGAAATATCCTTATTTTTATTTCAAGATCGTCCGACCAGGTGGCCGTATTTTTTAGCCGGATAAAGGCGACTACTTTTTCGAACAACAAGTCGTCGGGGGCTCCAATGACCGCCGATTCAGCGATCTCAGGGATCTCCAGCAAGGTGCTTTCCACCTCAAAGGGGCTGATCAGATGCCCTGCCGTATTGATCACGTCATCGTTACGGCCTACAAAATGGTAATAACCCTCATTATCGCAGAAAGCAAGGTCTCCGGTATAATAATACCCGTTCTTAAATTTCGCGTTATAGGCTTCGGTATTGTTCAGATAGGCGATAAGCATCGATTCCCAAGGTGTTTTGATACACAGATGCCCTGTTTCGCCCGTCGGACAAGGTTCTCCTTCGTCGGAAATGATAGCAGCATTAATAATTTCGATAGGCTTGCCCATGGTGCCCGGTTTGATTGGCAATCCGGGACGGTTGCATATCATGATGCTTCCTGTTTCGGTCTGAAACCAGGTATCGTAAACTTCTTTACCTAAAACCTCTTCCGCCCACGCGTTAATTTCAGGATTAAGCGGCTCTCCAACACTGAAAATATATTCCAGCTTTTTTAGAGAAAACTTCTTAAAAATGTTTTTGTCTTCGCGCATCAGCATACGCAGCGCTGTAGGCGCGGTGTACCATTTGGTGATCCCCTCATGCTCCAGCAACTCCATCCATGTTTCCGCGTTGTAAGCCCCGCCGTAATGCATCTGTGAAACGCCCAGGCTCCACGGGCCGATGATGCCGTAAGAAGTCCCGGTAACCCAGCCCTGATCCGCCGTACACCAATACAGATCGTTCTCTTTTAAATTTAAAACATGTATAGACGTATAGCTTTGCGTGAGGATGCTTTTATGAACATGTTGCACACCTTTGGGTTTACCTGTCGATCCGGAAGTGTAATGGAGCACCGAAGGCATATCCGGGCCTGTCAGGGGAATATCAAAGCTATCTGAAGCATTTTCCAGCAGGCCGGGCAGACTGATTATTTTCCCATCATTATCATCACTATCCACCACAAGGATATATTGAAGATCATCAAGCAGCGGCAAAGCCCGCAGGACCTTTTTCAGCAAACTTTTTTTTGTAATCACCACCTTTGCGCGGCAATCGCCCAGGCGGTCCGATAAAGCTTCTTCCCCAAAGTTGGAATACAGTGTCCCGGCGATGGCCTGTATTTTCAGAATACCCAGAAAAGCAAAAAACTGTTCCGGTATTTTGGGTAAAAAAGTAAAAACAATATCTCCCTGTTTTATTCCGAGGTTGGTCAGCGCATTGGCATACCGGTTGCTTTCGGTGTCAAGGTGTTCAAAAGAATATTCAAAGCGCTCCCCCTTATGTCCGATATACCGGAAAGCAAGTTTCTGGCTGTTTCCGTTCAGGCACTGATACCGGGTACAGTAATAAGCAATGTTGTATTGGTTATCTGTAATTTCGAATTCTGACATAATTATCTTTAGAAATTAAGGTAAATAAACGGCTGGGCTTCGGTGCTGAAAAACTGGTAAATAAAGATCACCGCCACAAAAATAACAAATCCCTGTAATGTCCAGTGCATACGTCCGAATAAAGAGGTAAGTTTAGTGTTCCAGTTCGTTGGGGTATAATGCAACAGTATCCCTGCCAGCAATACAAAGAAAGGGTATTTATAAGCAGTGAACCATTGAGCGGCAAGTGAAAAATCCACACCGGTAACTATTTTTTTCAGCATATCCGCCGCCACCTGAATGTCGGGAGCGCGGAATATGATAAATGTAAACATGAGCACATGAAAAGTGATAAAAATGCTTATTCCTTTGTACAGAGCCGGGTTGACCTTTTTTCGTATCATCATCCTCTGCTTGCGCGTGATCACCTCCCATCCCATGATAAGCCCGTGAAGAGTCCCCCAGACCAAAAAGGTATAATTAGCGCCATGCCACAATCCGCAGATAATAAACGTGGTCAGTACGGTGATGGCCAGTCCCGCATTGCGTAAATTTCGTAAACGTATGGACATCGGGTTGAAAATATAATCGCGTAGCCAGTTCGACAGAGTGATATGCCACCTTCTCCAGAATTCAGAGACATTCTGGGCGAGGAAGGGTTTGTTGAAGTTGGGAGTACTGGTAAAACCAAGCAACATAGCGATACCGATCACCATATCGGTATAGCCCGAAAAATCAAAATACAACTGTACCAGATAACCATAACCTGCCATCAGGTATTCAAAAGACGAAAAATATACATGGGACTCAAAAACCCGGTCAACAAGGTTTACCCCCAGAAAATCAGCGATGACAACTTTTTTAAAAACACCTACGATAATAAGAAACAAAGCTTTACCAATAAAATCTTTGCTAAAATTCAGCGACTGCTTAAACTGAGGCAACAGGTCGCTTGCCCGCAGTATTGGGCCCGACAAAATGTTCGGGAAAAAAGAGACGTACAGCAGATAATTTATATAATTTTTTTCCGGCTCGTTGATGTTTTCCTTGTAGATATCGATGATGTAGGAAAGCGTTTTGAAAACAAAATATGAAATGCCGACAGGGGTGATCAGGTTAAGCACGTAGGGCGACGCTTCTCCGGTGGTAATGCCAAAGAAAACATTCAGAAAGAAATTTGTATATTTGAAAAAGATCAGAAGCCCAATGTTGATGAACAATGATAGCAGAAGCATGTTTCTTCTGGTCGCTTTTGATTTTTTTACGAACATCAGTTTCCCGATAAAAAAATCACTGCTGGCGATCAGCACCAGCGACACGACATACACTCCGCTGATCTTATAATAAAAATACAAGCTGAATAACAACAGTAAGACATTGCGTACGGAAGTTTTTTTGTAAATAAAAACATACACAAGATAGAACAGTGTGAACAGCGTGACGAAAAGCATGGTGTTAAATGCCAATGGTGATTGGGGGTGATACAGCAAACTTTGTAAAAAATCGTTCAGTGAGAAATTCAACATAAAAAATTTTTAGGGGATTAATAATATCTGACCGATATTCAGTTTGTCCGATTTCAGATTGTTCATTTGTTTTATCTTTTCTACCGTGGTGTTGTATTTTTTTGCGATGACCCACAGACTGTCGCCGGAAACTACTTTATATGATATTTTTCTTGGTTTGGGGTTCCGGGTAGTGGCCGGCAGTGTGGCTGTTTTGTTGGTGGGTGTTACATTGTTTGATAAAGGCGCTTGATTAAGCGGGGCAGTACTATTAATGGGTTTTTTGTATATTACGAGTGTTTCCCCGGCAATGATCTTTGTGCCTGATAAGGCATTCCAGTATTGCAGTTGGCTGACTTTTACGCCATACCGCTCTGCAATGCTTCCCAGGTTATCGCCTGAACGAATCTTATAATAGGCCACATCCGATCCTGTGGGTTCTGTTTCTTCGGTGGAGTAGGCCGTCAGCGAGACAGTTTTTTTGTTTTCCGTTTTAAAATTTATTTCTTCGTTGAAATATTTTTTCAGTGTCAGGGTGTCAATGAGGTGTTCGTCGGCGATAAGGGTGTCGTTCTGATTCTGAAGCCACATCACATATGAATTGAACATGGCATTTAATAATAATTCGCCCCTGATATAATAGCCTGGAGCCGACAAATGTACTTTGTCTTTTCTGGCAAGGCCATTCTTAAGCCACTTATCCATGGACTTTTTGCCCCCGCTTACGGTATAGTAATTATAAAAGGCACAGTTATGTTTTTTTGCTACGCGCTTCGTCATTTCCATAAAGTCGTTGCACTGTATGATATCGTATTTGCGGCGGTAATAAATATCCTGTGCATTTGAAACGAGGATGGCTGTTTCCGGCGAAGCGCCGCGTATCATATCGATGATCTTTGTCAGGTTGCTTTCCATGGCTACATCATTATACCCGCGGGCGCTAAAGTCGTTGGCGCCCAGGTCGATGATCACCAGGTCCGGATTGAGTTCATTCAGTTGCTGTGCAAACATCCGTTGCCGTAGCAGGCTGACGTAGCCCGCGCCGTTGATCCCCGTACTGCTGTATAAAACGCCCTTATCATCGTTGTTTTCGATCATCAGACCGTAACACTCAAAGAAATTTTGTTTTGCCTCTGTCTTGTTAACAAAGACTTCTAAGGTATCGGTAGCTTTTGAGATTTTCATGGCAACATAAGGCTTGCCGGAGGTAATATCATTACAATCGATATGCAGGGGATTTTCTTCTGAGGAGGTTTTCACTTTAAGGTCATAACTCAGGGAATCCTGTTTGCAGTATATTTTGAGCGATGTGAAATTTTCGCGGATAAATCCTTCGCGGAAAATTAATTTGAAAGAAGCGGCAGTGTCGCTGGTATATATAGTAGCGCCGATAAGCCCCATGTCGTAGCGGGTATCTCTCTGAATGCTTCTGTTGTAGTCCCATCTCCCCGCACAGGACGTTTTATAATCGTATGCGGCATGAGTGGCAGCGGCTTTGAACGGGAATACCAGCCCGCGCCCCCCGTATCCAAAAATCTCCTGCAGCCTCTCGCGCATATAGCCCGACGGGATATCGGCCTGTATGTGTGAATCGCCGATATGCAGTATCTTTAGCTTGCGGGTTCCTGTCATGGAAACCTTGCTGAAAAAACTGCTGATGCCGGCAGCATTAAACCATTCGATATAATTTTTTTCGTAACGGATGAAAGGATAATAAGTGCGGTATTTTATCAGAGAGTCGATGTGTCTGGCAATGAGCATTGGATCTTCAGTTTTCGGGTTGTTTTTTGAAAAACTTATGAATGACTGAAAAATAAAAAATAAGATTACCACGGGGAGCAATAATAACAATGGTTTTATATGTTTTTGTGTCAATCGCATTGTTATTTTTTCTTTGGCAACTGATGTGTGAATTTATTGAATTCGATCATTAACGCCTCAACAATTTCGTTTGCCACGACTTCCTGTCCTTTGGACGAAAAATGTCCGTTGGTCACGGCAAGGTTTTTCTTTGCCCAGACAAGTATTGAATTCGCCCCGCCCATCATGTTATACAAGTCCCAGTAAGCACATCCTGCTTTCAGTGCGGCTTGTTTCTGTACGGCTGTGATCTGTGGCAACCACGAATAGGAAGTATATTTTCCCTCGCTTCCGTGAGCCATATCTCCCGCGCCGATTACCAGTATGCTCAGCCCGGGATTTGCCTTTTTAAATTTCATGAAAAGGTTATAATAAATATCGCCCATCCATGCACAGGCTTTTTCTGACCGCACATAAGGAACCATATTGGCCCCGTACTGAAAAATAACGAGGCGGGTGTTGGTCAGGCGCAGCATTTCTTTTAGCTGATAGTCATCAATGAGCATCAGCCCGTCGCCGGAATGGCCGCGTATGGCATAGTTGTCAACCTGAACACCTTTGTTGGCGTCGAGATACATACCGTAAAAATCAGGACTCTCGTCGGCAATGAACTCGACACGGATATCGAGGAATGAGCCGACCGCTGTCTTGTGCAGGCACACGGTATTGCATGGCTGCAGGGTGTCGCTTTTGATCAGATCGCCCGATGCGGTATTAAAGATATTAACAGCACATTTGCCTTCGTTACGGCCATAAAGAAATGAAATGTTGTTGTAATTATATTTGCCGCCCAGTTTCAAAAAAA
Organism: Bacteroidales bacterium; assembly: GCA_035353775.1. Lineage (GTDB taxonomy): Bacteria > Bacteroidota > Bacteroidia > Bacteroidales > CAIWKO01 > CAIWKO01. The sequence continues at coordinate 5,400 of DAOQAF010000018.1, read as the reverse complement.
CACTGGCATTACCATACGAAATCTTTTTAGGTTCCGGCTGTGAGTCTTTTGCTGCCGAGGAGTCCGTTGAAGGGGCGATATCGTCGCTTTGGCGCACAGCATATTTATAAAAACGAAAGACTGTTCCTGCCAGCCCGTAATTAATGCCTGCGTGCCTGTCGTGGAACACAGAATATCTTGCCCAGTTGCCGCTGCTTTTTCTGATATAGCTTACCGGGCTGAGGTCTTTTAAAGGAACGTAGCCAATCCCGGAACCTCCGAATTTTCCATGAAATTTATCGCGGACCACGTAAGATACCCGGTCGCCTTCAAGTTGTGAATCGCCGTAGTGGGCCACACGGATCACGGCCGTATCTTTTTCATGAAGCAGTGCTTTGAAAAAATTGTCAAGCGCTTTACCGCCAGGCCTTCCGTCGGAGGTGACAATATCCGGGTTCACAAGGAAGATATTTTGTTTTTTAGGGCCGATCTTCGACAGGTTGGTGCGGTGTATGATCTGATCATCGCTGACGGTGTTGGCCAGGTAATTCTCCAGCAAACTGTCGGCAATGGTGTTTTCTTCTTTTGATGAATAATCAAAAAGCGAGGACGGGGTATAAAACCGGACAAATTCCTTGATGTGCCTGTTTGCCGTAGCGTTGTAAAAAAAGGAATATCCCACGAGTAAAATTTCGCTGAAAAGTATGACGGTAATGATTTTTACGGGCGTGTTTCTCATATGAGAATTTATATATCAGCCAACTTATAAATAAACACTTCTATCAAGCGGGGTTCAAATCTTTGCAGGTAAAAATCCCTGATAAAAAAACATGCAAAGGTCGGTATTTTTCGGGAGATGGCAAAACAGAATTTTTAGTGGTTAACTCGCTCATTATTAATGGTGTATCTGAAAACCTTGAATGGGCGCCTCTAAAAATAAAAAGGTTCGGGGCTGCTGAAGTTCTGAAAACCGCCGTGTACTGAGCGTACATGCCTGTGCTGAGCCTGCCGGACGCAAGGATTTGAAGGACGATGACGAACGAAGAAATTTAAAATTTTTTTAGATTAGAGTTGCACTAAAGGCTGTTTTACAATTATTTCAGCCATTTCAGTATAAAAGAGGCTGTTTGAAAAGCCTTTTTTCATTGATTTATCCCATATTATCAAGACACTCTTTTATCATTTCCCATGTACGTTCAATATCATGATCAAGGCCGACAGAAAAACGGACAAGCCCTTCCGACATGCCCATTTCCTGCTGCCGTTCTTTGGGAACTTCCGACGAGGTGCTTTTCCCTGAATTGCTGAATAAGGTTTTAAAATACCCAAGGCTGACGGCCAGGTATCCGACGCCTTTTTCTTCCATCATTTCCATGAATATACTTGCCTTTTCAGCAGTGATCATATCGATAAAAAGCATTCCTCCATAGCCAAAACCTTCGTTCAGCATGCTTTTTAGCAGTTCATGACCTTTGAATTCTTTAAGGCCCGGATAGGAAACTCTTATCCCATAATTTTTAAAATTTTCTGCAAGAAACATGGCATTCTTACTGTGTTGCGCCATACGGAGATGCAGCGTATGGAGGTTTTTTAAAATATTTGCCGAACGCAGCGGATCAAGAACCGGCCCGAGCAGCATGGCTGTACCATCATTTACGTTGCAGATGGAATTAATAAACTCCTGGCTGGCACAGATGGCGCCGGCGACACAATCGTTTTTTCCGTTGATGAATTTTGTCATGCTGTACACTACGATATCTGCACCTAACAGGGCAGCGCTGACCATCATCGGGGTAAATGTGTTGTCAACTACCAGCGGCACATTGTTCTTTTTAGCGATTTTTGATAAACCGGGGATATCCGAAATCTGAAGCATGGGATTGGTCATAGTTTCGGTGTAGATCAATTTTGTGTTCGGCCTCATCGCTTTTTCAACAGCTTTAAGATCGGTAATGTCTACAAAAGTGACGGATATGTTGAATTTAGGAAGGTAGTTGTGCAGGAATGCAAATGTGCCGCCATAAGTGGTCTGGCTGGAAACGATATGATCGCCGCTGTTGCATAGCTGGAGCATAGTGCAGGTAATGGCGGCCATTCCTGAGCCGGTAACCCAGGCAGCTTCGGTACTTTCCATAGCAGCGATGGCATCGGCTAAATATTTATTACTCGGATTCCAGTGACGTGAATATAAGAAACAACCTTCTGTTGTTCCTTCAAATGTGTCTTTCATGGTTGTTGCCTGCATGAAAGTATAAGTGGCCGAATCGGTTATGGATGGATTGACGTCTCCGAACTCGCCAAAATGTAACAGGTCTTGAATTCTGTTTGCCGGATTGTTTTTCATTTTTCTGATGTTTTAAAAAAAGCATCCAAAAGTATGGAAATATTTAAAAAGAGATAAAAATACTTGAATAATGAAAGTAAAATGCCTGAAAAAAATTAATATTGTAACAAAATAAGTAAAAAATTTATAAATTTGTAAATAAAAATACGATAAAATGGCAGATCACTTTCATATTGATAGTTTGGATAAAAAAATTATCGCATTTCTCGCTAAAGATGCCCGAATGGCGTTCACTGAAATAGGGAGGAAATGCAAAGTTAGCGGGGCAGCTATTCACCAGCGGGTTCAGTTGCTGAAAAAAAACAAGGTGATCACGGGTTCACAGGTCAATGTCAATCCCAGGGGCCTGGGTTATACCACATGCGCCTATATTGGCATACAGGTGAATCTTATTACGGGAAAATCGCACGGCGAAGTTTTTACAAAAATAGCCCAGATACCGGAAATAGTGGAATGTCATCATATCTCCGGGAAATATTCCTTGTTTGTGAAAATTCACACAAAGGATAATGAACATTTGAAAAATATCATTATCGAAAAAATCCAATCCATCCATGAAGTAACAGGTACCGAAACCTTCATATCCCTGCAGGAAGGATTTATCAGGCAGTTGATTGCCGGGTGACCGGAAAAGTTTTTAAAAAATTTGATTAGGATACCTAACAAATACGGTTAATTTTTTGCATGCCGTAGGATGGCTTTTGGTTGCGCCCGGACTAAATACATGAAAATTCAGTGCCGGGGTGACTGGCTTCAGGAATGGCGTGTGCGCAGTCACCACGACACTCACATCGCGGAAAAAATATCTTGAACTCGTTTATTAAAAGGGAAAAAAGAACTGTAGCCCTGATCTGCGACACATGGCAGCAGTCTTTTTGCAAGATGTTATTGTTTCTGATACAAATAAGAAACAAATCCTAATGAAAAGCGTAATAAGCATTTAAAAGGGAAAAAAATCGTTGTATGAAACGTTTAGTCCTTTTTCTTTTTATAACAGGTTGCCTGGCTTATCCGTCTTTGGCGCAGGATCATCGTCTTATAGACTCCCTGCAAACCGATTTTCTTACAGGCAGGCACGACACCATAAAGTCAAAAATCTTATACGAACTATCACAAGCATACCTGAAAAACAGCCCCGACACGGCCATGGCATATGCCTGCCAGAACCTTGTATTGTCAGGAAAGACCGGTTATAAAAAAGGAATTGGCCTGGCCTACATCAGTATGGGTATTATCAGTTTTTCCAGAGGAGATTATTCAAAGGCATTCGAGTTGCAGAAAAAAGCGCTGAAAATCATGAAGGAGATCGGAAACAAGCAAGGCATAGCCGATTCATACGGAGCGATAGGAACTATTTATTCGTTTCAGGGTAATTATCCCGAAGCCCTCAGGTGTTTTTCAGAAGCCTTAACGATCCATGAAGAAACCGGGAACAAACCGGGGATCGCGGGTTTATATTTCGATATGGGAATCATGTATCATTTTCAGGGCAACAATGCCGAAGCCCTGAGGAATTTTAAAAATGCGTTAAGTCTGTTTGAAAAAATGGGTGATAAGGAAAGAATCGCTGATTGTTACTACAATATTGGTACTGTTTATAGCGACATGGGTAATTATCCTGAAGCCTTGAAGAGTTTTAATACCGTATTAAAAATAGAAACTGAAACAGGAAATACCAGCGGGCAGGCGCTTGGCCTTTTTGCCATCGGAAAAGTTTATCAGCAACAGGGTAATAACGCTGAAGCCCTGAAGAATCTTTTCGCTTCCATGGAAATAAGTGAAGCTCTTGCGAACAATGATTACCTGTCGGCCTGTTACGTCAGTATCGGAAAGATTTACATCAAACAGGGGAATTACTATGAGGCGCGTCAATATCTGAACAAATCACTATCGCTGGCAAAAGTGATCGGAGTGAAGGATAACGTCATTTTAAGTTATCTCGGTTTGGCACAATTGGACAGCGCTCAGGGTAATTATAAAATGGCCTTCGAACATTATAAACAGTACGTTTCGATCCGCGACAGCGTGCATAATGAAGAAAATAAACAAAAACTGACGCAGCAGCAGATGCAATATGAGTCTGATAAAACGGAAGCTGTTTCAAAAGCCGAACAGAAAAATAACGCATTTGGTCTGATTAATGAAACACTATCGGAAAAAGAACTGCAAAAACAAAAATTGGTTCGCAACGGTTTTATCGGGGGGTTCTTGTTAGTGTGCATTTTTGCTTTTATCTTTTTCCGTCAGAGGACCAGGATCATTAAGGAGAAAAGAATTGTCGACACGGAGAAAAAGAGGAGCGAAGAATTGCTGCTTAATATATTACCTTTTGAAGTAGCCGAAGAAATAAAAAAGACCGGGCATTGCCAGGCAAAGACATTCAGCATGGTTACCGTAATGTTTATGGATTTCAAGGATTTTACCCGTGTCAGCGAAAAGGTCAGCGCCGAGCTGCTGGTGGATGAGATCAATGCCTGTTTCAGCGCCTTCGACGCGATCATCCAGAAATACAAGGTCGAAAAAATAAAAACCGTAGGTGATGCTTACATCTGTGCCGGTGGATTACCGGTGCTGAATTTCACGCATGCCTTTGATATCGTGAGTGCGGCCATTGAAATACGTGACTTTATGATTGCCCGGAAAAAAGAAAAAGAGGACAAAAATGAGATACCGTTCGAACTGCGTATTGGCATTCATACCGGTCCTGTCGTTGCCGGAATAGTGGGGTTGAAGAAATTTCAGTACGATATCTGGGGGGATACCGTAAACCTCGCGGCACGTATGGAACAGCACAGCGATGCCGGCCGGATAAATATCAGCAGTTCTACCTATGCCCTGGTGAAAGACAAATTCAACTGTACTTATCGCGGAAAAGTAGAAGCCAAGAACAAGGGGCAGATTGATATGTATTTTGTGGATAGTCTTTCATTGCAAGAGTAGCAACCCCAATAAATACAGTTGGTTTTTTGCATGCCGGAGGACTGCTTTTGGTTGTGCCCCGACACTCACATCAAAAAGCAAACTTATACCAAAGTGAATTTGTAGATAGTCCATGGTTGCTGAGCTTGCCGAAGCAA
>DAOQAF010000017.1:0-49475 GCA_035353775.1 Bacteroidales bacterium | reverse complement strand
GCTCAAGTATTTTTATAATCAATTATTGAAAAAATTAATTTTTAGAACCCGCCTTAATGGTTTTTTCTGACATACATGATTATTTTATCCCACAAAATAAAACTATTACTGCACTTTTATTCCTCAGGATATTACGGGCATAGCAAATATATGAAATATTTGTTAAGAAAGCTATTTGTTTTGCAATATTTTTTTTCAGATTAACCGAGGACTGGTATAAGCTCTTCGAAAGAATGAATAATCAGATCAACATCAGGATAATACCCATTTGTACGCTTTTCGTCAAAAAACACTGTTTTCATTCCGCAGGCTTTAGCGCCGACGATATCTTTGTTGTAGAGATTCCCTGTCATCAGGCAATTTTCGGGGGGAACACCTATTTGTTCTGCAATGGTTGAAAAAAAACGTACATCCGGTTTTTCATAACCAAGATCCTTTGATGAGAAAAAATATGAAAAATATTTTTCAGCGCCGACACGTTCCAGCGCTTTTATCATGTCGTCTGTGTTGGAAGCCCCGGCATTAGTGGCGATTACCACGATATACTGCTGATAAACTTCTTCAAGTGTTTCCTGTACGCCGGGAATCCACTCCACCTTGTCCCAGGTATACATAGGCCCTGATTTTTCAGGAAAATCGCGCATGATCGTATCGCCCCAGTCAAAGATCAATGCCTTTATTTCTTTAATTTGCATATTATTTCTCCTCACACACTAACAATCGCTCAAAGGCAGCATAATGTTAATTATTCAATCCTATCCAATCCACAATGTTTTTATAAACCTCGTTTTTATTCAACTCGTTCAGCATCTCATGCCGCCCCCGGGGATAAATTGTCAGAGAAATATTAGTAAAGCCTTTATTTTTCAGGAAGGAATACATTTTTTTCGGACCCTTTGAAAAATCGCCGACAGGGTCTTCCTCGCCCGAAAAAATTAATACCGGGAGATTTTTATTGGTTTTATGGTATAATCCCGGATGATGTATAAACTTCAGCAATCGGAACAATTCCCTGAAGAAAGAAGAAGTGGCTACCCAACCGCACAAATCATCAGCGGTATATTTTTTACAAATAGCCACATCCCTGCTTAACCAGTCAAAAGGGGTTGTATTCGGTTTGAACTTTTTGTTATAAGCGCCGAATGACAAGTTATCCAGAAGTTTGCTCTGATTCATTTCACTTTTGAAGAGACACTGCATCTTTGCCACCATCAGTCCAAAACCAAGCAATAGTGCAGGATGCCAGGCTGTACCAGATATTATCAACCCTGAAATCGTCCCAGGATATTTCTCCATATATGCCCGTGCATAAAACGATCCCATGCTGTGACCAAGCAGGATAACAGGGATATTTTCGTAAACCTGATGGATATGCCGGTTTAAGGTGTTCATGTCATCAAGAATACTTTCCCAACTGTTCTTTCCCTGAATAAAACCAAGGCTTTCCATAGCCTCAGCGGTTTTCCCATGGGCTCTGTGGTCGTTCGCAAAAACCGCATAACCGGCAGACACCATGTGTTGGGCAAAATCGCCATATCTTGCAGCATGTTCGGCCATGCCATGCGAAACCTGGACAATACCTTTTATCGCTTGTTTTTCATCGGGTAGCCATGAGTAAGCAACTATTGCATAATTATCGGCTGCTTTCAGTGTAAATGTTTCTGTTTTCATATTAATAAGTATTCAAAAATCCTGCAAATAATAATAACTGGGCATTAATATAAGTTGCCATGATCCAGACATTGGCCAACCGCAACGGCCCTTTAAAGGTTTCGAAAGCAAGAATGGTATCTGAACCTATAAAAAACAAAGATCCGGCGAACTGTATAAAACTAAACCTGTTGAAATTTCCTGTCATATACATAAAACATAAAAAACCGGCAGTAATCAACATAAGGATATATACAAGTACGGGGATTTTCATTTCGTTCAGCGACTTATACAATTTAAAGTAAACAAGCCCTCCAACAAAAAGAAAGACAATGGCCGCAGCCATCACCGCAACAGAAAAATTTCCGGAATTCAGTTGACGGGTAGCAATGAAAACAATGTATAAAATCTGCATCACCAGAAAAAACACAAGTCCGCCGATAAAGAAAAGTTTCTTTTTTGGCCAGATAAGAAAAACATCGCCGAGAAAAGCAAAAAATAATGCGGCAACAAGTATCCATTCAATATTTACGGCATTCAGCACATAATATATAGCCAGAACAGGCATCAGCAAAGGCTTGGTTAGGGGCACCCAGTTGGTTTTGTTAAAGCCCCATGCCATCAGGTTGCCCATAGCTGCATATACAAAAATAATCAACAGTACCAGATTGGCAAATAGTTTGCCGTCCATAATTACTTTTTTTGACCAAACAAATATATTAATATTCATTTAAAAATCAGATTTTTGATTACATTTTGATTAATTTTGTAATAATTAGAGTCTGTCCATAATGTCCGCCTTCATCGTTATACTTGTATTAAAAATCAATCATTTACCAATGTAAACTCCTGATTTTTAATACTTAGCAAGCCCGCCTGCCTTCGAAAAGCTCAGGCTGCGGACGGGCAGGCCTCGAAGCCGAACATTCCTGACAAGACTCTGATTTTATGGACAGACACCAATAAATGCTACAAAAAGATGATCAGAAAATGGACCATGATATTTTTACTGATTATTTCCAACAGTATCATGTTGCCTTTATTTTCACAGGTTGTAGTTATCAATGAGGTTTGCACCAGCCCTTCCGAAGGGGCCACCGGAAGTTCGATCAATGCAAATTCTTTATACAACATGAACAGCAGCGAGCAGCCTCCCGAAAACCGCGAATGGATCGAGCTATACAACCCACACCCATGCAACAGTCTTGATATCAGTTGCTATACGCTTGCGGGCAATATGCTGCAATCAGACGGCACAGGCAGTACGCCCAATTGGGGCGCATTTACTTTTCCTTCCGGAACCGTTATCCCACCTTTGGGGTTTATCATTGTGGGTGGAAACAATTCACAGGTACCTCTGCTGGATTTCAACCTGACTTATTACAGGCTGAATACTTTTGGAGTTCAGTACCTCGACGGAGATGAAACCAGGTGGTTCCTTCGCGATGAATATGGTTGGATAGCGCTTTACGACCCCGCAGGCAATGCTGTTGATGCTGTGTACTGGAATGGTTACGGAAACTCGTCTATCTTATACAGCCAAACAGAATATTCACAGAATGTAGTAACCACGACAACCTGCAGCGGAACACAGTCCTTAGCTGCCGCGCGCAACATATCGGGAATTGAATTTGTGGGCATGATCATGGCCGGCACCAATGTCTCCTTTCAGCGAATTATGGACGGAGGGCCTGCATGGCACAGCGGCCCCGTCACCCCTACTCCCCGCGTATGTAATGGCCCTTGCGTTGAGCCACCGGTATTGACAGCAGTGGTTGAAAATGAAAGTTGCGCCGGGAACGACGGAAGCATCAGCCTTACTATTCAGGACGGACATTCAGGGCCTTATACCACCAACTGGCTACAACCTGCAGGTTTACATACCAACACCCTCAATAATCTCAGCGCAGGCACTTATATCGTTCAGGTAGTGGATGCCTATGAATGTTTTTTTGTTTATGATACAATCACTGTTATTGATGATCCTGCGCCGACTGTTAACCTCAATAATATAATCAACGAATCGTGCAGTATGAGTAACGGCTCGGTGACGGCAGTTGTGAATAACGCAAATCCTCCGGTCAATTATCACTGGAGCATTCCGGGATCCGGAAATACAGCAACGGTCGGCAACCTGCCTGCAGGGACATATTCTGTTACCATAACGGATAATCTTGGTTGTACAGATACCGACACGGTTACGTTGGTAAATTTCCCTGGCCCGGAGATCAGCATTGACAGTATACATAACGAAATGTGCAGTTCTAACAACGGTGCGATCTTTACTTCGATAAACGGAGGCTCACAGCCTTTCAGTTTTGTCTGGAACTCTTCTCCTGTACAAACCGGACAAAACCTGACCGGTGTGCAAGCCGGAAACTATACGGTAACAATTACTGACGCATATAGCTGTACAGCCACTGCCAACGCTGTTATTACCAACACCCCTCCGCCCTCGGTACTATTAAGCAATATCCGGCCTGACACCTGCCGCAAAAAAACCGGGGCAGCAGAGATCTCGGTCAACGGGGGGAACCCGCCTTACAACTATTCCTGGAGCGCTGACTCATTAAATCATTCAACGTCCATCACAAATCTTTCAGAAGGTACTTATTATGTATCGGTAACCGACAGTTTATGTACAAAAGTTGTTTCTTTTGTTATTCCACTCATTCCCGGGCCTAAGGCAGATTTTGAAGTATATCCTCTTGTCACTACTATTGACGATCCGACATTCCGTTTCAATAACTTGTCCTCCGGCATTATCGATCATTGGCTCTGGAATTTCTTAGACCACAAGTACTCGGATGAAATAAACCCTTATCATAGCTTTACTGAGGTGGGTCATTACCATGTTACGCTTACCGTTACCAATAATTCCGGGTGTATCGATTCCGTCAGCAAAGAAGCTATTGTGATCGACAGGATTACCCTGTTTGTTCCAAACTGCTTTACGCCCAATGGTGATGGCGTGAATGACTACTTTATTATTGCCGGCCAAAACATCACGGATTTTGAATTGTTCATTTACAACCGCTGGGGCGAATTGGTATACAAGTCAACGGACATTAATCAATACTGGGACGGAAGACACAAAGGCGTTGTTGTTCCTGAAGGAGTATATGGATGGGTATTGAATTATTCCGAAGATTGGGCAGGACTTTTCTTTAGGCCCCAAAGCGCTAAAGGCATTGTTACTGTTATCAAGTAATAAATCCTGATCAATTTATTCATCTGATGACTTGAAGTCATCGGCTGAACATCAAAGTTTATTTATCTTCCTCCACATCAAAAAATTCATATACCGCCAGATAAAATCTATCAGTTTTGACTCTGAATGTCCGGAAAAGATTCTGTTCCAGTTGTTCAGCAGGCTGCGAGAGTCCACGAATTGTTCGGTGTCCAACACAGCAAGTTCACTGATGATATTTTTCATCTTGTCTTGCGATTGCATAAGCCATAATGTCTGAGGAGTGGAAAAGCCCAGCTTGTCGGAGCGCAGGTAAATATCCCCGGGAAGCACGTCACACATGGCTTCGCGCAATAAATACTTACTCCAGCCCTTATGAATTTTATAAACAGACGGTAATGAAAAAACATATTCTATCAGATCAATATCATCGGCAAAGGGTGTGCGTGATTCAACCGAATACTGCATCGAACAACGGTCTTCCCAGCGCAAAAGATTCCGCAGGTAGCCCTTGGTGAAAAAATCAAATAAAGAAGAATTCAGGTCATTGCCGGTATATCCGTTATTCAGTGACACCCCGTCAAAACAGCTATCCAGAAAGTTTTTGCCGAGAAATGAAAATTCTTTATGTTTATTCTTTAAGAGCTTCGTTTCCAAAGTTTGTGGCAAAATATCACTCAATATCACTTTTCCCATGGAGCGCAACATGATGCTGAAATTCAGGGGCGAGTGTTTCAGGCTGGCAATTTCCGAACTGAGTGTTTTTAAGCGAAACCGGCGGAGCAGCTCAATATAATATGAAATATAAAAAGGCACATAGCCGGCAAAAAGTTCATCGCCACCCTGCCCGTCTAACAATATCGTGATGCCATTTTCTCCGGCCAGTTTCATCACTGAACTCTGGGCATAGGTGCTGGCAGAAAACAAGGGCGAATCCTGGAAGTAAATGATCTTTTCAAGTTCTTCAAACAAGTTGCCGGCATCGCACTCGCATTTATGCCAGTTCAGATTATGTTTGTTGACAACCTTTTCAGCCCAACGTGATTCATTGATGGTCTCATCATCGCAGCCTGCCGTAAAGGCATGCAGGTTGCCGCTCAGTTGCTTTAGCGGCTTTTGGGCATTGATCATTTGAGAAACACCTATAATACTGCTGCTATCAATTCCGCCGCTCAGGCAAAATCCGACATCCACGTCCGAACGGAGACGAAGTGATATAGCTGCGGTGATCTTTTCTTTTACCTGCTGAACTATTTTTTTTGACTCCTCAGCATCAAATTTTTCAGAGCTTTTGTTAAAAGACAGGTCATAATATCTTTTGATCTCAAACTGATTTTTTTTCAGGTCGTAAATAAAATAATGAGAGGGCATCAGTTCTTTGATGTTATTGTAAAAACCATTTTCGGTATGCTCCACCCTGCTGTTTACAAGATAATCAAAAACAGCATCAGGGTTTATACCTGTATTTACAGGCAATTGCAACAAGGCTTTTTGCTCGGAGGCAAAAGCAAAAAATTGTTTTGATTCAACATAATAAAATGGCTTCACCCCAAAGCGGTCGCGGCATCCCATCAGAAAATCCGAATTCAGGTCGTACAACACAAACGACCACATACCGTTGAGTTTGTCGAGAAAGCGCATGCCCCAGTATTCATAGGCTTTGAGCATCACCTCTACATCACTCTTTGAAACAAAACGAACGGATTTTTTTTCCAGTTCTTCGCGTATCTCCCAATAATTATATATTTCACCGTTGAAAACAACCCATATCGTTTTATTATCATTACACATGGGCTGATGTCCTGCTGAAGACAGATCTATAACTGAAAGCCGCCTGTGTGCCATGCCCAGGGACACATCTCCGCCCACAGTATCTATATCATTTTTTGCAGCATAGGGAAGCTGCATTTCGCGTGATGCTGTCTGCGTATCCTTCCCGCCACATACATAAATATCATTTTTACCAAAACAGACATAACCCTCATCGTCAGGGCCACGGTGCTTGAGTCTATCGGCCATCTTTCGCAACGATGAAGCCACATCAGGTGCGGAAGGGTCGATTTTCAGGATGCCAGCAATACCGCACATAATCCTGTTTATTTGTCATTAGCTTTTTCCTCGAGGAGGGGCACAAAACGAAAAGTGCCGTGTTCTTTGATGATCACTTCCCCTGTATCGGTCTTGGTTGCTGTTATCATCTTTTGAATGTCGCCGGCCCCGACAGGGATAACCATGATACCGTTGTTTTTCAGTTGTCCGAGCAACATTTCTGGAATATAGGGGGCGCCGGCAGTAACAATAATCTTATCGAAAGGTGCAAAAGCAGGCAGGCCCTTATAGCCATCCCCAAAAAAGAACTTTGGTTGATAACCGATAGAAGGCAAAAACAATTTTGTTTTCTGATACAGGCTTTTCTGGCGTTCTATCGTAAAAACCACCGCGCCAAGTTCGAGCAGAACGCATGCCTGGTAGCCAGATCCTGTACCCACTTCGAGGATTTTTTCCCTTTTTTTTACCTGTAATAATTGAGTCTGAAATGCAACAGTATAAGGCTGGGAAATCGTCTGGCCGGCACCGATGGGAAAGGGCTTGTCTTCATAAGCATGATTCTGAAAAGTGGAATCAAGAAACAAATGACGAGGTATCTTATCAATAGCTTCAAGAATATTATCGTCCGAGATACCTTTTTTTTTAATGGATTCAACAAGCTGTTTTCTCAGGCCTTTATGTTTATAAGAATCGATCATCAATTACTATATTAATCTTTTTCAGTATATTATCGGAAATTTTTTGAACAGTAACCCTGTTGATTTCTCATGCGAAAATAATCAAATACCCTTTATAAAAAATTTAATTTTGCGAAAAATACCAACGCACATGTTAACAATAGGAGTATTAGGAGCCGGGCATCTTGGAAAGATCCATATCAAATGCCTCAAGCAGATTGAACAAATAAATATTATCGGGTTTTACGATCAGGATCCTGCGGTAGCCAAAGAGGTAGAAGCGGAATTCGGGATTAAAGCCTTCTCATCTATTGATGAACTTATTGCTAAAGTAGAAGTTGTTGACATTGTAACACCCACACTTTCGCATTTTGTATGCGCTTCTAAAGCAATGAAATCAGCAAAACATGTATTTATTGAAAAACCTCTGGTTACCACTCTTGAAGAAGCCAAACAACTGATTGCCATTTCCAACGAGGCACGGGTGAAAGTACAGGTTGGCCATGTCGAACGCTTTAATCCCGCATATATCGCTGCTTTTCCGTTCATCCAACAACCTTTGTTCATTGAAACGCACCGCCTGGCGCTTTTCAATCCGCGAGGAACCGATGTACCTGTGATCCTCGACCTGATGATTCATGACATTGATATCGTGCTGAGTTTCGTAAAGTCAAACATCAAAAAGATCAGCGCCAGCGGCGTTTCGATCGTTAGCGAAACACCCGATATTGCCAATGCCCGCCTCGAATTCGACAACGGTTGTGTTGCCAACCTGACAGCAAGCCGGATTTCCATGAAAAACATGCGTAAAACCAGGATATTTCAGCATGATGCCTATATTTCCATCGACTTCTTTAAACAATATACTGAAATAATCCGCCTTAAAAATATTATAGACGAAGACAACATTGGCCCGCTCGACATGATCATCGACCTGGGGGAAGGAAAAGGGAAAAAACAGATATTTTTTGAAAAGCCCGAAATCGTTCCTATCAATGCCATCAAGACAGAACTGGAAACATTTTTTAACTCGATCGAAAACAATACAGAAACCCCTGTAAACATCATTGACGGATCCAAAGCTCTTGACATCGCCTATAAGATTATTGAAAAGATCAATATCCCCGATTAAATTTCCCTGTTATACAATAAATTTATTTTATAGTCGTTAACCCAATAAATTTCGTATACGAATGGGGGAATTTTACTTAGCCGGATTTAGAAAAATGTTGTTAACCTTGGCAGGCCTTTTCATAATTACGGCTTTTATTTCCTGTAAAAAAACCGATCTCATCCCTTCGTACATCCATATTGAAAAAATAGATCTTGCGACAACTTACGAGTTTGACGGTTCCAACTCAAGCAAAATTACCGATGCGTGGGTATATATTGATGGCGATCTGCAAGGAATTTACGAGTTGCCGGCCACCTTTCCCGTTCTGGCTACCGGACAGCATAGCATCATGATACGCGCGGGAATAAAACTTAACGGCATTGCCATGTCGAGGGCTTATTATTCCTATTACAAACCTTACGAGACAACCATTGACCTCACCGCAGAACAAACTGACACGATCAGCCCTACCGTAACGTATTATGAAAATAAAATCCGCTGGAAAGAAGATTTCGAAACGGCAGGTATCACCCTGATAAAATTTACCAACAGCGATACAAATTTTATTCAGACACAAGACACCAATAAAGTTTTTGAAGGCTTTAGCTCGGGTGTCGCCAACCTGGATGCAACAAGTCCTTATGTGTTAAGTGTATCCGATGAAATATATGATATTCCGCAGAATCAATCTCCGGTTTTTCTCGAACTTAATTACAAGACAGATGCTCCTTTGGTTGTTGGTTTATTTGCGGTATTAAATACCGGGCTAAATTCCCGTTTAGAAACAATGGTCATCAATCCGAACACTGCGTGGAATAAAATTTACATCAACCTGACCTATTCTGTGAATATGAGTTCGAACACTACGGGATTTAAAATTTTCTTTGAAGGTTACAAACCAGACAACCTGGCAACAGCGGAAATATTGCTCGATAATATAAAATTGCTTTATACGGAATGAATATAATGAATAAAAAACTACAAGTACTCAAATATGTTGTTTCGGATGTTTTATCTGCTGCATCAGCATGGGTGCTGTTTTTTATTTTCCGAAAATATCATATAGCTCCTGACGTATTTGATAATCCATATCTGATTTTTGGCGATAAAAACCTTTATATCGGCCTGGGTTTTATTGTTTTTTTCTGGGTTCTCCTGTATTTTATTATCGGGACATATCAGAAGATATTCAGAAAATCACGGTTAAAAGAATTCGGGCAGACATTTCTGGTTTCGCTCATTGGAATGATCGTTATTTTCTTCCTTTTTATTTTAGATGACCAGATCATTTCATATACAAACTACTATCTGTATTTTGTGATAATTTTTATTTTACATTTCACCTTTACGTTTATCGGCCGGTTTATTTTATCGTCACAAACAGCTTACAAAGTTCACCATAAGATCATAGGTTTTAACACCCTTCTGATAGGCAGTAATGGCAATGCCACAGCCATATACAATGAAATAGAAAATCAGTGGAAGTCTTCAGGGAATAAATTTGTCGGGTTTGTTGATGTCCACAATGGCGACAACCACCCGATGAAAGAATTTCTTCCCCACCTGGGCTGTTACAAGAATCTAAAAAACATCATTACAGAATACGGAATTGAAGAAGTAATCATTGCCATTGATAAGACCGAACGCTCTTTTGTGGAACAAATAATTTCGCTGCTTGAAGACACCCATGTTGTAATCAAGATCACGCCCGACCTGAAAGACTTTTTGCTTGGAAGTGTAAAAATGGCCTCCATCTTTCATGCGCCGCTGATACAAATATCCCCGGAACTAATGCCTGCATGGCAACTTTATATCAAACGTTTTATTGATGTAGCGGGATCACTGTTCGCCATGATACTTCTGCTGCCTGTCTATTTGATTGTTGCCCTGGGCGTTAAACTATCATCCAAAGGCCCTGTTTTTTACTCACACGAACGCATCGGCCTGCACGGGAAACCTTTTACTATGTATAAATTCCGCTCTATGCACACAGATGCGGAAAGAAACGGGCCGCAACTCTCGAGCAAGAACGATCAGCGTATTACACCCTTTGGCCGTTTTATGAGAAAAGTTCGCCTTGATGAGATCCCTCAGTTTTATAATGTCCTGAAGGGCGACATGTCTATAGTAGGCCCTCGGCCTGAAAGGCTGTATTATATCAACCAGATCGTTCAAAAAGCGCCCCATTACAAACTGCTGCACAAAGTCAAGCCCGGAATAACATCGTGGGGACAAGTAAAATACGGATACGCCGAAACCGTTGATCAGATGGTGGAACGCCTGAAATTTGACGTTTTATACATCGAAAACATGTCGCTTGCGGTGGATTTTAAAATATTAATTTACACGGCACTTATCATCATGCAGGGGCGTGGGAAATAGTTACAATTCTCCGTTCTCAATCATGATAACAATTTGTTCAATATCTTTGTCAGCCCCAAACGGATCGTAAGTCGACTTAAGGTTATAGCCAAAAAAACGCCCGAAAGTCTGGTATAACGAGGCCACAAGGCTGCCACGAAATTCTTTGATGATATCGTAAGATGAGGATCCTGTTTCTCGGTCGACCAGCTTAATAAGTATTTCGCCCTGTGTCGAGGTCATATTTTTTATATCATCTTCAAACTGCGCTTTCAGTTCCTCCTCGGCCTGTTTCATCAACTGTTTCTTTTCTTTTCTGGTCGGAGCTTTGCTGATGATGTAATTAAATTCCTGAACCTTTACCGAAACAATTTTTGCATAGGGGTAAACTTTTTTAACGTGAAAAACCAGTTTCGAAAAACGCAAAGCCTCATATTTACTTGCAAAAATTACCGGGCCGAAAATTTTTACTTCTTCCAAAGCCATAACGGGAAGCGTATCTCCATTGATAACAATAGCACGTGTAACAAAGCTGCTGGTATCCTGGGCATGAACAGTAAAAGTGCTGCTCATCAAAGTCATCAATATCAGAATAATTACTTTTTTCATTATTGGATTACCTCTTGCATTTTGTGTCAATTTTTATGCCAGTGATCCCTGATTATACAAAACGCCTTATACACCTCAATTTATGAGTATAACTATGAAGGTCATTATTAAAAATCCCTTCATGGTCAATTTCGTCGATACGTACTTTCCCTGAAGCATGAATTATTTTTTGATTAAATAAAATAATTCCGGTGTGAATGATGTTGTTTTCGGAATTTTCAAAATAAGCAAGATCGCCGGGCATCGCTTCTGAAACAAAATCAACGGGTTTTCCCTGCAGGGCCTGTTGTGCAGCATCGCGGGCAATACGCACACCGCTTAACTTCATGATGATCTGTGTAAAGCCGGAGCAGTCAATTCCAAAAGGAGATCTCCCTCCCCACAAATACGGCGAATTTAAATATTGCATGGTATACTCTGTGATCATCGCACCGTTTAATTTTTCCGGTGACCTTGTATATTCCGCGTCAAAGACGTAATCATTTCCGGCGATTGTCATATTTTTTCCCACAATAGCAGGCAAACTGCTGCCCATGACTATGGGAAAATATAAATTCAGGGTTGTATTGCATATCAATTGTACGACGTCGGTAACGACAGATGTATTATCATTATTCAACCTTTGGAATTCATCTTCGGTCAGAAAACAACATTGTTTTGCGTCGATCCATCCTTCATAAGCATCAAACACGGTGACAATTTTCAGCCAGGAGTTCATTGTTTCAGCCACCTGGAACATTTCGCCGAACAATAACTGCGACACGATTTCGGAGACATCCGAAGGCTCAGAGCGAATGGGAACAACACTTAAAAGACAAATTCCTTTTTGCATTTTTTTCAGCAAAATAAGATATTTTTTTTGACAAAAGGGATTTTTTCAGAAAGATACTGCCCGGTTTAAAAAATCATTCAGGGGTTTCATCGCCCTGAATACCTTTGCAACATAAGCTATTAATTCCTTTTCATTGAATTGTTCAGGATCATAAGGATGCATGGCAAGATAATCTTTTAATTTAAGATATTCCGCTCCTCTGAACTCCTTTGGAAACTCAGGCGGCAGTCTTTGTAATTTAGATCCTGATACATCTCCAAAATAATCTTTGAATTTCTTTTCTGAAATTATCCTATTAAACTCATCAAAATTGTAATACACATCCTGCCTCAGCAACTTTAACACTGATGGTTGTGGCATATATATTCCCCCGCACAGAAAAGAATTTCCCGGTTCAAGATGAAAATAATAACCGGCATTATTGACTTTCTTGCCGTTTAAATTCATGTAAGCCCCGAAGTTAGTTTTATATGGGGATTTATCTTTAGAAAACCTCACATCCCTGAATATCCTGAAAATACATTCTTTCGGATCAAGTATCCTGATATTTTCATCAAAAACGGATATTTCTTTATGCAATGATGTTACTAAGCTAATAAAAGCACTACGGGAGGCTTCGTATCTAAATTTATTTTCAGCAAACCATTCCCTGTTATTATTTACAGATAAATCCTTTAAAAAGGTGACAATTGTGTTAATCATTTTTTTATTAAAATGTAAAAGAACAAAACTATTTGTGTATTTTTACACAAATAAAATGAAAAATTCTGATTAAAATGAAAATTATTCGGATACTTTACCAGTAAAAAAAAATCTTTTTCGTTATATTATATGATAAAACCCAATGTTATGTTACGATATAAAAATTTACTCTTCTTTATGTTTTTTCTGTTGATAATGCAACAGGTAAATTTCGCCCAAAACTATGCCACTTTTCAGGTTACCGAATCAACTAACGGGATTGAGTCCAAGAATGTGAACGTATTTTTTGTCGTCGGAGTTTTTCAGGATTCGATTGCACATCTGGTTTGGGAAAATTTTGACGGAAACAATATCAGAGAGGTCGTTGTAGAAACAAGCACCGATGGGAAAAACTTCACCGGCTGTTCCAGCGCGACAATTTCTAACCTGATAGATATTCATATTTACAATTATCCAAAGGAAATCAATTACAACAATCAGGTATTAATGTCAACAGAACATGGGAATGTCAGATTTATTTATAACGATATTGTGACCGATCCGAATCTCATTAATAACAAGTGGTATCGAGTAAAAATGATAACTTTTTCAAATAGTGTTTATCTATCACAAGTTTTAAGGATTGATGATCCGGGGCAAAACGTTTCTAATAAGACTTCAAATACCATAACAATTGACAATACGGATCTTGGATTAAAAGATTTACACAAAGGAGCCAAAGTAGCGTGCCCGTCTGTGGGAACACCTCCTTCCGGTTATATTGCCATGCAGCAATTCCAGACTTTTTATGGAGATTGCTGTCAATGGACAGAACAACTTTATCAGGGAACGGGGCCCATCTACACTTCATGCGGTGGAAACAGCTATGCATGGTGTTGTAACAATGTACCGGGAGCATCTTCGTGCCCTTCTTCATATATTTCCGACCCTTGTTGCGTCCACTATTGCAATGAATATAATCAATGTTCATGCCCCCCATGGGAATGCTGCACATCATCAACGGTTACAGAATGGGTCGTTACATCTTCAGTTACCTCGGCTCCAATTAGCCTTACAGCCGTTGTCGAGAACGAAACATGCGCGGGACAAAACAATGGTTCTATTACCCTGACCATTAATGGGGGATCAAATCCAATAACCATTGCATGGGGCGGAGGACAAAACACGCCATCCCTTACCGGCCTTGCTTCAGGCACTTACAGTGTTACAGTTACCGATGCAAATAACTGCCAGGCCACGGGGACATACACCATCACAACAAACCCGGTGCCTACAGTTACCGTTCCTGCCCCTATTATCGTTTGTAATAATGCGGTTATACCTGCCACAAACTTTACGAGCACACCGGCGGGAGGCACATTTACGTGGACAAATTCAAATACTTCCGTTGGGTTGGCCGCCAGCGGAACCGGTGATGTTCCTTCGTTCACAGCTATCAATAATGGTAGTTTTCCGACATATACTACCATTACGGTTACAGCTACTGTCAGCAATTGTGTGAGTTTACCAACGCCATATAACATAACAATACATCCGATTCCGGCTGTGTCTGTTCCGGCTAATATTACCGTTTGCAACAACGGCGTTGTTCCGGCAAGTACCTTTACTAGCGTAACACCAGGAGCTACTTTTACCTGGACAAATTCCAATACAGCAATAGGCTTAGCCGCCAGCGGCTCCGGCAACATCCCATCGTTTACGGCTACCAATACCGGAACAAGCCCGATATCTGCAACTATTACGGTAACTCCTACTGCAAACAACTGTGTAGGAAATAGTTCAACATATAATATTACTGTTAATCCAACGCCTACAGTTAATGTACCGTCTGATGTGGTAATATGCAACGGGTTTAACATTCCCGCCGCCATCTTTACAAGCCCCACAAACGGAACTACCTACGCCTGGACAAATTCAAACACAAGCATAGGTCTTGCAGCAAGTGGCACAGGCGACATTGCCGGGTTTACTGCATCCAATACCGGAAGCACTACGATCACTGCCACTATCTCAGTTGTACCTACTGCCAACACTTGTGTCGGACCTGCATCAACATATACTATTACAGTAAATCCGACACCAACCGTGCTTGTTCCGGCAGATATTACGGTTTGTCCGGCCATAGTCGTTCCGGGAGATACATTCTCCAGTCCGACACCCGGAACTACTTTTTCCTGGACAAATTCAAATCCGACTATTGGCCTGGCAGCAAGCGGCACAGGCAACCCACCTTCATTTACATCAATTAATACAGGCATTGTTCCACAAATAGCAACAATATCAGTTACTCCTTCAGCGAATAATTGCACCGGCATTCCTTCTACGTATATAATTACTGTAAACCCGTTACCGGTATTAAGTTTCGGACCTTTACCCTTAATATGCCCCAGTTCGCCTGTATTGCCATTAAACCAAGCCACACCTGCCGGAGGCACCTATTACGGCCCGGGTGTTACCAATGACAGTCTTGATCCCTTTATCGCCGGCGTTGGAACTCATGTCATAAAATACATTTATACCGATCCCAATACCGGATGTACAGACTCCATAACCCAGACCATTGTTATTGATGCCGGGATTTTTATCACGGCGACCCCGGCATATGCGTCCATCTGTCCTGAAGATAATATTACGATCACAGCCAGTGGTGCAGATTACTTTTATTCATGGGCGCCCCAACTGGGATTAAATGTCACTTCCGGCCCTGTGGTTATTGCCACGCCTCCGACAAGCATTATTTATACGGTCACCGGTACGAATGCAAATGGATGCAGTGGTTCCACAACGTCCACAATAAATATCTACGATAATTCTTTGGTAAGTATCACGGCCACCCCGCCGTGGGGATGCAATCCTGTTAATATTACGATGAATTTTTCACCGTCGAACCTGGTCAGTGACTCTTCCTGGCATTGGGATTTTGGTGATTATTACAGTAATGATAACATCTCGACAGAAAAATTCCCCAGCCATTTTTACCAACATGAAGGAAACTACGTTGTAAATTTCAATGCTGTGGATATCAATGGCTGCGACGTTAGTGACAGTCAACCCCTGGAAGTTTATATAACTCCTACCGCCGATTTTTATTATACGCCGCTTACTGCCTGGACAGATAATCCTATGATTAACTTTTTTGATCTTTCTATGGGTGCAAATTACTGGTCATGGATTTTTGGTGATCCTGCTTCGTATAATGAGAATCTTTCAGATCTTCAGAACCCCTATCATATCTATACTGATTCAGGGACTTTCCACGTGCAACTCATTGTTACCAGCAGCCACAACTGCTCAGATACTGCAGAAAAACCGGTAACAATACTGCAACAGATAGTTGTTTTTATTCCAAATGCTTTTACACCGAACAGCGACATATGGAATGATGTATGGAAACCTGTAATTACCGGGGTAGATAAGGATTATTACCGATTATATATTTTTGACCGCTGGGGCAGGGAACAATTTTATACCGAAGATTATGAGCAAGGCTGGGATGGAAAAAATAAAGGCAAAGACTGTGAGCTAGGGGTTTATTTGTATCTACTTAAATATCAAAGCCTGGCCGGAGAAGAATATAAACTTAAAGGAACTGTTACTTTAGTCAGATAATGGTCCTAATAGCATCCTTTAATAACTTTTACTACAAATCGAATCGTAGGTGTATTGAGTAATAAACATGATTATTTATTATTCTCAAAATATATTTATATAATTATTAATATCTTAAACTAATTGATAATAATTAAAACTAAATTTGTCAAGCAACTATTTGTACTTAATTTTTGTCTAATTTACGTTGAACCATAACCATTTTAAAAAATACTGGTATGAAAAAGTCATTCTTCTGTATTGTTTTGATTTTATTTTCCCTTGTCCTTAGTTCGACAGCGTTTGCACAAGTTAATGATAACACTTTTAACAACAATCATTATGTTTCGGAAGCTGTTGTGGTATATTTCAGAATCAGCGGGTTGAACAAACCGGAAGACGCCGCTCTTATTGATGAAGTATTAATAAAAACAGGGCTGGTTGTTTCAGCCAAAACAAATTTTTCGGATGGGATCTGTAAAGTTGAAATTAAAGATGTGAGAAATACAGACAAAATAAATGAGCACATCCGTTCCACCTGGAAACAAATCGGCAACGAGATTTTTGTTGAACAAATTGACCCACTGGAAAGCAAATAAAATAACAATTTTTATAAAAAATTTATGAAAAATTTCAGGACAATAAATTTCCACAAACCGATTCAAATCCTTTTACTGTTAGTATTGATGTTGGTCTCATATAGTGTTGCAAAAGCCCAGCCAGTAAATGATGAATGCAGCGGAGCTATCGGGGTTACTGTCGGAACCTCATGTTCATACACCACCTATACCAATACCGGGGCCACCTATTCTGCAACCGCTCCTTTGCCTGCTTGTGCAAGCTATACTACCGCGGCTGCTGATGTCTGGTTTAAAGTGGTTGTACCTGCCAGCGGAGCCTTATGCTTTGACACACAGACGGGTGTCATCACCAATGGTGGTATGGCTATCTACTCGGGAAGTTGCGGAGCATTAACCCTGATTGAATGTGATGATAACGACAGCCCTAACGGGTCCATGCCAATGATCTATCGTTGGGGCCTTACACCCGGGACAACCATTTTTATACGGTTTTGGGAATATGGGGGCGGAACTTATGGAACATTTGGCCTTTGTGTTTATAGTGTAACAGGGCCACCTGCATGTGCATCAAACCCGGTAGCGGGAGATTATTGTTCAACGGCAGTTCCTATCTGTAACCTGAACGGATACTGCGGCAATACCAGTGCCACCTACACGCCAACGGTCAGCCCGACAAACCCCGCTGATGAAGACAATACTCCTTTGGGAAACGTGTTCTGTGGCTCAATAGAAAATAACTCCTGGCTCTCTTTTGTCGCTGATTCCACGACTTCTGTACTAAACGTTTTTGTCTCGAATTGTTCAACCACTGCCGGTATTCAAATGCAGGTTTATACCACTACAGACTGCTACAATTTCACTGCTGTTTCCAACTGCTGGAACCCGGCTTCCGTGGTGAGCGGTACTGTTACGTCTACAGGGCTTATCGTGGGACAGACCTATTATCTTATGATCGACGGTAACGCGGGCTGTGTATGTGATTATATTATTTCTGCCGGCGCCGGTGTTTCCTCAGCATTAAATGCAGGACCGGATGTTTCCATTTGTACGGGCCAGAGTACGACTTTACAAGGTACAGGAGCTTTAACCTATTCATGGTCACCATCTACAGGACTTTCCGATACAGCTATTGCCAACCCTGTAGCAACGCCCAGCGTAACCACAACTTATACGCTCACCGGTACGAGTTCGAACACGAACTGCCCCGCGACAGATGAAGTAACTGTAAAAGTAAACCCTTATCCCACTTCCGATTTCACGGTATCTTCGCCAAACTGTGATGATAATACCGCCACTATTACCTATACCGGGACAGCCGATGCAAACGCTACTTATAACTGGAATTTTTCCGGAGGAACTGCCAACCCTGGTGCAGGACAAGGGCCACATCAGGTAACATGGACATCGCCAGGAAATTATAATATTACGCTAACAGTTACTGCCAACAACTGCGCATCCACACAAACTTTAAACAACGCGATGGTCAGTGATATCAGCACAGATCCGTCAGAATATACCAATGTGATATGCTATGGTGAAAATAACGGGACTGCTACAGTATATCCTGTCGGAGGATCAACCCCATATTCATATTTATGGAGCACCAGTCCTTCACAAACAACACCCACGGCAAGCAATCTTCCTCCGGGAGTTTACTATGTGACCATTACTGATAACATTGGCTGTATGACTTACGACACACTTATTATTAATCAGCCTGATTCACTTTCAGTAGTGGTAACTTTTGAAAATGAAAGTTGTTTATATAATAATGACGGGGCCATAAGTATCACCGTAAGCGGTGGAATCCCGCCCTATCAGTATCATTGGACAGGCTCACCACTGCAGACACCCGACCTGACCAACCTTGCTGCCGGCAATTATTCTGTAACCGTTACCGATTCGAACAACTGCACCCTGACCCACACCATTCCCATTCTTACGGAATCCCCCATTCATGTAGGATTTATTGTAAGCCCTAATGATTCAATTTTGATAGATAACGTCTTTGACTTTACTTTTACCGGCAACGGAGCCTTTGAATATAACTGGGATTTTGGTGATGGCACCACGTCAACTTTCACAAACCCGACTCATCAGTATGCCTCTGGAGGAGAATATACTGTCTGGCTTGTTATCAGCACCGGTGATCCGGATGATTGCAAAGATTCGATGGAAATGAAAGTCTGGGTATTTTTACCCCCCATCGTAAACATACCTAACATTTTCACACCTAACGGGGATGGGGTAAATGAAACATTTAAGGTCGATGTAAAACCTGAAAGTATTAAAAGTGAAGAAATGACAATCTACAACCGTTGGGGAAAAAAGATATTCTCATGGAATGAAATCGGCGGCGAATGGGACGGAGGCAATAATGCTGACGGAATATATTATTACATTTATGTCACCTCAGGCAAATTTGACGGCAAGGAGATTATGCGCAACGGCACTGTCACTTTAATGCGGTAGCATTCACGAGTAAATTTCCTTTTTGTTTTGCAAGTGTTGATTGACTCCATGTATTTCGATATTTTAATCATACTACTAAATACCTGATGAAAATAGCATCTGACATATTCAGGCTTGTCCGGAGTACCCCGTTACCGGGAAAGAGTTGTGATGGGCGTCAGTCAATGGATTACACATGATGTACCCTCTGCTGCAATGGCCAATGAATAAGAAATTATCAGTATTTGAAGAACATCAATAAAACAACTAATATCAGGGCTTTTAAACACTGTGGCTTTAATATTTATGAATTAAAAAACAAACATAAGCTCACAGGGAAATAATAATAAAACAAATAATTATTATCATGCGAACAAAAGTTTTATACGAAGACATTGAGAAGATAGAAAAGATCATGGATAAATGCGATGCCTGCTTTGTGGGCATGGCCGATGAAAACAACCAGCCCTATGTGGTACCCTTCAATTTCGGGTATAAGGACAAATGTATTTATCTGCATTCAGGTCAGCATGGGAAGAAGATGGATATTTTGCGAAAAAACAACAAGGTATGCGTAACTTTCAGCACCGACCATCAGATAGCTTACCAGCACCCGGATGTTGCCTGTAGTTACCTGCTTAAATACCGCAGCGTGCAGGCGTTCGGACATGTTGAATTTATAGATGATCCGGAAGAAAAAATAAAAGCCTTGAATATCATCATGCAAAAATATACAGGACGCGATTTTAAATACGGCGCTCCGGCGGTCAGGGAAGTTTCCACCTACAAGGTGGTGATCGACAAGATTTATGGGAAAGAGTTCGGTTATTGAGGTCAAAGACCCAAGACCCAAGACCCAAGACCCAAGGCCCAATCCGCCGCAGCGGATCAAATTTCAAGGACCAAATTCCAATATCCAAATTCCAAGGTTTCAAAATATTTAACCACGGAGACACGGAGAACACGGAGTTGCACGAAGATTAAACCCTAATAACACAATAGAAATTTCTAATGCGTAATTAGGGTTAATTCAATCTGAAAAACTGTTTATGGGAAAGCACTTTTGAAGAGAATATATGGAATAACAAACCCAGGAAAAATCCTATAAAAACACCTAAAACAGCCCCGCAAAAAAGATCCGCCGGGTAATGCACCCCAAGGTATAAGCGGCTGTAGGCAATAATGGCCGCCCAAATGAAAATTAAAGGAACAAAAAAACGTATTTTCTTGTAAAAGATCACCGATAGAAATGTGGCTATTCCGAAATAATTAGCCGCATGTGATGAAACGAAGCCATAATCGCCTCCACAATAGCCATTCAGAATATGTACCTGCATCATTATTTCCGGATTATGGCATGGACGCAGGCGCAAAAACACATTTTTAAACAGATGCACTGAGCTTTGGTCGGTAAGTGTTATTGTAATAATTGTGAAAACAATGACAAAAATTGCCTGCCATCGATAGGCCTTTATCACAAGATAAAGTAAGATAATGTAGACAGGCATCCAAACCACAGGGTTTGTTGCCCACCAGAAAACAAAATCGAAAAAAGGATTACGGAGATCGTTCAAAAACAAAAAAAGTTGAACATCAAAGTTTATAAGCTTGTCGATCATATTTCTCTATACTGCTTCTTTATTAAGTTGTTCCCAAAGCATATCTTTGAGTTTGGGGATGCCATACAAACTCACCGAAGAAATAAAAACATAAGGAATTTTAGGAAGTTTTTTGCCAAGTTTTTTAATTTGCTCTTCATCAACAATATCGCATTTGGTAATAGCAAGCAACCTGTTTTTATCGAGCAATTCCGGGTTGTACTGTTTTAACTCGTTTAACAATATCTCATATTCCTTTTTGATATCGGGAGCATCAACAGGGACCATGAACAACAGTATAGAATTCCGTTCAATATGCCTCAGGAATCGCAGCCCGATACCTTTTCCTTCGTGGGCGCCCTCGATAATTCCAGGAATATCAGCCATCACAAACGATTTGTCTTCGTGATAGCTGACAATACCAAGATTGGGAACTAGTGTGGTAAAAGGATAATCCGCTATTTTAGGTTTTGCGGCGGAAACAACAGATAACAAGGTTGATTTACCGGCATTTGGAAATCCTACCAAGCCTACATCGGCCATCAATTTCAGTTCAAGTATCTTGTCTCTTTCCTGTCCGGGCTCACCGGGCTGTGCAAAACGCGGGGTCTGAAAGGTAGCCGATTTGAAATGCTGATTACCCAGTCCGCCACGGCCTCCCTCAAGCAATATTTTTGTTTCACCATCACGGGTGATCTCAAAATCCACCTCGCCGGTTTCGGCATCACGGGCAACAGTGCCTAAGGGAACTTCTACAATAATATCTTTACCGGAGGCGCCGGTACTCTGGTTGCTGCTTCCGCTGACACCGTCGCCTGCATTCAAATGCCGGGTATACCGGAGATGTAGCAAAGTCCAGAGGTGTTTGTTACCCTTCAGGATAATACGTCCTCCCCTGCCCCCATCGCCTCCGTCGGGGCCGCCTTTGGGTTTGTATTTTTCGCGCCGCAGGTGTGCAGAGCCACTTCCGCCACTACCTGAGCAGCAATGAATTTTTATATAGTCAATAAAATTAGAACCGGACATATCAATTATGAGTTATCAGTGATCAATCCGCCTTGGCGTATCAATTATCAGCTCCAAAGTGGAAGCGGTGATTTTTGTATTTGGCAATTTACAATATACAGTGAGCAGGCAAAAAAAAGAAGTAATCAGAATTATTTTAAATATATTTATCAATTTCTTTGGAGATGAGTTCAAACACTTCTTCAATAGTACCCATGCCGTTGATAGTTATCAGTTTATTCTGTTTCTGATAATAATTCAGCAGGGGTTTTGTTTGTTCGTGATAGACGGCAATACGTTTCCAAATGATCTCTTCGGTATCGTCAGTACGTCCCGAGCGCTGGCTGCGGTACATGATGCGGTTGAAAGATTCTTTTTCAGTAACATCCAGAAATAATACCATAGCAACCGGACATTCCTTTTTGTTTAATACCTTATCAAGCACATCTGCCTGATTAATCGTCCGGGGAAAACCATCAAAAATAAAACCTTTGGGATTTTTGTGACTGGTGGCCCGGTAATAGAGATTTTTGAATATGACACTGTCGGGCACCAGTAAACCTTTATCAATAAAGGATTTTGCCATCAACCCTATCTGAGATTCTTTTTTGATCTCTTCCCTCATTATATCACCGGTTGACAGATGTATCAACTGATATTTTTTGATGATATTTTCTGATTGGGTACCCTTTCCGGTTCCCGGTGCTCCGAATAAAATAATGTTTAGCATAAAAAAAGTTTAAGATAAAATTTTATAAATATCAGGCAGATTTCGTCCCTGCCCATCATAATCCAATCCATATCCCACAATAAAATCATTCGGGATCTTTATTCCTATATAGTCGATATCAATATCTCTTGAAAGCGCATCGGGTTTCAGTAAAAACGTCGCAATACGGACATCTTCGGGTTCAAACTTTTTCAGTTCGTTCAACAAATATTCCATTGTGAGCCCAGAATCAATAATATCTTCCACAATAATGATTTTCCTTCCTTTAATGCTTTCATCCAGGCCTATCAGTTCCCTGACAACATGCGTTGATTCGGTGCCGGTATAAGAAGCCAGTTTCACAAAACTGGTTTCACAATTAAAATCAATTTTTTTCAGAAGGTCCGCGGCAAACATAAAAGATCCGTTGAGTATGATGAGGAATACCGGTTCGCCCCCTGTAAAATCTTTATTAATCTGTGCTGCAACAATGCTGACGGCCTGCTGTATTTTCTCAGCCGGTATTGACAATTCAAAAGTTTTGTCGTGAAGAGTTATTGTTTTCATAAAAACATTTTACATCGCTAAAGTACAAAATTCATTTATTTTTTCGACAATATCATAATTATTTTATCTTTGTAAGGATTATTTTTCATATGAAACCATTAGTAAGCATTATCATGGGCAGTACATCTGATCTTCCGGTGATGGAAGCTGCCGCAAAATTTCTTGATGAAATGCAGGTACCCTTTGAGATGAATGCCTTGTCGGCTCACCGGACCCCGGATGAAGTGGCTGATTTCGCAAAAAATGCCCAAGACCGCGGGATCAAAGTAATTATTGCCGGAGCCGGCATGGCCGCCCATCTGCCGGGTGTGATCGCAGCAATGACACCCCTTCCTGTGATCGGCGTACCTATAAAATCCTCACTTGAAGGATTAGATTCAATTCTGGCCATTTTACAGATGCCTCCCGGTATTCCTGTTGCCTCTGTTGCCTTGAACGGTGCGCAGAATGCAGCGATTCTTGCCCTGCAAATTCTTGCTCTCAGTGATGAAACCCTGATGAAAAAAAATCTGGTGTTTAAAGAAAATCTGAAAGCGAAAATTGTCAAAGCAAATGAAGAACTCAGTAAAATAAAATATTCACATAAAGTATGATTTCATGTTAAAAAAAATACTTTTCCCTGTATTACTTTTAATTATATCGATCAGCGTATCTGCACAAAAAGAAAATGTCCCTATAGGAGCGCGTTCAGGAGCCATGGGCCACGCATCGGTAACGTTCACTGATTTCTGGGCTGCACAGAACAACCAGGCCGGCATGGCTTACTACGATAAAATTGCAGCCGGTATTTATTACGAAAACCGTTTCATCACCAAAGAATTAGGGTTAAAGTGTTTTTCATTGGTTATACCTGTTAATAAAGCCGGCGTCTTCGGCCTTAACGTATCCAGCCTGGGTTACAAGCATTATAACGAAACAAAAATAGGGCTTGCCTATGGCATGGCTTTTGGCCAGCGCATTTCTGCCGGACTGCAGCTTGATTACATTTACACCCATATAGGAGAAAATTACGGCAACAAAGGAGCCGTTACTTTCGAGGCCGGCATTCGTGCTGTCATTATCAAAAATCTGGTACTCGGCGCTCATATCTTCAACCCTATCCAGGTAAAACTTGCTTCATACAATGATGAAAGGCTGCCGCTGATCTTCAAAATCGGATTGGCATACACATTTTCTGATAAAGCAGTGCTTTCGGCCGAAGTCGAAAAAGACAACAACTTTAAACCTGTTTTCAAGACCGGACTTGAATACCATATTGTTAAACCTGTATTTATCAGAATTGGCATCGCTACCACACCTTTTGTTTACTCTTTCGGTGCGGGATTTGAATTTTACAATTTCAAACTTGACATTTCGGCTTCGCGTCATGCGGTGCTGGGATTCACGCCGCAGGCTTCACTGGTTTACGACATACATCCTTTAATTTCAGGAAAAGTAAAATAAATGACAAAGCCTAATCAATACATAAAGATTTTTTCCCGGGTATTTCTGTTGGTAATGCTTGTTTTGTGCTGCATGCCGGTATTTGCACAGGAAGTCGAACCGGACAGCACTGTTGATGAGCAATTCCAGCAAAAAATTGAAAATTACAGCGAGCAAACAGAAGCTGAAATAGATTACACCGATATGCTTGCTGATCTGGAATATTTTTTAAAACATCCGGTGAATATTAACAATGCCGGTTATGATGAGCTTGCTGCCCTGAAGATCATGAACGATATCCAGATCAACAACCTTCTCAACCATATTCAGAAAAACGGGAAGTTATTATCGGTTTACGAATTGCAATCTGTCAATGGATTTGACGCGGAACTCATCACTCAACTGCTTCCGTATATAAAAATTGGTGCGGAATCAGAGAAACAAGCTTTTAATTTTAAGGATCTTTTCAAATACGGCAAACACGATGTGATCATCCGTTACCAGCGTGTGCTTGAAAAGCAACACGGGTATATCAAAGAAACCGATACAGCGGGCAACGTCATCCCCGGCTCTCATTATCTGGGCAGTCCGGATAAGTTGTATTTAAAATACCGTTACAATTATTTTAATAAGGTGCTGTGGGGATTCACTGCCGAAAAAGATGCCGGGGAGCAGTTTTTCAAAGGTACCAACCCATATGGATTTGACTATTATTCAGGGTTTGTCAACGTCAGAAACATCGGCATATTAAAAAATATCGTTCTGGGCGATTTCAACATACAGTTCGGACAGGGGCTGACACTATGGACGGGGCTGAGTTTTGGGAAAGGAAGCGAGCCGGTGAATATAAAGAAAATTGCCCGCGGCATCAGCCCGTATTCCTCGGCATACGAAACAGGGTTTATGCGCGGCGCGGGGGTTACATTCGGGTTTAAGAATTTTGAACTTACCGGGTTTTATTCCAAAAGAAATATCGATGGCAGCATCAATGGCAGCGACACCATGGAAAATACTGATTACTACATATCATCGATTACCGAAGACGGGCTTCACAACACCCAAAGCAAGGCAGATAAAAAACATGCCATCAACCAACAGGTTTATGGCGGACACCTCGCCTATAAAACAAGGTCGCTTAATATCGGCATTACCGCTTATGGCCTGCATCTCGATGCGGAGCTGATAAAAACTCCAAAACCTTACAATGTTTTTGATTTTAAAGGACAGGACAACTTTAACATTGGCATTGACTATAGCTACATCTTCCGTAATTTCAATATATTCGGAGAAACTTCCCGCAGCTCGAATGAGTACAACAAGAAGGGCGGTATCGCAACCTTCAACGGGATCATGGTGAGTCTCGACCGTTATGTTTCGTTGGTGGTGGCATACCGTTATTACCAGCGGAATTACCAATCCCTGTTCGCTTCGCCTTTCGGCGAAAGCGGCAATCCATACAATGAAAGCGGATTCTATACAGGAATATCCATTAAACCCCATTACAGGTTACTTATCAATGCAAATGCCGATTTCTATACATACTCCTGGCTGAAATATCAGGTCAACAGTCCTTCCAATGGGTTCGACTGCAATGTCGGGCTACAGTATAAACCCACAAAAAAAATCACCATCAACCTACGCTATAAATATGAGAACAAAGTCAGTAACAGCGACGACGAAGAGGCAGCCATAGATTATAACGTACCTTATACCCGTCAGAACTATCGTTTCCATATTTCTTACCCTGTTTCTTCTTCATTCACTTTTTCCAACAGGGTTGAAGTTTCGCGATATAAAAACAATACCACTGAGCCTGAATACGGGTATCTGTTATACCAGGACATACGTTATAAGTCGATCACCTTTCCATTGGCTGCTTCGTTCCGCTTCGCACTGTTCGACACAAAATCATACGACTCGCGCATGTACACTTACGAGAATGATGTATTGTACGCATACTCCATTCCTATGTTTTACGATAAAGGTATCCGCTATTACGTGATGCTGAAATACAAGATCAGCAGAAACATTGATATCTGGCTGCGTTTTGCACAGACATTTTATAATAGCAGAAGTGTTATCAGTTCTGGACTGAACGAAATCAACGGCAACAAACAGTCTGAGATCAAGGCACAGGTGAGGTTCAAGTTTTAAGAAGCCCGTTTGACGTATTGTGTTAACAGGTAATATTTAGGCTTCTACATGGGACAAAAGGGGGAAAACATTCCGGCAAAATTGATGGAGGCCAACAATAATTTCCATTAATTAAGGTTTTTTTATCAGCGAAATTTGACTAAATATTCTATACTTCTGAAACAAAACTATGCTTTTCGTGAATTTCCGGACTAAATACTGCACTACCCTGCTATTTCTGCTTATTTTGTCACTTGCTTTCACAACAAAAGCCCAGTTGAATACGGCTTATTACCTGGAAAAAGGCCAGCAGGAAATTCAAAAGAATAATTATACCGAGGCTATTTCCATCTTCAACAAAGTCATTGAAGTAAGCCGGGAAAACCATCTTGCCTATTTTTTCAGGGGTTTTTCAAAAATGCAACTGGGTGATTTTCTCGGTGCAGAATCGGATTTCACGCAGACTGTTACGATTCATCATGGATACAGCGCAGGATATTATTATCTCGGAGTCATCAAGGCGGAAAAAAAAGACTATTACGATGCATTGAAAAACCTGGATAAGGCTATAGAGATCAACGCCACCAACTCTGACTATTTCAATGCCCGCGGTTATGTAAAAACCATGATATGGGACACCCTTGGAGCATATGAGGATTTGAGCACAAGTATCCGTATGAACAGTTCAAATGTGAATGCCTACTACAACAGAAGTGTGCTATGGCTCAACACAAAAAAATATGAAAAAGCCCTTGAGGACTGCAACAAGGCAATAGACATGAAACCTGTGTTTTATGAATTATATCTGCTGCGGGGGCACATTAAAATCGTCATGCAGGATACGCTTGGAGCTAAAAATGATTTTGAATTTATTATAGGTAAAGATTCCGGAAACATTGCAGCCTATTACAATCTTGCCCTTTATTACCATGATAAAAAAGATTATAAAAAAGCCCTGAGCCACTATACAAAAGTTATTGAACTCAACCCATACAATTCCGAATGCTATTTTAACCGGGCCGCCCTGTATGCCGAAAATGAACATTTTACGGAAGCGTCAGCAGATTATACAAACGTGATCAGGCTCAACCCGAAAAACCTGTTCGCTTATTTTTACCGTGCCGAGATCAGGCAGCAACAGCATGACTTAGGAGGCGCCATTGATGATTACTCTACCGTTATCAGCCTGTTCCCGATGTTTTACCATGCTTACTACATGCGTTCAATGCTGTACCGCGAGCTCAACAATTACCAGGCCTACCTCAGCGATAAAAAAATGGCTGAACAACTCATGAACAGCAGTGATTCTACGCTTTACAGCGAAGAACAAACCGCTTCGTTCAAACGCCTGTTCGAATTCAGAACTGAGGTGGAAAATGCAGACACTTCCAGCGGAAAGATACAGTACAAGTCGTACGAAATAATCATAAAACCGCTTTATCATCTGACCATATCAGAGAGCAGCGAAACGAATACACCGGCAAACTTCAATGCACAGTTAGCAAGCATCAACCCGATCGGTGGAGCTATTTACAAACTGGAATTCAGCCATCAAAACAACCAGCTCAGCGCTGAAAAGCTTATTGAAGAGCGCAACAGGGTTGATACCATAACCTCTGAGAATAACAGCGAACGGCTCATCATCTGGAGAAGCCTGGTATCAGGGTTATTGTATAATTACGATGAAGCGCTGCAGCTTATAAATAAAATAAACGACACCTCCGCTTTTGCCTATCTGGCCTGGTTTATCAAAGGAAACATCCATTTTGACCTCGGACAAAACCATGATGCCGGCCAAAAAAGCTATCCGTTGCTTCCTGGCAATGATCCGTTAGATAATAATGATTATTACTATCAGGCAATAGAGGATTATTCTGCCGCCATTACAAAAAACGCCAGGTTCAGCTATGCGTATTTCAATCGTGCTTATGTCAAAGGCATTCTGAATGAATTCAGCAGTGCCATTCTTGATTATTCTGTATGTATTTTCTACAACAATTCTTTTGCTGAAGCCTATTTTAACCGAGGATTATTGTACCTGTACCTGGGCAATGAAGAAAAAGGGTGTGAAGATATCAGCAAAGCCGGAGAACTGGGGATAAAGGAGTCATACAATGTTCTGTATAAATATTGTAAAAAATAAATATCCTAATAAAAAATGGGAACGACAGAACGCGAAAAGAAAGTGTTGCGGCTGATGATCAGCATGTATTGCCGGAAAAACCATTACAGTGATGGCCTTTGTGAAAACTGCCGCGAACTAATAAACTATGCCTTTACACGCATAGACAAATGTCCGCACCTGCCGGATAAACCGAAATGTTCAACATGTCAGACACATTGCTTCAGAAATAACAAACGTGAAGAAATCAGAAGCGTAATGCGCTATTCAGGGCCAAGGATGATTTTGTATCATCCGGTGATCGCGCTCCGTCACCTGCTAAGGCAATAGTGTGAACTAATTTTTATCAACTAAAAATTAATTCAGAACTTTGCGATACTAATAAAATGTAAGAACTCTTAAACCCCTTACATTAAATTATGATCAGCCATGACGCATAACAGGTATATTCCGAAAGGTTATACAGCGATAAAGAACATATTTTCGTCGCTCCATTCGAGAAACTACCGGCTATATTTTACAGGCCAGGGTGTTTCATTGATTGGTACGTGGATGCAGAATATTGCATTAAGCTGGCTGGTTTACCGGCTTTCGGGATCGGTATTTCTTTTAGGTTTGGTGGGATTTACCGGTCAGATCCCCAGCTTTATCCTTTCACCTTTTGCAGGAGTGATCAGCGACAGATATGACAGACTTAAAATCATGAAACTCGCCCAGGTATTTTTTATGCTCCACGCTTTGACCATGGCTGTATTGGTACTGACAAACACGATTCAGGTATGGCATATCGTAACTTTAAGTATCGTTTTTGGCATTATCAGCGCTTTTGACACACCGTCCCGGCAATCACTGGTCATTGACCTGATTGATGACCCCGAAGACCTGGGGAATGCCATCGCATTGAATTCAGCCATTTTCAACGCCGGGCGTTTAATAGGCCCCGCTATTGCCGGAATCACCATTGCCGCTGTTGGTGAAGGCATCTGCTTTCTGTTGAATGCCCTGAGTTTTGTGGCCGTGATTGCTGCGCTAACGCAAATTAAAATCCCGGTAAAACAACAGTCCACCCATACAGGAAAATTTAAAAAGAGTTTCTCGGAAGGTTTCCATTATACCTTCCACTCCATGCCTATACGCACCTTAATTACCATGCTGGCTGTGTTAAGCCTGATTGGCCTGCCGGTGGTGGTGCTTTTACCGGCCTATGCCAAAGAAATTCTTCATGGCAGTGCCGATACCCTGGGGTACCTGATGTCAGCTCTGGGCGCCGGGGCATTGTGTGGCGCGCTGTATATGGCCTCACGCAGAACAGTGCTGGGGCTTGCCAGAATAATTTCCATAAGTATCGGGGTTTATGGCCTGGCTTTGACCTTAGCCTCTTTTTCGCAGGTAACCTGGTTTTCAATGATGATTTTTTTCTTCAGCGGGCTTACCATGGTTCTTTCATTATCGTCAATAAATACGATGCTTCAGACCATTGCCGATGATGATAAACGGGGCCGGGTGATGAGTTTTTACGCCATGGCACTGATGGGGACAACTCCGATTGGCAACCTCCTGTCAGGAACGCTGGCCAGCGGGATTGGCATACCTTATACGCTGCTGATTTCAGGCACCATTACCATATTATCCGGTATATGGCTTTGGCTAAACATCAAAACACTCAGGAAATACGTGCGCCCTATTTACATCAACAAGGGTATTCTGCCGGGACTACCGCATGATATAAACTGATTTAGTAAAATCGAATTTTCGACATACAGCGGGAACACCCGGCAACCTGTATCTTCTTTAAAATGAAGCTTTTGCGACATATAAAAAAATGATGCTTGTCTATTTCAAAAAATTCACTTAGGTTTGCATTTCAAATTTTAAACTAAGCATTTTATGAAAAATCACCCGAAAGGATTGTTGGTAGCTTTCTTTACGAACATGGGAGAACGCTTTGGCTTCTATACCATGATGGCTATCCTTGTTATGTTTCTGCAGGCACGTTATGGCCTCGACGCCGAATCGGCCGGCACGTATTATTCATGGTTTTATTTTGCCATTTATGCTTTAGCGCTGCTTGGCGGAATGGTTGCCGACTGGACAAAAAAGTATAAAACTGTAATATTGGTAGGGCAGATCATCATGTTTGCAGGTTACTGCCTCATTGCGATTCCCGGATCAGAATTATGGGTTTCCATTTCTGCATTATTTGTTATTGCGTTAGGAAACGGATTATTCAAAGGAAACCTCCAGGCTGTTGTCGGACAAATGTACGATAATGACAAATACCGCAAATTCCGTGACAGCGCATTTATGATATTCTACATGGGTATCAATATAGGCGCCTTCTTTGCCCCCTTCGTAGCAAAAGGTATTAAAGGCTGGTGGCTGAAAACCAATGGTTACCTTGAAAATGCTGACCTGCCATCCTTATGTCATCAGTATATAAACGGCACTTTAAAAAATACCGAGCAATTGCAAAACCTGGCAAATGCATCCATCATGCCTGACGGAGGTAAGTCTGCCACAGACCTGTCTGCTTTTGCAACCGATTATATAAATGTATTTTCGACCGGATTCAATTATGCATTTGCATGTGCTGCCGGCGCAATGATACTGTCGTTAGTCATTTATCTCATCTTTAATAAATTGATTCCGGCAAAACAGAAATATGCAGAAGAAGAAGCAAAAACCGGAACAAAAGCAACCTCAGGGTTGAGTTTTAGCGGAAATATAAAAGCCATAATTATTCCCGTTGTATTGATGATTGCTGTTGCTGCCATTTTCACCGTGGCAGATTACTTTACAGATTTAAAAGATATTAATTATCAGTTAGGCCTTGCTGTTGGACTATTTGTAGGGTTTGTTGCCATGGTTTTTCTGCTTTCGAATAAAGATGAAAGGCCCAGGGTTATAGCATTAAGCTTAGTTTTCCTGGTGGTGATATTTTTCTGGATGTCGTTTCATCAGAACGGCCTCACATTAACGATGTTTGCACGCGACTATACCGTTAAAGCTGTTGGTCCGTTTACGAATTTATTTTTTAACCTTGAATCAATTTTATGTGTGATCGCTGCTATAGCCGGGTGTGTGCTATTATTCTTCAAACGCAAGGCATTATACAAAGTAGTTGGCGCCGCCATGTTTTTAGTGTTCGGATTTTTGTGTTATTATTTTGCAAAAAACAATGATCCTTCAAATGCCATTTCACCTGAAGTTTTTCAATCGTTCAATCCTTTGTTCATCGTAGCTTTGACACCACTTGTTATGGGAATATTCTCCGCCATGAACAGGAAAGGAAAAGAGCCTTCATCACCCCGAAAAATCGGCATTGGAATGATTATCGCCGCCGTGGGTTTTGTGATCGTCTTAATCGCATCCCTCAACCTGGTATCTCCCAAGGACATGGGCGGCCTGTCTGTATTGGAAAGCGGACGAGTCTCGCCTTACTGGCTCATGAGCTCATATCTGGTGCTTACCATAGCGGAACTTTTCTTAAGCCCGATCGGTCTGTCATTTGTTTCAAAAGTGGCGCCACCAAGGTTCCAGGGATTAATGCAGGGAGGATGGTTACTGGCAACAGCAACGGGCAACAAGTTTTTGTTTATCGGCAGTCTGATGTGGGGAAAAATAGAACTGTACATGCTTTGGGGCATATTTATCATCGTCTGTATACTGGCGGCGATATTTATTTTCTCCATAATGAAACGGCTCGAAAGTGTGACAAAATAATAGTAAGAAAGAGGCTTGACGGCCTCTTTTTTTTATGTATTCCGAAACCCGAAAAATAATAAAACAATGAAAAGAATTCTTTTTGTACTTACATTAATTTCGTTTTTTTCAGGTTCCTATGCGCAATATCAGGTTGGACACCGTACCATCACCTTTCAGGATCCCGCACGCAGCAACCGGGATATAGAAACTGAAATCTATTATCCGGCAGCCACCGCTGGAGATAATGTCGCTGTGGCAAGCGGACAATTTCCTGTCGTTGCTTACGGACATGGGTTTCTTATGGGGGTGTCGTCCTACGAAAATATCTGGAATGCACTCTGTCCGCTGGGATATATTGTCGCCCTGCCAACCACCGAAGGCGGATCGCCAAGCCATTCAGATTTCGGTATGGACCTGGCTTTTCTGATTAACAAGATCAAATCGGAAGGTACAAATCCTTCCTCTCCTTTTTATCAGAGTATAGCTGCAACATCCGCAGTTATGGGCCATTCCATGGGTGGCGGATCATCATTTCTTGCATGTGCCGGCAATGCTATCCCCACCGTAATGGTTACCTATGCTGCTGCTAATACCACACCATCCTCCATACATGCGGCCCAAAGCATTACCATACCGTCACTCGTAATTTCAGGCGAATCGGACTGTGTGGCACCTCCTGCTACTCACCAGTTACCTATGTATGATTCGCTCGCCGGCAACTGCAAAATATATATCAGTATAAAAGACGGCGGGCATTGCTATTTCGCCAATTATAATTTCTTATGCACTACCGGGGAAGAATCATGTAATCCGGGAGGCGTTCCCCTGAGCCGCGCAGAACAGCAGGCAACCACTATGAATTTTGTAAAACCTTATCTGGATTATTTTCTTAAAGGTAATGTTTCTTCATGGAATAGTTTTGTTGACTCTCTGACTAATTCCAGTAAAATTACATTTATTAAAAACTGCGAAATCAATCCCGGCAATATTTCCGAAGAAACCAGCCAGACCAAAATCAGTATATATCCCAGTCCTGCCTCAGACAGGTTAACAATCTCCTGTTCGAAACACGGGAATATATCCGCTGTTTTTTTTGATATCACCGGAAAATATTTGTTTTCGAAGGAGGTAGGTGTGGATAAGGCAGAAATTGATATCGGCAGACTGCAACAAGGTATATACATGATCAAATTTTTCAGTGGTAAAGAACCTGTATTTACCGGGCGGTTCACCAAGCTGTAAAACAGAATTAGTTTTATTGTGTTTTTTGCCCGGTCAGGTATTTCAAATACATGTTTGGCCGGATGGCGATACGGTTGTGCCAGAAAAAGTCCGGGTCTCTGTTTTAGATTTTTCTTTACTTTTGCCTATTCAAAAAAAATGGCAAGATCAGGGTTAAAATATATGTTGGTTCTAATAAAAGGCCTCGCCTCGTTTATTATTTTTTTTGTTTCTTCTCAGATTTTTACGCTTCTAATCCCGATACCATTCATCGACCAGAAAAATTCCGCAAGAAATATTTATACGCGCTTATTGACATTTTATGCACGTTTAGTTTTAAAGACTCATTTTAATATTCATATAAAATACATTAACAGAGAAAAAAACACCTTCGACAAGCCGGCCATGATTGTTTGTAACCACCAGTCAATGATCGATGTCCCCATTTCATTGGCATTTACATCCAAAATGCGTGTTCTTAATAACAATTGGCATGATAATGCCTGGGCAAGGTTTTTTATTACAAAATATATAGGCTTTTTCTCCATATTCGAGAATAAGGATAAATTGGTCCGGGAGCTAAAAAAACCAGTTGAAATGGGTTGCCCTCTTTTGGTTTTTCCGGAAGGCAGGCTGAGTCATGGTCAAAAGATTATCCGCCTTCATAAAGGTGGTTTTTATATTGCAGAAAAACTTAATATAGACATTCTGCCTGTTGTGATCTATTATTCGGAAGATGTTTTGAAAAAAAGGTGGTTTTATTTGAAAAACGGCGATGTGATAGTGAAATTCCTTGACCGGGTAGAATACGGCAGTAAAAATTATGGGGCCACCTATCAGGAATTGACTGATAATGTGATGGAGAAAATGCGCTCAGCGTTTGCTAATATCCACCGGCTTTACCAACAAGGTGAATTTTGAATCTTACGAAATTAAAAAATTGCGATAAATTTGTGAAATAATTATCTTGTAATGGCATTATATATCCTGTTTGTCCTTTTGCTGATAATTACAATTATTGTTATCGCGTATATAATAGTCGTCAACAAGAAGCCTCCGTTTGTCCCCAAAGATGGCCTGCCGGAATATACACCCGTACAAATATCTGAAAACCTGTCACATATAGGTAATAATTGGCTGAACAAGAATTCTCACGGATTATATGAAATGTATGTAGAGGGAACTCCTTTTGAACGAGGTGTGATAAATGGCAGATTGGCTAAAAACCTCATTTACACTCAGGAAAAGATCTTTGTTGACGAAATTAAAAGAAGAATTCCCGGCAGATTTTACCTCTTTTTTCTTAAGATGGTTTCTGCCTGGATGAACCGTAATTTAAAACATCATGTAATTCCGGAATACGATCTTGAGATTTATGGAGTATCGCTTTCCGCATCAAAAAAATTCAGGATGGTAGGCCCCGATTATTTACGGATACTCAATTACCATGCTGCACACGATATCGGACATGCGCTGCAATACATGAATCTGGTTGGCTGCACATCGTTCACGGCTTCAGGCTCCAGAACTCCTGACGGTAAAATTATCCATGCACGTAATTTCGATTTTTATGCCGGTGACGAGTTTTGTAAAGAAAAGATCATAACCTTTTATGCACCGGACAAGGGAAATAAGTTTGCCATGATCACCTGGGGCGGCCTGGTTGGAACAGCCTCGGGCATGAATTTAAAAGGCATTGCCATCACAGTAAATGCGGCTAAATCAAAAATGCCGGGGGGTATCTCTACCCCGGTAACCATTCTTGTGAGGGAGATGCTTCAATACGCTTCAACGATTGAAGAAGCCATAGAAATTGCAAAAAAACGCCGTATATCCGTTTCCGAGTCGTTCATGGTTAGTTCCGGTGCTGACGACAGGGTATTGATCATTGAAAAGACGCCCTACCGGACAGCGGTTTTCAACCCGGAAACAGAACAGGTGATCTGCACCAATCATTTTCAGTCTGAAGCATTAAAGAATGACGAAATAAATATCATCCAGATTAACGATAGTGCATCGATGTGGCGATACAAAAGAGTTCAGGAGCTGCTCGACAGAAATAATAAAATAACCATTGATGCCACGGTGAATATTCTTCGTGATCGTTTGGGCATAGAAGATAAACCTATAGGAAATGGAAATGAATTAACCGTAAACCAGTTGCTGTGCCATCATTCCATTATATTTAAACCCGGCGAACTTAAAATGTGGGTAGCAGCCGGGCCTTTTAATCTTGGCGAATATCTTTGTTATAATCTTGACGAAATATTCAGCAAGACTGATGTGATTGAAAATTCCTGTAACATAATTTCAGAAGAAGAAGTGATAAAACGTGATGTTTTCATGGACAACGGTGGCATCAATAAGTACGAAAGATATAAGGATATCCGGAAAGAACTTTCGGCCTGCAAAAAAAATCAACGTATCGGGCAGCCCGTAATTGAAGAATTTA
The DNA here is from genome assembly GCA_035353775.1 of Bacteroidales bacterium. Classification (GTDB taxonomy): domain Bacteria; phylum Bacteroidota; class Bacteroidia; order Bacteroidales; family CAIWKO01; genus CAIWKO01. Next base: position 12,737 of record DAOQAF010000017.1, on the reverse strand, counting down.
TACTTTTGAATGAAGAATACTTTTTATCCTATTGCTGTGCAGGAGATTATTTTCGAAAAAAGAAACAATTTAGTATAGCCGCTGAATATTACAGTATCGCTCTTCAAAAAGAAATTCCAAACAAACATGAAAGGGATGAAATCGTAAAAGATCTTAATTATTGTGAGAAAAGGATCATACAACAGAATTAATGGCGGATAAAGTTCAAATAAAAGAGTTGTTCGACGAATTGCAATGTTGTGTGATCATTCCGACATATAATAATGCTGCCACGCTCGCACAGGTTATTACCGGAGTGCTTGATTATACTGATCATGTGATCGTGGTTAACGACGGTTCCATCGATGAAACAGAAAAAATATTGTCTGGTTTCGATCATTTGCGGATTATCAGTTATGCAAAAAACAAGGGCAAGGGCTATGCACTGCGCAAAGCGCTCAGATACGCTCATGAAGAAGGATTCAGATACGGTATTACGATAGATTCCGACGGTCAGCACAAACCTTCGGACCTGCCTTTATTCCTGGAAAAAATCAAAGAAGAACCTGAAACTATTATTATTGGTTCAAGAAACCTTAAACAGGAAAATATGCCGGGGAAAAACAGTTTTGGCAATAAATTCTCAAACTTCTGGTTTTTTGTAGAAACGGGACGGAAACTCCCTGACACCCAATCCGGCTATAGGGCATACCCCTTATCCCTGTTATATAAAAGCCGTTTTTTTGGACGCAAATATGAATTTGAACTTGAAGTATTGGTCTGCTCAGCCTGGAAAGGCATCAAAACGATCCCCATACCCATCGACGTTTATTATCCGCCAAAAAAAGAACGCATCTCGCATTTCAGGCCATTTGTTGATTTCTTCAGAATTAGTGTACTGAATACAATTCTGGTCCTTGTGGCATTCCTTTTTGTGAAACCTTTTTCATTTCTCAGGGCATTGAATAAAAAAAAAATCCATGATTTTTTTCAGGAAGAATTTGTAAACAGTCCCGAAAAAGATTACAAGATCATCGCGTCTGTCATGGTAGGTGTTTTTTTCAGCGTTACTCCTTTCTGGGGATGGCAGGTATGGATCGCCCTGCTGGTGGCCCTGGTATTCAGACTCAACAAAGTTATTACAGCCGTATCCACGGCCATTAGCGTCCTGCCGCTGATTCCCCTGATAATTTATTCAAGTTATGTACTGGGAGGGCTTATATATAAGCATGATGCCGTAAAATTGGAGTATTCGTCAGACATCACCCTGGAGTCCATCAAAATTAATTTGATACAATACAGCATTGGCAGTTTTTTTTTAGGAATAATCTTATCTGGTGCTGCAGGTTTAATAACTTTGCTGCTTTTAAAAATATTCAGAAAAAAATCAAAATACAAAGACTCCTGACACTGATGATAAGCAATGAATAATATGAGGTTAAAATTAATTATGAGGTATTAAACAAGAATGAGTTTTGTATTTTTAAAAATATTCGATTTTTTCAGTAAGCGTAAGTTTCTGTTGTTTGTGATTTTGTTTTTTCTGGTTGCCCTGTTTACGCTGTTAGCTTTTCGTTTAAAATTAAATGAAGACATCACGGATTTTTTGCCAAAGACAAAAGAGGTAGAAAATATTAATGAGGTGTTCAGCCTGATAAAATCCAATGATGACCTTGGAATAATAATCAGTGATGAAGATCCTGAGGCAAAGCCTGAAAAGCTCATTACTTATGCCGACATGGTCACACAGGACATTGAAAACCGCCTTGTCCCAGTACTTGTCAAGGATGTGACCTTCAAAATTGACGAAGAAAAAATGTCAGAATCTTTTGACGTATTTTCAGAAAATCTTCCTTTTTTTCTGAACGCAGAAGATTATATTCTTTTAGAGAAGATGATTGACCCTTCGCATGTGGATTCTTTATTGAACAGTGAGTATAAAATGCTTATTTCTCCGGCGGGCATGTTCATGAAGAAGTTTATCGTAAGAGATCCTTTGAATATCAGCAAATACGCCCTGCAAAAAATTGGCTTGTCGGGAGTAGGCAATGGCTATAAGATTTATAAAAACTGTATTTTCTCAAAAGACAACCGCAACCTGCTGATGTTTATCAGTTCAGCCTATCCTGCCAATGAGAGCTTTAATAATACCAGGCTAATAAAGGAGCTTGATAAGATCGTAGATGAAAATCTGAAAAAGATCGGTAAAAGTTCAGTAAATATTCAATATTACGGCACAGTAGCGGCATCTGTAGGCAACTCCAGACAACTGAAAAAGGATTTTATGATCACTATGGGTATTGCCATATTTGTTTTATTTATCTTTTTCGGCATATTCTTCAGAAATAAAAGCACCATATTCATGTTGTTGCTGCCGGTCGTATTCGGGGCGCTGTTTTCCCTGGCTGTTATATCACTTGTCAGTCCTAACATTTCGCTGATCGCAATCGGTGCAGGCTCGATAATTCTTGGGGTTGCCATGAATTATTCTATACATTTCTATTCGCATTACCGGCATGTACATTCGGTCAGGCAAGTGATCCGGGAATTATCGTTACCACTGACCCTGGGTAGTATTACCACCATCGGTGCCTTTTTAGGGCTGCTGCTGGTCAGGTCAGAGGTACTGAAAGATTTCGGGCTGGCCTCCGCCTTATGCCTGGTGGGGGCTGTCCTGTTTACGCTGATCTTTCTGCCATTCATGGTGAAAAAGGGCCGTACCGGACAGAATTCGCCTTATAAACCCAACATCATTGACCGCATCACCGCCTATCAGTTTGAAAGAAATCCCTACATAATTGGAGCTATTATTATACTAACGGTATTTTTATTTGTGATGGCACGAAAAGTCAGTTTCGAGACCGATATGAATAAGCTGGGATATACTTCAGAAAAATTGAATCAAGCAGAACAAACGCTGAACAACATTTCCGACAGTTCATCCCGCAAGGTTTTTGTTGTCAGCAAGGCAAAAGACCTGAACCAAGCACTGAGAAATAACGAAAAACTGAGCTATAAAATCAGTGAATTGCAACAAAAAAAATATGTTAACCAGGTTTTGGGAGTCTCATCGGTGCTGCTCTCTGATTCGATGCAGCAGGTTAAGATCGGCCTGTGGGAATCATTCTGGAATGAGGAACGCATACAAAACATAAAAAAATACTTGTTAGCAAGCGGCCAAAAATTAAACTTCCGTGAAGATGCCTTTACTGATTTTTTTGCGATCCTCGACAGAAAATATACGGGAATTAACAGCAAAGATTTTGAATTTCTAAAGAACCAGTACGCCAAACAGTTCATCAAACAGGATGAAAATAACAGTTACGTGATCACCCTGCTCAAATTTAATCCGCAGAAACGCGACGAAGTTATCGCCGCTATTCCTGAAAACGAGAATACTGTTGTATTTGAGACAAATAATATGTTGTTGCATTTTATCAATATCATCAACAAGGATTTTAACACAATACTTCTTATTTCATCGTTACTTGTTTTCATTTTTCTTTTAATGTCATATGGCCGGATAGAACTGGCGGTGGTCGCTTTTGTCCCCATGCTGATCAGCTGGGTATGGATACTCGGCATTATGAGCCTGCTTGATGTAAAATTTAATATTTTCAGTATCATAATCTCTGCTTTTATTTTCGGGCTGGGCGATGATTACAGCATCTTTATCATGGACGGCTTGCTGCAGAAATATAAAAAAGGCGTAAACCTGCTGGACTCATACAAAACAGCGGTATTTCTATCGGCATTAACAATGTTTGTCGGCATCGGTGTTTTGATCTTTGCCAAACACCCTGCCCTGCGGTCCATTGCCTTGCTCACCATCATCGGGATGCTTTCTGTGGTATTCCTGTCTTATACCATTGCTCCCGCGCTTTTCAGATTGCTTGTTTACAAGAAAAATAAACTCCGCAAATTTCCGGTTACGGCTTACGGATTATTATATGGCATAGTATGTTATTCTTATTTTCTGACGGGGTGTTTTATTACCGGCCTCTTAGGCCTTACCATTTATAAGATACTCCCTGTTTCAAAAAAGAAAAGGCATTTACTTTATCACAAAACATTACAACTTACTTGCAAATCCACCATGTACATCATGTATTTTGCCAAAAAGAAAATAATTAATTATAATGCGGATACTTTAAAAAAACCGGCCCTTATCATAGCAAATCACCAGTCAATCATAGATATTCCGTTATTCCTCATGTTCTCGCCCAAGGTGATCATGATCACCAACGATGCGTTTTATTATTCAAAGTTCATAGGCATTATTGTCAAGTTAGGCGGATTTTTACCCGCATCCATAGGGTATGATGCTATTGCCGGGAAGCTCAAACCAGCAGTGGATGATGGCTATTCCATCATTGTTTTTCCTGAAGGCACCAGGTCAAACGACGGGTTCATACACCGGTTTCATAAAGGGGCCTTTTATCTGGCCGAAAAACTTAAGTTGGATATTTTGCCCATTGTAAGTAATGGCACCGGCAATTACGTAGCAAAAGGCGAGTTCCTGAGTAAAAAGAGCCTTATTTCGGCAAAATTCCTTGAAAGAATTAAACACGATGATCTGAAATGGGGCGATAATTATTCAGACAGGACAAAGAATATTCTCGGCTATTTCAGAGCAGAATATAAATCGCTGATAGAAGAGTTTTATAATGATCCCCATCAAATCCGGGACATCGTTGTTAAAAACTATATTTACAAAGGCCCGGTCCTTGAATGGTACACGCGCATAAAATTAAAACTGGAAAACAATTACCAGATATACAATGAAATTATTCCGCGAAAAGTAAAAATTATGGATATCGGGTGCGGCTATGGTTATTTGTCCATGGTATTGGGAACAATTTCCCCGGAAAGAAATATTTTGGGTATTGATTTCGATGAGGAAAAAATTGAAATCGCCGCAAACTGCATGTCAAAACAACCTAATATCAATTTTTCTCACCAGGATATTACAGAATTTGAATTTGAAAATTACGATGTATTTATTCTGAGTGATGTGCTGCATTATTTACCGGATGACAAGCAATTTCAGGTACTGAAAAGATGCATAGATAAATTAAACAAGGGAGGCATCGTTTTGATAAGGGATGGAAATAAAGACATGGAAAAAGAACACAAAAAAACAAGATTGACAGAGTTCATATCAACACGTTTTGAATTTAATAAATCGGAAGGTAAAAAGCTTCATTTCTTTTCAGCATCAAAGCTTATGGAAATTGCTTCCATGTTAGGAGTAAAAGTAAGGATAATAGAAAAAGGGAGCATAACATCCAACACGTTGTATTTACTTGATAAATAAAGCGCCGGTAAGATTATTTTTATACCATCGCGATCGTTTGCTAAACATCCTTCAAAAGCCTATAATAAATTTTTGTTTGTACCTAAACGATATTATCTTTGCCGTAGCATTTTTGAAAAGTTATATATTTACCTTTTTTATTTATCAAAAAATTACAACCCTCAGCGGATGCCGGGGTTTATAGATTTTAAACGGGTGAATGAGTCAAGCATTTATGGAGAAATTTGATATCATTATTATTGGAAGCGGCCTCAGCGGATTGCAATGCGGCTATATTTTAAGTAAAGAAGGATTTAAGGTATGCATTCTTGAGCAGCATAAGCAGATAGGCGGCTGTTTACAGAATTTTACCCGTGATAATTGTGTTTTCGACACCGGCGTTCATTTTATCGGTGGCCTGGATGAAGGACAAGTGATGAACAGGTATTTCAAATACTTTGGGCTGTTGGACAAACTGGATCTGAAACGTATGGATAACGACGGCTTTGACAGAGTCAACTTTGCCAACGATCCCTTAGAATATAAGTTTGCCATGGGCCATGAAAATTTCGTAGAAACTCTCTGCGAACATTTTCCTTCCGAAAGAAAATCCTTAGAAAAATATGTAAATAAACTCAAGGATATCTGTAATCATTTTCCGCTCTATAACATAAGAAATAAAGACTTCCAGGTATCAGAAATTCAGCTTTTCTCAGAAAATGCTTTTGACTATCTCAAATCAATCACTGATAACTATAAACTGCAAAATGTAATTGCCGCAAGCAACCCTCTTTATGCCGGTATTCCGCACAAAACGCCGCTTTATGTCCATGCTTTGGTCAACAATTCATTTATTGAAAGTTCCTGGCGGGTGGTGCGGGGAAGTTCAAAAATCGCCAAGGTGCTTGCAGATTCTATAATTCAGAATGGCGGCACCATTCTTAAAAATTCTAAAGCCGAACAATTTATTTTCGAGAATAAAAGCCTGACAGGTGTTAAACTGAGTGGTGGCGAAACCTATTCTTCAAAGTATTTTATTTCGAGCATTCATCCGTCAAAAACTCTCGAAATGGTTGATAAATCATGCATACGAAGCGCATACAGGGAGAGGATCATGAATCTTGAAAATACAACTTCCAATTTTATTCTGTACATCGTGTTTAAGGAAAATTCTTTTGAATATCTGAACCACAATGTTTATTTTTATAAAGAGGATAATGTCTGGCAGGCACATGATAATTCAGGAAAAGACTGGCCATACAATTACCTCCTGATAACACCTTCCTCTGCACATAAACAAAAATATGCCGATTGTGCGACCATTCTGACCTACATGGGTATGGATGAGGTCAGAAAATGGGAAAATACAACCATTGAAAAACGAGGGGACGACTATTTAAAATTCAAACAGGAAAAAGCAGAACAACTTCTCGATACCGTCGAGATCCGTTTTCCGGGATTCCGCAAAACAATTAAAAAATATTATTCCTCAAGCCCTTTGACTTTCAGGGATTATACCGGAACGGTAGACGGTTCGATATACGGCGTTGTGAAAGACTGCAATGAACCTTTAAAGACACTGATCATGCCACGAACAAAAATCCCCAATCTACTTCTGACAGGCCAAAGCATTATTTTACACGGTGTGCTGGGCGTCACAATAGGTGCCGTGACAACATGTGCAGAACTGCTGGGAATGAAATATCTTGTTGATAAGATCAACAATACGTAAATCAATTTTTCAGGCCATACTTTTCCTGAAATTCCATAATTGAAGCCATACGGCAACGTTTCAAAAGAGATTTTATAAAACTACAACAAAAATTATTTGAAATTGAATTATCTTTGCACCCCGGTACAAAATCGGGCGCTGAATTTTTTCATCAGGCGAATACAGAAAAAATCAATACTTCTTTTGTTTGAAGTTATTGAAAATAGGCTCAAACGATTGAAACAAAAAAAATACGAATAAAAATACCGTATGAAATTTAAACTGATCTACCCTAAATGGGAAAAACTGGAAGGACAAACCACTTTTAATCTGCCGCCTCACGGCCCGGTGGTTATGGCAGCGGCTCTGCCCGCTTATGTTGACATAGAATTTGTGGATGAGAATGTCGATGAGCTTACTTTTGACGACGATGCCGATTTTATTGGCATTTCGATGATGCTTACCGGCCAGATCAAACGTGGCTGGCAGATCGCTACAGAATATCGCAGACTTGGCAAAAAAGTAATTTTCGGAGGTATCTCCACGATGCTTCATGCCGAAGAAACGATGGAATATGCCGATTCGATATTTTTAGGCGAAGTCGAAGGCCGCCTCGAAAAGGTGTTTGAAGATTTTAAAAACAACAAACTTCAGAAAGTATATAATTATCTTGCCGTCCATCCCGACATCAATTCCATCGGACCTGCCCGCCGAAGCATTTTAAATAATGACAAGTATTATCACAAGGGTGTTCGTATGGTCGATCTGTTCCATGCTTCCCGCGGCTGCAAGTACAATTGTTATCCCTGCGCGGTGGCTTATCTCGGCGGAAAATGTTTTCGCCCCCGCCCTATCGACCGCGTGGTTGAAGAATTAGCTACCATTGACAACAACAGGCTTTTTATCGTCGACAACTCCCTTGCACAAGATAAGCAATGGGAAATGGACCTTTTCAGGGAAATGATCCCTTTCAAAAAAAATTGGTGCTCGCACCCCATTGAAGATGATGATGAAGTACTGGACCTGGCAGCACAAGCCGGTGCATGGTTTGTATATCAGGCCGTATTCGACACGTCGGACTATATCAAAAACAGAATAAAACGTTACCACGACCATGGTATTGCTGTGGAAGGCACCATTTTACTGGGCACCGACGACCATACCGAGGACGACATAAAACGCCTGATCGACTTTTTACTTGAAATAAATCTTGACCTTGCCGAATTCACTGTTCTTACGCCTTTCCCTCATACCAAGGCATACGACGACCTGCTCAGGCAAAACCGCATCATCGATAAAGACTGGAACCATTTTAATGCCGGCAAGGTAGTAATACAGCCAAAACACATGACACCGGAGCGTTTACAGGAACTATACCATTATGCCTGGGATACATTTTACAAGGATGAAACCCAATCAGAAAAAATGTTTAAACTTTTCCGTTCTGTCATCATGAAAGAAATTGCCAACGGCACCTACAAGCCTATACGCGAAGAAATGGCAAACAACAGTTTCGGAAAAAGGGTCAAAAGATAAACTAAAATTTTACTTTTTTATGATCAAGCATTTCAACAAAGAGCTCAATTCTGATTATTTTAATGAAGTTTATGATTTCTCAGGACAGTGGGATGTGCCCTCGCGTTGCGGTTTGAAAATCGTAAACCAGGGTACTAAGGCCGTTGTCATCGCTACAGAATTATATGCCGAAAATCCGGGAACATCCGTAACAAATTTTTGCGCACCCCTGGCCACAGCCATCTGTAATGGCCATAACATCGGCCACGAAAACATGATCTTTATTGTCCATACCCCGGACACCAAATCGAAGCTTACCTTCATGAATGAGAATTTTTTCCGGGTCGACTTTTCATGGGACGGAAATAAATTTACGGACCCGAAATGGTCACAAATCGAAAAAGCAAAAGTTGATGAACTGATCGGAATAAATAAAAAATTAATTTAATTCTAAAATCATAATCCCGGAGCTATCCGGCCTGAAGTAATGAACCAAAAAATGTTTGAATATCGCTTATCTGTGAGGGGCTACGAGTTGGATTCCTATAATCATGTGAACAATGCTGTTTACCTGAATTATTATGAACAGGCGCGGTGGGAAATTATGCGTGAAACGGGTTTGCTGGAAAAACTTCAGACGGAGAAAATCTTTTTGGTGGTTACTGAAATGAAAATCAGGTATTCAAAAGAATCCCGTTTATTTGATAATATTCTGATCAAAAGCATCATCGAATTTTCAGGGCCTTATGTCATTTTCAAGCAATACATGTTCAATGATGACAGCGGGCTCAAACTTTCCCATACAACGGTAAAAACCATTCCGCTGAATAAAGACCGAATCCCCTGCGGCTTAGCACCTGAATATGAAGTTTTACTTACCAAAGACAACAAAAATTGACCAGTCCGGATAATGTCATTGTTGAAAAAAAAGGTTGTATCGCCATTATCAAAATAAACAACCCGCCCCAGAATTACCTGAAGTCACCGGTATTTATCGGAAAGGAAGAGATACTGGCTATTACCGCTGCAGAAGATGTCAAAGGGTTGATCATCACAGGTATGGGACGGCATTTTTCGGCAGGCGCCGATCTGGACAATCTTTTTCAGCTTACAAAAGATCCGGATATCCTTAAACAAGAAATGACAGCCGGTTCAGCATTGCTTGAACAGATTTCAGAATTAAAAATTCCTGTCATCGCTGCTATTAATGGAGTTTGCTGGGGCGGCGGGCTGGAAATTGCCTTGTCGTGCCACATCCGGTTTGCTTCGGCAAAATCTCTTTTTGCGTTTCCTGAAATAAATTCCGGCCTGATGCCCGGCCTTGGCGGCATCGTGCGCCTGGTAAACAATTCAGGCACTTTTTCAGCCATCTCTACTATTTTATCGGGAGAAATTTTCAATGCGGAAAAAGCATTAAAATTCAATATGGTTCATCAACTGACCGAAGTTAATGTTGTGGAATATTCATGGAAATATCTGAATGATTTGGTAGAGTCAAAACCCAAAAAGGTGATCGCTTCAATCATGCAGGCAATACAAAATGCCTATAAACTCCCGTTGCACGAGGCCCTGAAGGAAGAAACGCGCATGTTCTGTGAGTTGGCTGAAGAAGAAGCGGCCAGAAGAAAATCAGTATCATTGTAATGTACCAAACGATACACTGGCGAATAGAAGATAATATCGGGTTCATTGAACTGAACAGCCCTCCGGCCAATAGTATGAACAAGCTTTTCTTCTGTGAGATCCATGAACTGACGGATAAGATAATGAATGATGATCACGTCAAAGCAATCATCATAAGCGGTGCGGGAAGACATTTTTCCTCCGGAGCTGATATCAATGATCTGTTGTCGTTTGACTCCATGGAGCCGCGGCAGGCCAGGAATTTTTATATGGCAAACAGTCATACTTTTCAAAGAGTCCATACAGCAAAAATACCTGTAATTGCGGCTATCAAAGGTGTGTGTATCGGCTCTGCCATGGAACTGGCCATGGCCTGCCATTTTCGCATCGCAGCAAAAAACATTATGATGGGTTTTCCCGAAGCAGGCTTTAACCTGATGACAGGCTGCGGGGGTTCTGTTTATCTTTCGGAATATACCGAAAAAAAAACCATGATGGAGCTGATGCTTAAAGGAAACAACCTGAACGTATCGGAAGCTGAACAATTGGGGCTTATCGACATGGTTGTAAAGAAAGATGAAGTTATCGTAAAAGCAGTTAACTTTGCACGGCAAATTTGTAACAACTATAATCCCGGACTTAGAAAATATTATGTCAGGAAATTTCTGAGTGATGGCCAGCACTAATAATATTATGATGTCAGACAACAAGGTTAAAATAACAGGAACAGGGCGGTTTTTGCCTGGCAAGGCTGTTCCTTTTGAAGAAACCGACCGTTACCTGGGTGAAATCACAGATGCTCCGCCATCTGTATCCAGATGGCTTTCACGTATCAGGCCGCTGATGAAAGAAATGCTTGATATTGACTATTATCATTATGCCATCGACCCCGATACACGTAAATTCACAGAAGACAATGTCAGCATGGCGGTTAAGGCAGCTCATGCGGCTCTTGAGATGGCTCAGTTGAAACCCGAAGAGGTACAATTCATTGCTTATGGCAGCGCCCATCAGCATCAGATGCCCACGGCCAGCGTAAGAATTCAGGAAGCTCTCGGCATAGAAGCCTGTGCTGAAATATCAATTCATGCAAACTGTACCTCTGCCTATAAGGCGCTGCTTATTGCCTATGAATTTATCCGGTCCGGCAGGTACGACAACGCTTTGGTTTTGTCCTCCAGTATGTCATCATCAGAACTTATCGCTGAATATTACAACCAGCCTTTGCTTAAAAAAGAAGAATTGTTCCTGCGTTATTTTTTATGCGACGGCGCAGGGGCTTTGGTTTTGCAGAAAGCAACCGATCAAAAAGGATTGTTTGTAGAAAACGTTTATATAGAATCCATCGGCGGCAAAAAACCGGCCGCCATGCTCAACAGGCGTCCCTCCTATTGGCAAAATCCGAAACAGGAGTTTGAAAACAGCGATCATCATCTGGCCCAGATGTTTAACGAACAATTGCGCGTGCATTTTCATGATGCGGATGGCTCGGTATTTTACAAAGGGCTAAAACGCATGATCGATAAATACCAGATCGATGTCAGTACATTAAAATATTTTCAGGTCAACTTCCCGTCAAAGCATATTGCCGAAATGATCATTGAGGAATGCAGCCAATTGGGAATACAAAAAGATACACTATACAGTAAAATGAACGACATGGGCTATGTAGGCCCTCCAATGGTTTTCATCTGTCTTGACAAAATATTCAGGGAAGAAAAACTTGCTGAAAATGACCTGATCCTTAGCTTTGTTACCGAAGTCAGCAAATTCATGCAGGCAGGATTTTCACTTCGCTATTTTTAACTCATATGACCGACGGAAGAACACACAGCAGAAAGAGAATATTCCTGGTCTTACCCGGACAGAAATATGTGAATTATTACGGGCAGACTGAACTTTGTAAGATGATGGGCAAAAAAAAGTTCATGCTTTCGCTTGCCATGCCTATGATCGCGGCCATCACACCACCGGAATATGATGTTCGTATCATTGATGAAGAACTGGAACCTCTGCCAAAAGAAATTCCTGAAATCGTCGGGATTTCAACACTGGCAACCACGGCAAAGAGAGCTTACGAAATCGGCGATTGGTATAGATCTCAGGGAGCAACAGTTATTATCGGAGGTCCTTATGTTTCGTTTATGACCGATGAGGCCATCCATCATGCCGATGCCATTGTGATAGGAGAAGCCGAAGGTTCGTGGCGGAAATGCCTCGAAGATTATGAACAGGGATGTCTTCAGAAAATATACGACACACACGAGTATTGCGACTTTAAAGAGACACCCATGCCGCGCTGGGATCTGGTGGATATGAAAAAAGTTTTCCAGGTGGGAATACAGGTATCACGCGGATGCCCTTATAAGTGTGAGTTTTGCCTTGTTACCAATTTGTTCGGGAACAAAATGCGTTACCGCGAAATTTCAAATGTGGTGCAGGAAATAAAATCACTCCCGGTCAGAAAAATGCTGTTCGTGGATGATAATCTGACGGCCAACAAACGTTACGCCCATGATTTGATGAAAGAGTTGTTGCCGCTTAAAATTTCTTGGGGCTGCATGTCGAGTATTGAGATTGCCAAAGAAGATGAATTACTCACAGAAATGAACA
>DAOQAF010000016.1:0-50636 GCA_035353775.1 Bacteroidales bacterium | reverse complement strand
AAAGTCCGAGTGCTGCAATAATTGATAGTCGTTCCGTTAAATCAACAAGGTCTGGCGGCGAATGCCGAGGCGTTGATGGAGGAAAAAAAACAAAAGGGAGAAAACAGCACATTGTCACCGACACACTTGGTCTTCTGTTAGTGGTGGTGGTTCATGCTGCAAACATTCACGACAGCAAAGCTGCGCAAGATATAATAAGTCGCTTAAGAGGTCGATTCGACAGGCTTTCCAGAATCTTTGCAGACGGAGGATACAGAGGCGAGCTTGTAGATAATGTGAAAAGAATTTTTGGATGGGTTATAGAAATCGTTCTGAGAACTGACCACGAAAAAAACTTCGTAGTTTTGCCAAAAAGATGGGTGGTAGAACGAACCTTTTCCTGGTTTGAAAGCTACAGAAGACTCAGTAAAGACTACGAATACCTGACGGGAACAAGTGAAACAATGATTCAATTAGCTATGATCAGATTAATGCTTAACAGACTTGATAAATAAAATCCAAACAGTTTCTAAAACAACATATTTTATGAAAAAGATAATTTTACTAATAATATTAACTATAATTTGTGCGAATGTTTATGCTCAAGATGCAACAGTTATATATAAGAATACTGCCAATTCAACAGTTACTATTGAAACAGACAACGGATTAGGTTCTGGATTTTTTGTTGGAGAAAATATAATTGCAACAAATTATCACGTGATTGAAGGTGCCACAACAGCATATTGTTATACTAATAATTCGACAACTAAATACAAAATTGAAGGATATTTAGCAGCGGATAAATCGGTTGATCTTATTCTATTAAAAGTCATTGGCTTGACAAGCCCGTCAATTAAGCTCGCCACAGCAACAGTAACTCCCGGTCAAAAGGTTTACGTTTTGGGAAGTCCAAAAGGGCTTCCAGCTACAATTTCTGACGGAATTGTAAGTGGATTAAGAGATTTTGAAGGGTATAAATTAATCCAGATTACTGCGCCAATCTCACCCGGTAGTAGTGGAGGACCTGTATTAAATTCATCTGGCGAATTAATCGGAATTTCTGTTGGACAATTTGCAAATGGTCAAAACTTAAATTTCGCTATTCCAAAAACAAACCTTGAATTATTACTTAGTTTTAAGAAGACCTATGCATTACCGATTACTTCATTGTATAATACGAAGAAAAAATCCCCCGAAAATGAAACTAATTATTACGGTAAAGATAAAATATTTAACATTGGTATTTTTAAACGAGGAACACCCGGTTTGAGTCTTGATTATTTAGCAAATATAAAAGGAAATTCTGTTTTCTTTTTTACTTATGAACACGAAAGTGATGAACAAAGATATCAGACAATTTGGTTGGAAGATTACAGATTAGTAGATTTAGAAACAGGTGAAATTTATTATTTCAACGGAAGTGATTTACCTAAAAAAGATGATCCTAGAATAATTTATAACGGAACTAAAACAAGATTTTGTGTTTTTTTTGATAGACTACCGCCAAGCGTAAAAAACTTCAGCCTAATGGAAGGAGAATGTTCTGAAACTTCATTCTGTTTTTTAAATATAGATTTGAGCGACTATTATGAAACATCTGATTGGGACTCCAAGTTATATATAAATACAGATGAGGAAGGTACAGTTGCTTTTTATACCGCCTACGATTTGAAAGGCGGAGAGATAAGTATATATATTGAAGGATATTATGTAGGAAAATTAACTAAGTTTTTTAAAGATAAAACTGCCACACCACAATGCGGACAAGAAGGAACTTTAACAATAAGGTTAGAAGCTGGAACATATAATTATACAGCTTCTAATAATAAATTCAATTGGAAAGGGCAAATAACAATTACAAAAAACGGATGTTTCAGACAAGGATTAAAGGATTAAAGCTACGTAATAGCTTTATTTGCATCAAAGTGACTTACAATGAATGAAGCACCAGTAGACATACAAAAACTATTTTACCATCCAATATGCAATGAACCAGAGATAGATAAAATTTTTAATATAATTAACCCTGTTAAAGCTTAAATCGCAAACTTCTATCGCTTAATTCGGGTTTAATATTTCCTTTCATCATTCAGCATGCCCCTGACGTATTCCTCTACAAGGATCAGTTTGCCTGATTCATTATAATATTCCCACATTCCATCCTGCGGGTAATCCCTGGTCGCTTTGTTCTGAATCTTTTTTCCCTGCTCTTCCACCTGTCCATTCTCATAATATTCTTTATAAGAATACAATCTGGATTTGACGTCGATCAGGTCGAACAGTATCTTCGGATTGCCATTTTCGTAATAGATATGAGTGTATAAATGGTATTCTGTTCCTTTGTTATATTCTTCAGAAAATTCTATCTGACCATTTTCAAAATAATCTTCCCACTTCAACATTTCCCCTTTTATAAATTCACCTTTGGATTTTACCTTTCCGTTTGGATGATAGCTTTCCATAAGGCATCTGTTTTCCGACTTAGCCCGATAAATTCTTTCAACGTTGCCATTACTGTAATAATTGGTGAATACCGTTGCAATCTTCCCCTGGTCGTAATAACCATTGTGTTTTACCTTGCCATCAGGGTAATAGTCTTTTACCTGCCCTGAACACCGTAATCCGTTACAGTACCTTACTGAATCACCACCCAGGCACTGACAATAACTATTGTATTGATCAATACCTTCATCATCCGCCATATTAACATCTGAATTCTGGGAGTATAAAAAAATGTTCAAAAGAAGGAATAATGATGAGAACAGAAGTTGCCTCATATCATATTATTGAGAATTTCCCGAGTAACATCTCCATTTCGTCCTTTAGTTTTTTTGCTTCTTCACTGGCTTTTACAGTAAAATCTTTTTCCGAAGATGCATATAAAATGCTGCGTGATGCATTCACCAGCAAACCACAATCGCTGTTCATGCCATATTCGGCAACCTGCTGAAGACTGCCACCCTGGGCGCCCACACCGGGAACAAGAAGAAAATGGCCCGGAACAATTTTCCGGATCTCGCTCAGCATTTCGGCTTGTGTAGCGCCAACCACGTACATCATATTCTCTGGTGTACCCCATTTTGAAGATATCTCAAGTACTTTCTGAAAAAGAAATTTTTCATCCGCTTCACTGACCTTTAAAAACTGAAAATCTGTAGCGCCTTTGTTGGATGTCAGCGCGAGTAAAACAACCCATTTATTCTGATGTTCAAGAAAGGGGCTTACCGAATCTTCGCCCATATATGGGGCCACCGTGACCGCATTAAAATCGAAACCAGAGGCTTTTTTATCAAAAAAGGTCCTGGCATACTGCGCAGAAGTGTTACCTATATCGCCACGTTTTGCATCTGCAATTAAAAACACTTCGTTGCGGTATGGTTCAAGAAAATCAATAGTCTTTTGCAAACTGATCCATCCGGGAATGCCCATCGATTCATAAAAAGCGATATTGGGTTTGTAGGCAACAGCATAATCGATAGTAGCGCTGATAATACTTTTATTGAACTCAAAAACCGGATCTTCCATATCTAGTAGGTGTTTTGGAATTTTTTTCAATTCGGTATCCAGCCCCACACAAAGAAAAGATCTCTTCTTTTTAATATTACTGACCAATTCATTACGGTTCATAAAATTCTTTTTATATGTTATTCTACTGCGGCTTTCAGGCGCTCAGCATTTTCGGCCAATTGTAATGCATCAATTAATTCCTGGACTCCATTACCTTCCATCACATTTTGCAAGTTATAAAGGGTAAGATGAATGCGGTGGTCGGTAACACGGCTTTGAGGATAATTATAGGTCCGGATTTTTGCAGAACGGTCGCCGGTTGATACCATTGTTTTACGTTTTGATGCAATTCCGTCCATATATTCTTTATGTTGTATCTCGTAAATACGGCTTCGAAGAACCGCCATCGCTTTTTCCAGATTTTTCACCTGTGATTTCTGATCCTGACAAGTAACAATTATCCCTGTAGGAACATGGGTCAGCCGCACAGCGGAATAAGTCGTATTCACCGATTGCCCGCCGGGACCGGAAGAGCAATAAGTATCTCTGCGGATATCGGAATCCTTTAAGTCAACATCAAATTCATCAGCCTCAGGCAGCACCACGACAGAAGCGGCAGAGGTATGAACCCTGCCCTGGGCTTCGGTTTTAGGAACACGCTGCACACGATGAACTCCCGATTCGTATTTCATCTGCCCATAAACATTATCACCCATAATATTGAAAATAACTTCTTTGTAACCACCCACTGTTCCTTCGGTAAGATCAACCAGTTCTGTTTTCCATCCTTTGATTTCAGAATATCTCTGATACATACGGTACAGGTCCCCGGCGAAAATGGAAGCTTCATCTCCGCCTGACCCGCCACGAATTTCAATAATGGCATTTTTACCGTCCTCAGGATCGGCGGGAATTAACATTAGACGTACATCTTCTTCAAGTTTTTCCTTTTCAGCGGAAAGAGACTCAATCTCTTCTTTCGCCATTGCCTTCATATCATCGTCCTTTTCATTATAAAGGACATCTTTGGCTGATGCTATGTGCTTAATGATCGTATCGTATCTTTTATAGGCTTCAATGATAGGCGTAAGTTCCTTATAGTCTTTACTCAGTCTAATGAATCTTTTTACATCATTCATCACATCCGGTTCGTTCATCTGGCGTCCGATCTCTTCCCAACGTTCGTTGATTGCCTTGAGTTTATCAAGCATAACAATAGTTTTTTACAAAATTAATAATAAAAGGGCAGCTAATAATTAAAACTGCCAAATTCTGACTCTATGGTCAGGGAGGCCTGTTGTGAAGATTCACAATGTCCTATGATCTGTGCATCGATATTGAAATCTTTTGAAAGGAGTATTATCAGTTCGGCAATTTTTTCAGAAGTGTAAATCTCCATCCGGTGGCCCATATTAAAGACTTTGTACATTTCTTTCCAATCGTACGAAGCCTGTTCCTGAATAAGCCTGAATAAGGGAGGTACTGGCAGCATATTGTTCTTAATGATATGCAATCCTGAAACAAAATGAAGAATTTTTGTTTGTGCTCCGCCGGTACAGTGTATCATTCCATGAATTTCATCTCTGAATTCATCTAATACCTTTATGATCAAAGGTGCATAGGTGCGGGTCGGCGACAATAAGGCTTTCCCGACATTTAAGGGAATTCCTGCAATGGGATCAGTTAACAGATACTTTCCTGAATATACAAGGTTTTCAGGAATAGAGCCATCAAAACTTTCGGGGTATTTTTTAGCATAGACCTTATTCAATGTTTCGTGTCGGGCCGAAGTAAGCCCGTTGCTACCAATACCACTATTATATTCTTTTTCGTAGCTAGCCTTTCCTGAAGAAGATAACCCAACGATCACATCCCCGTGAGAAATCTTTTCATTGGTAATGACTTCATCTCGTTTCATCCGGCATGAAACGACAGAATCGACAACGATTGTACGCACCAAATCGCCCACATCAGCAGTTTCACCACCTGTTGAAAATATAGAAACACCATGATTCCTTAAAATCTCAAGAAATTCTTCTGTACCATTGATGACAGCAGAAATAACCTCGCCAGGTATCAAAAATTTATTGCGTCCTATAAGCGACGATAACAGAATGTTTTGTGTGGCGCCCACACAAAGCAGGTCGTCCGTGTTCATGACTATAGCATCCTGGGCAACACCTTTCCAGACAGATATGTCGTCTGTTTCTTTCCAGTAAAGATAGGCAAGTGCCGATTTTGTCCCTGCACCATCTGCATGCATAAGGGAGCAAAAATTTTCGTCGTTTCCAAAATGATCCGGCACTATTTTACAAAAAGCCCGTGGAAATAATCCTTTCGAAATATTCGTTAAAGATTTATGCACATCTTCTTTCGAAGCTGATACCCCGCGCTGATTGTATCTTTCGTTATTCATCATTATCTTAACAAAAAAAAGCATCCCCATAGCTATCGGGACGCTTTTTCTTTATTATTTCAAATCAAACTACTTATTTTCGGGTGATTCAGGAACATTAGGCGCTGTTCCAAAAATAAGCTGCTTTTTTTCATCATCAATATAATATTCTCCGAATTTAGACAGAATTTTTGATCCAAAAATAACATCGGGTGTGAGGTCTTTAACCACGGTTGCTGTCAAAAATTCCTGTGATTTTTTCGCGATAGTCATTTTTTTGATTGTTACCACCGCATTTTCAATAATAGAGCCATCTTCTTTGAATGCTTTGTCTTTATCTTTAAAATCTGATTTTGTGATACGATACTCTGTTAAAAGCCGCATGATCATTTTTTCTGATATCTGCATTCCATCTTCATCAGCATCGTATTTAAAGTCTGTAGAAAATGTGTTAATGATACAACGTCCTTCAAAGGTACCGCTTCCGCTGGGCAGAATTGTCAGTACGTTATCCATGGGATTAACTTCAATTACAACATTCTTGGCATTGGAGTCATTCACATCGGGCGGAATAAAGTCTTCACTTAATATCGTAAACTCAGTTCTTCTGTTTAACTGGTGTGCAGCTTCCTTTTCGCAGACAGTTTTCAAAGATTTTATATATGCCTCGGACATCTGAGTTCCTTTGGCAAAAAAGAAAGGCTTATCCTTACACTGAGGATATTTCTCTGCATCAAGATAGACTGTTTTGTCGCGGTCAAGTATACGCGGACGGTTGGCTCCATATCCTTTTGCAAAAATTCTTCCCGGATTAATTCCCATCGAATCTACGATATAATGAACAGCGGAACGTGCTCTGCGCTGGGACAGCGTATCGTTGGTCATGGCGATGGGCCTGATATCGGTGTGTGAGGATAATTCGATCACCCAACGATCATTATTATTAAGAACATCAACAAGCCAATTCAAAGAATCCATGGCCTGTGGAGTAAGATACCACTGTCCGATCACATACAAAACATCAGGCAATACAACTGGTTCTTTAGGTATAGGCACCAGGTCGAAATCGAGAAACAGGTCTTTACTGTTTTTGAGACCTACCGTAGTTTCACTCTTAACACTAGCAATATAATTGTCTTTCGAAACGGTAAGCTCGTAAGTAGTATTTTCCAGGATCTGTGTTTTGCCAAACTGATAAGTACCCGTAGCATCTGTGGAATCTTCAATTAATGTACCGTCAGAACCTTTCAGTTTAACCAAAGCTCCTGTAATTATTTGTTTGGTACTATCATCTCTCACAACGCCCTGAAGTGTAAAGACCAAAGGCGGCAGATAAAAATAATAAATATCATCAGAACCTTTTCCTCCTTTGCGGTTTGAGGTAAGAAAACCTTCTCTTTTATCGCCTTTAAAAATGATTCCAAAATCATCACCGGCAGAATTCAGAGGGTACATTAAATTTTCAGGCTTTGACCATTGATTGTTCTCATTTTTTGTCCTAAAAATATCCAGTCCTCCAAGTCCTAAATGTTCATAACCGTTGGATGAAAAATACAATGACCCGTCATCGTGAAGATAAGGAAACATTTCATCACCGGAGGTATTGACAACTGGCCCAAGATTAACGGCTTTGTCAAAAGGTTTTGTTTTTTTGGTACGTTTGGCTACCCAGATATCTTTTCCACCTAATCCACCGGGCAGGTCTGCTGAAAAATATATGGTAAGTTCATCTTCACTGATAGCCGGGTGGCCAATATGCATGCTCATATCATCATATAACTTGAGGGTATCCGGGGCAGCCCATCCGCGGCCCTGTTTTTTTGAAAAATATATCTGGCACCCCATTTTAGATTTCCTCACATAAGGGCATCTGGTAAAATAAATGACATTAGCTTTTTTATTCAGCCAGGGTGTCCCTTCGTTAACATCGGTATTAATATTCTCATCGGCAGGTAATGGTTCGCTCCAGGCGCCTTTTTTGTCGAGGGTTGTTACATAAATATCCGAGAAATTCGAGCCTGTCCATCCGTCGACAGATTTACCGGTTGATCCGTCACGTGTGGACGTAAACAATATTGCTTTATAATTTTTATCGGCCCAATAAGGAGAAAAATCCGATTGTTTGGAATTGAATTTTTTTACATTATCGATCACATACCTTGTTGGATCCTCTTTCCATTTGATAGAATATTCGCATGATTCCACACCGGATGCTCCGCGGCTATCGCTGGGGGCAAGCTTGATGTATTCTTTATATTCAACAATGGCCTCCGCATATTGCTCATCAGCTTTCAGCGCATCGGCAAGGTAAAGGTGAGCAATCGGGTCGGGATAATTTGATTTTACAACCCTTGTGTACCAGTTAATGGCTTGTTTCTGGTTGTTGGTTTTACGGTAGCATTCGGCAAGGCGGAACAATACTCTTCCTTTTTCGGGTTTATTTCCTTTGATCTTGTTATATGCCTGCTTATACAAATCAATAGCAACAGAATATTGTTCTGTTTCAAAAGCCTCATCGGCATCCGAAGAATAATTGCGCTGAGCAATCGACTGGTTGGATTGTGCAAATAACAGAAATAAAAATGCAACAAATCCCAAAAGGTATATTTTCTTATTCATACAAATTTATATTAAACCCTGACTATAATAGTTCGCTAATTTAAAAAATTATTTAACACTAAAAAAAGAACATTTTTTATATTTTTTTATAAAAATATTACAATGCTAATTGTCAGACACTTAGCATTGTAATATTTTTTTTAGAACTTTGCAAAATTTTTGATTAATTAATTTTTTAATGATTTCTGATTAAAAATGTTTTCTTCAAGACGGTTATACGTTATTTTTTAGATGGAAGTTGCAAAGCTGCTTTCTTTTCTTTGCGCCTTTTATTCATCATAATAAAATCGTAGGCGACAGGAGTTGCATTAAAAATTGAAGAGTAAGTTCCTATTGTTATACCAACCAGTAAGGCAAAAATGAAACCTCTTATCATTTCGCCTCCTAAGATGAACATGGCAAGCAAGGTAACTAATGTAGTACCGGAGGTGTTAATGGTCCTGCCCAACGTACTGTTCATAGCTGCATTCATGTTCTCTTTCAAGTCGCGTTTTGGGAAAAGGGTGGTATACTCCCTGATTCTGTCGAAAATGATAACCGTATCATTAATTGAATATCCTATTATGGTAAGGATTGCCGCAATAAATGCCTGGTCAACCTCCATCCCGAAGGGTAGAATACCCCAAAACAAAGAATACATAGAAATTACGATCAAGGTATCATGAGTGAGCGATACGACACCACCTAACCCAAACTGCCATTTTTTGAAACGGATGGCGATATAAACAAACATGACAATCAGGGCAATGATGATAGCATAAACAGAAGAGAGTTTAATATCATCAGCGATGGTTGGCCCTACTTTCTGGGAACTCATTTTTCCTAATAGTTTTCCTTGCTTATCAGAAAGAAATTCATCGATGCTTAAAGGATTTGTATAAACACCTTTTACTCCTTCGTATAGTTTGGATTCGACAATTGAATCCGTTGCATCGTCATTATTTTGGATCATGTACTTGGTCGTAATCTTAACCTGATTATTGGGCCCGAAGGTCTTTACTTCCGGGGCTTCGCCAAATGGTGTTGCGAGTAATTCACGAATATCATTTGTTTTCACGTCCTTATCGAAACGTACCACATAAGTACGGCCACCGGTAAAATCAATTCCCCAGCTCATTCCACGAACAACCAATGAAATAATTCCGATCACTATTATACTCAATGATACTATATATAATTTTTTACGAAGACCTATAAAATTGATCTTTGTTTTTGTAAAAGCATCTATCGTAAATTTATTTCCAAATTTGATGGTTTTATTCCTGCTGATCATTCCTTCAAAAACCAATCTTGAAATGAAGATAGCGGTAAATAATGATGTGATGATACCAATAATAAGTGTAGTTGCGAAACCTTTGATCGGGCCTGTCCCAAAAATGAACAATACGATACCGGTCAACAATGTCGTAACATTACCGTCGATAATCGCAGAATATGCATGTTTAAACCCGTCCGCCACGGCAAGCTTGAATCCCTTGCCGGCCCGGACCTCCTCTTTAATGCGCTCGTAAATAATTACGTTGGCATCCACCGCCATCCCCATGGTAAGCACGATACCTGCAATACCCGGTAAAGTCAGGGTGGCACCCAGAGATGCCAGAACTCCCATAAGGAAGAAAATATTGATTAATAAAGCAGCGTCAGCCACCAGACCGCCCGTATTATAATATAAAGCCATATAGAGCAGTACCAGAACAAAGGCAATTACAAATGAGATCAAACCTGCGTTGATGGCTTCTTTTCCAAGTGATGGGCCCACAACGGCTTCTTCAACAATTTTTGTAGGTGCAGGCAGTTTTCCGGCCTTCAGAATATTGGCTAAGTCTTTGGCTTCTTCCAAAGTAAAGTTTCCGGTGATGGATGAATGTCCGTTAGGAATTTCCCCCTGTACCGTCGGAAAAGAATAAACAACATTGTCAAGAACGATAGCGACAGATTTGCCAATATTTGCTCCGGTCAGGTTTTTCCATTTGGTAGCTCCTTCCGAATTCATACTCATAGATATCTGGTTGCCCTGTTGCTGGTCGATATCCTGGCGTGCATCAACAATAACATCACCGGCAAGGGAGGCCGTGCCGTCGCGGGAGGCTTTCAAAGCTACCAATTGGTGTGTTGTGCCTTTTTCGTCTATCGGCTTAACCGACCACATAAAACGAATTTCGCGTGGAAATATCATTTGAACCGCCGGATGACGAAGCATGGTCATGACTTTTGCCGTATCAAAAGAACGGCAATAACCCACGACAGGCCCCCTGTTAGGATAATAATTTCCACTTTCATCCTGGATTAAAGCAGGCTGTAAATAAGCTAAGAGCGGATGATCGGCGGCATATTCTTCAAATGACTGTTCAGCCTTACCCGTAGTATCTTTTGTAGAATCGCTCAACGCTTTGTCGACCAGGGAAGAATCTTCTTTTGTCTTTGCAGTTTCTTCTGTCCCCTCAACTTTTGCAATGCTGTCGCCTTCTGCGGTAGCCATGGTATCTTTTATCGCAGCAGTATCCCCTGAGGAGATCAGGGCTTTCATTTTTTTATCGGCTTCTTCGATAAATCCATAAACATCCTTATATTCATAAGTTTCCCAGAACTCAAGCTTTGCAGTTCCCTGGATCAGTTTCCTGACACGTTCGGGGTCTTTGATACCCGGCAATTCGATCAAAATTCTCCCGGAACCTGATAATTTCTGGATATTGGGCTGGGCAACCCCAAAGCGGTCGATACGGGTGCGCAGGATGTTAAAAGTCCTGTCGACCGCGCCTTGGGTTTCTTCGCGAATAACTTTAATAACATCATCATCGGAAGTATTGAAATTGATTTTGTCCTTAAGCCCGACAATAAAAAATGATGCCAGTTTGGCATTTGAGGTATTATTCTTTTTAAATGATGCCTCAAATAATGACACGAAGTCCGCTGAACTGCTTTTCTGCATTTCAATAGCCTGATCCATCACTTTGTTGAAGAATGGATCCTTGCTGTTGCCTGCCAGGACCCTGATAATTTCCGGAATGGATACTTCAAGAGTAACATTCATCCCGCCTTTAAGGTCAAGGCCAAGATTAATCTCGCGTGCCTTGCAGTCTTTATAAGTATATTTCCTGATCCAGGCAAAGTTATAAATAACTTCTCCTGACATGGAGTCAAGATAATACTGTTCTCTTTTGCCTGAAATAGAGTCTTTATAATACCTCTCCATTTCAGGTATCCCCTTTGACAAAGCCTGAGCAAGGCTGTCAACATTACCGCTAACGGCAAATTCCTTTGCATCTTTTTCAACCATTCGCGTACATAAAGTAAAGGATAGCTGAAATAAACACACCAGCGCGATTAAAATCGCCAAAAACCTGAAAACTCCTTTGTTTTGCATATCTTACAACGTTTTAAAAATTCTCTTTTTTTTTGAACGTGCAAAGATAGAATATCCTTTGTAAATAACCAATCATATAATTAAAACTTTCTTAAAAAAACACGATGAATACAAAATTTATTAGCCTAAGTATTATTTTAGTACCTTTGTAATGAAGACTTTTCAATTTTTTTATTAATTATATATGAAAATCCCTTTTAGAACTTTTTTTTTATTTTTTTTGTTTTTGTCTGCAATTAATTGCACATATGGACAAACCCTATATGATTTTGGATTTAAAAAAGATTTTTCAGTAATTGTCACGGACAGTGCGGGGGGTTCATTTGATCTTACATGGACAGGCGGCATGAATTCGTGTCATTTTTCTGAAATTGATCTGAACCTCGATGGAATAAATGATCTTGTTTCCTTTGACAAAACGGGAAACAAGTTACTGACTTTTATTAATCAGAGTATCACTGATAGTGTGAGTTACATTTATGATGCCTATTACCAGAAATTTTTTCCTGAACTGAGCGGATGGGTTCGTTTTGCAGACTTTAACAATGACCAGAAAAACGATATTTTTACATATGTTCCCGGAGGTATCGCAGTATATAAAAATATTTCGGATACTATTTTAAAGTTTCAACTTCTGTATCCCATGCTAAATTCAGATATGGGGGGCAGCAGTTCCAACATCATGGTTACCAACGATGATTATCCTGCTATCCATGATCTGGACGGCGACGGGGACTTAGACATACTGGCATTTTTCGGGCTGGGCACTTTTATTGAGATGCATCAGAATCTTTCACAGGAGTTAACAGGGACCAACGACACACTCATATACGAGCTTAGTTATCATTGCTGGGGCGATTTTTCCGAAGGCTCTCTGGATAATACGCTCAATCTGAATATCACCTGTCCCTGGCGCAACGACACTGTTAACCCTGACAAAGCCACCCGCCATGTAGGTTCGACCATGCTGACCGATGATTTTAACGGTGACGGCCTGATCGACATGATACTTGGCGATGTAGACTATTTCAACCTTATAAAACTAACCAATGGCGGAACTTCCGACTCAGCACACATGGTCAGCCAGGACACCTTATTTCCTTCGAATACTACGCCGGTGAACTTCAATTCATTTCCTGTTGCCAGTTACCTCGATGTGAACAATGACGGCAAAAAAGATATGCTTGTATCCCCTTTTTCTTCTGTTTACGCTTTAACGGAAAACAAAAACAGTATCTGGTATTATCAAAATACAGGGGCATCTTCATTCCCTGTTTTCAATTTTGTGAAAAAGGATTTTTTGCAGGGGGACATGATAGATTTCGGAAGCGGCGCCTATCCTGTTGTGTATGATTACAACAACGACGGCCTGCAGGATATTATCATAGGAAACTATGGTTACCTGGATTCTTCGTACTATGAATTCGGCTATCTGAAATCAATTTTTTTGTCAAAAATAGCGGTCTTAGAAAATGTGGGAACTACTTCAAATCCGTCTTTTCAAATGGTAAATGACGATTACGCAGCGCTCTCACAATTGAAACTCATCAGCCTGATACCGACTTTTGGCGATACAGATAATGATGGGGATAAAGACATGATCTGCGGCAATTCGAACGGCAGCCTTCTCTATTTCGAAAATAGTGCCGGCCCGGGAAATATACCTGTTGATAATACGCCGGTATACAATTACCAAGCGATAGACGTTGGTGATTACAGCGCACCTCAGCTATTCGATCTGAATGGGGATGGCTTGCTGGATCTGGCAGTCGGGAAAAAAAGCGGATTAATTTCATATTATCAAAATACCGGCACCTTAAACAATCCTGTGTTTACAAAGATAACTGACAGCCTCGGCAAAGTATCTGTTACCGATCCCACTGTTTCAATTCATGGATACAGCTCACCATGTTTTTTTCAAGATTCAAACAAAATCAAATTATTTACCGGATCCGAAAAAGGAAACATATTTTATTACAAAGACATCGAAACCAACCTTGGAGGTAAATTCACAGCTTATGACTCTATATTGGTCTTTGTTGATAAAGATTCGTCCACCGTATTCATTGATGAGGGGATGCGTTCCGGAGTTGCCGTATATGATTTTAATAATGACGGGTATCAAGATTTGGTAACCGGAAATTTTTCGGGTGGTTTATCTTTTTATTATGGGGTAAAGCCACATTCATTAAGTGGTATCCGTGAATTTATTTCTGATAATGATATCGGCTACCAACTGTATCCTAATCCGGCAAATTCACATATTAAAATAACCTTCAGCAAAATATACGGCTCATTTGTCCATATTGAAATTTATGATATTATAGGAAACAAGGTTTTTACCAAAGAATTCCCTTTTGCAAAAGATATTGAAATAGAATTATCCCAATTAAAAAGTGGATTTTACATAAGTCAGGTTTCGGCTTCCGGCGACAAAAATAACCGCACCAATCCAGGGAGCAGAAAATTCATTATCGTCCGACAATAAGAAATAGCTGCTAAAAGTTAGGTTTGATGTCGAATTTCTTGTAAAACTCAGTAATGCACCTGACAGCCTCATCAGCAGTATCAACCAATTCAAACAGGTCAAGGTCATCGGGATGGATATTTTTTTCGCTGAGCATTTTATCTTTCATCCAATCGAGCAAACCCTTCCAATATTCTTTTCCTACCAGTACTACCGGGAAATTCACATTCTTTCTAGTCTGAATCAATGTGATTGCTTCAAAAAATTCATCTAATGTCCCGAAGCCGCCGGGCATAACAATAAAACCCTGTGCATACTTCACGAACATAACCTTGCGTACAAAAAAATAATCAAAAGAGAGGTTTTTGTCATTATCAATAAATTCGTTTGCTTTTTGTTCAAAAGGCAGTTCAATATTCAATCCTACTGATTTTCCCTGGGCAATATGTGCTCCTTTATTTCCGGCTTCCATGATACCGGGGCCGCCACCGGTGATGACGCCAAAACCTTTTTTAACCAATTTATAGGCAATATCCTGTGCAAGTTCATAATACTTATGGGTCGAAGGGGTACGGGCAGAACCAAAAATTGTAACACATGGGCCAATTTTCGTCAGTTTCTCAAAGCCGTCAACAAATTCGGACATCACTTTAAAAATCTGCCAGGAATCATGGATCTTGATTTCCTGCCAGTCTTTTGGAGATAAAGCATCTTTTATCTGTTCTTCTTCTTTTTCGTTCAGGTTATGCATAATATTTTTTTTACTGATAAATCTTTCCTTTACTGCTTCATTAAAATTGGTTTTAAAAATTCAGCCGTATAACTATCGCTGCAGTTAATAATTGCTTCAGGGGTGCCCTCACAAACGATCTGCCCGCCGCGGTCCCCGCCTTCAGGACCAAGGTCGATGATGTAATCAGCCATTTTAATCACATCCATATTATGTTCGATAACAATAACGGTATTACCCTTTTCAACCAATTTATCCAGTACTTTCAACAAAACATTGATATCTTCAAAATGAAGCCCTGTGGTAGGTTCATCCAGAATATACAGCGTGTGGCCGGTATCTTTTTTCGAGAGTTCTGTTGCCAATTTCACCCTCTGGGCCTCCCCTCCCGATAAAGTGGTAGACTGTTGTCCAAGCCTTATATATCCCAGTCCCACGTCCTGAAGCGTTTTAATTTTCTGAATAATTGAAGGTATCTGTGAAAAAAATTCGACCGCGGTATCAATATTCATTTCCAACACATCGCTGATCGATTTCCCTTTGTATTTTATTTCCAGCGTTTCGCGGTTATAGCGCTTTCCGTTACAACTCTCACAGGAAATATAGACATCGGGTAAAAAATTCATTTCGATGATCTTCACGCCGGCGCCTCCGCAGGTTTCGCAACGGCCGCTCTTTACATTGAATGAAAATCTCCCGGGCAAATAACCGCGAATCTTCGATTCGGGCATCTGTCCAAATAATTTGCGGATATCATCGAAAACACCTGTGTAGGTAGCCGGGTTAGAACGCGGGGTGCGGCCAATGGGCGACTGGTCAATTTCTATAACTTTATCAATATTTTTTATTCCTTCAATTTTTTTGTATCCCAGTGGTTTTTTTTCGGAACGGTAAAAATGCTGGCTTAATAAGGGATACAGTGTCTGATTTATCAAGGTGGACTTTCCGCTCCCCGAAACTCCGGTAACACAGATGAATGTGCCCAGCGGGAATGTGGCCGTTACATTCTTTAGATTATTACCACAGGCGCCGCTCAGTTTCAACTCGGTTCCATTTGCTTTTCGCCTTTCCGGCGGAATTTTGATCTGATGTATCTCATTCAGGTAAAGTGATGTCAGGCTATTGGTCGTCATCACTTCCGCGGGTGTTCCCTGCGCTACAATATATCCGCCGTTTATTCCTCCGCCGGGCCCAATGTCGATCAGGTGGTCGGCGGCAAGCATGGTATCCTTGTCATGTTCAACGACAATTACAGAATTACCCACATCGCGCAATTCCTTCAATGCTTTTATCAGGCGATGGTTGTCGCGCTGATGGAGGCCTATACTCGGCTCATCGAGAATGTACAGTACATTTACCAACTGAGAACTTATTTGTGTTGCGAGCCGGATACGCTGCGATTCGCCGCCTGAAAGCGATGCCGCAGGACGGTTGAGCGTAAGATAATCAAGGCCTACTTCCAGTAAAAAGCTTATCCTGTTCTGAATCTCCCGGATTATTTCATACGCGATCTGGTATTTTGAAGGCTCGAAAAAGTTTTCCGCATCCTCAAGCCAGATATTTAATCCGCGCAAATCGCTGCCAGCAAGATCGGCAATTGTTTTATTATTTATCCTGAAAAAAAGTGATTCTTTTTTTAATCGCGCTCCATTACAATGCGGGCAAACTGTTTTATTCATAAAACTGCCTGCCCATTTTTTTATCCCCGGTGATGAAGCATCATTATTTTGGTTAACAATAAAATTTATGATGCCTTCAAAAGTCATTTTATATGGAGAAGTAACTCCGAGGTACTCGTTTTTCACGGAAAAAAATTCGTCAGTACCGTACAAAATAATGTTTATTGCTTTTTCAGAAAATCCGCTGAGGGGTGTTTCCAACGTGAAATCATAACGCTTGCCGATGGCTTCGAGCTGATGAAAGATCCAACTGCTTTTATATACACCTATGGGAACGATACCCCCGTCGTGAATGTTTTTTGAAAAATCGGGGATGATCTTTTTCAGATCCACCTGGAGTATTTCTCCCAGCCCGGTGCATTTCGGGCAGGCGCCATAAGGGGAATTGAATGAAAAAGTATTGGGCTCCGGCTCATCATAAGAAATTCCACTGACCGGACACATTAACATCCGGCTGAAATGCTGAACAGCACCTGATTCTATATCAAAAACCATCAGAGAGCCTTTACCATGTTTAAGGGCTGTCTGAACGGATTGCGACAAGCGTGTTTTATTAACTTCATTAATGGAAATATTGTCGATCACGAGCTCAATGTCGTGCATTTTATAACGGTCAAGCTGCATTCCGAAGTTAATTTCTTTGATAATACCATCAACCCGGACTTTCAAAAAACCGAGTTTACGTATTTGTTCAAACAGTTCGCGATAATGCCCTTTACGCCCTTTAACTTTCGGAGCAAGTATGATAATGTTTTTATCGGGGTACTTCTGTAAAATAAGGTCAAGTATCTGCTGTTCGCTGTAGCGGACCATTTTTTCTCCGGTGACATAGGAATACGCATCGGAGGTCCTTGCGTACAGGAGACGCAAAAAATCATAGATCTCGGTAATGGTTCCCACGGTAGAACGCGGGTTTTTATTTGATGATTTTTGTTCGATGGATATTACCGGACAAAGCCCGGTGATCTTATCAACATCAGGTCGCTCAATATTTCCAATGAATTGCCTGACATAATTTGAAAATGTTTCGAGATATCGTCTTTGCCCTTCGGCATAGATTGTATCAAAAGCGAGGGAAGATTTTCCGCTTCCGCTCAGTCCTGTGATCACAACTAATTTATTACGCGGAATGACCAGGTCTATGTTTTGCAGGTTATGAACCCGTGCGCCAAAGATCGACAATTTTGACTCATCCTCAAATATGAGTTCGTCGGTGTTGTTACTATTCTGAACCATCCCGGGCATTTTTTGATGGAAATTTATCGTATCTGGTCAACGTTAAGGGTATCATTGAACAAGGGCCCATCTTGTTTTACCCCTGACAATAAATTGGAATATCTTTCATATCCCGGTTTCGGAAATAATACTTTGTATTTTTTGTTTCCCTTATTGGTAAGTGTGTATTTGAATATCCAGGGATTAAGTTCTTTTAATATCCTGTAGTTGGCATTGTTGTTCCGGGCAAAGTCCGCCCAATCGCTGACTGCCGAATCAACTGTTACCGAATAAACGGGTATTTGCGGGTACATGTCAATATTGCGAAGATAATAGCCATAATTTACCGGAGACTGGTAGATAAGCTTCACAGCAAGAATTCTGTAAACATAACGCTGTGTTTCTTTATTGAGATATAAGTCGTAGTAATTGTTCACTTTTTGGCTTTTTATTACCGCATCCAGTCCTCCAACGCCCATATTATAGGAAGCAGCAGCCAGTGTCCAGCTATTATAATGGTTATAGGCATTTTTAATATATTGACAGGCCGCTACGGTGGATTTTTCTATGTTGTACCGCTCATCAATTTCCTGATTAATCTCAAGTCCGTAACTCAAACCGGTAGTTTTAAGAAATTGCCAGAATCCTGCAGCTCCGGCTGGTGATACAATATTTTCGAGTCCGCTTTCGATCAGTGCGAGGTACTTAAAATCCGCAGGAACCTGATTTGCCATTAAAATGGAATCCATTAAAGGAAAATAACGGTAAGCTCTTTTCAACATCAACACTGAATTTGACTGCCAATAAGAATTAACCAGCAGTTCGCGGTCGAGCCCTTCCCTGACATAAAATTTGTCGAGGGGAACTTCTTCTCCTGAAAAAGACAGTTTTTCCGGTATTTTTACATTGAAAATTTTGTAAAATCTTTTACCCGCCTCATAATATCTGTCATCGGATGCTTTGCCGGCAGTATTTTTTTTTGAAAAAATAAAAAATTTTCCTAATAAGAAAACCGTTGCTAAAACTAAAAAAACGAAGACAATCCTTTTCATGTCAGCCTTCCTTTTTGCTTGAATCCTGACTTAAGCTATTCTCCCTGTCTTTATTAATACTGGCAATATAAAAAAGGACAACAAAAAGAATAAGAAAATAAGCTACAAAAACGACGGTATAAAAATGTGTCCAGACCTTAATGTTCAGGCAAATTATTCCAAGAATCATTGAAATAAATGATATTGCCGCAAAGACAATGGCTACTTTTTGTTCGGACAAACCAAGATAAGATAAATGATGTGTCGTATGATCCCTCCCTCCGATAAAAGGGGATTTTCCTTTTAAAATGCGTTTAATAGAAACAGTTGTCGTGTCAATGATTGGTAAGGCAAAGAAAAGTAATACGGCGCATATCTGTTTTGTTGGAATTTCATTCAAATCATTTTCTTTGTGATCCCAAATAAAGATTATGCTGAATGTAGCTAACAGAACTCCTAAAAACTGGCTTCCTGTATCGCCCATATACATTTTCGACGGGGGCCAGTTGAAAAATAAAAAGCCGATAAGTGCGGATACAATGCCAACAATAACCATATTGAGATTAGAGGCCGCCTGATGAACAATAATATTTTCAATGAGAATACCAAGAAAAATAAAAATAGCCACCAGGGAAGAAATAGCATCCATGTTGTCCAGCATATTTATAGAATTCATAATTCCGACAACCCAAAGAACAGTAAAAATATAATTAAAGTAATTATTTTCAAAAACGGAGATATACGTACCGGTAACGATTAGTAAAACGCCACAAAGAATCTGTGAAAAAAGTTTTATCGGCACTCTTGTATTATAAGCATCATCAAATAAGCCCATTATAAATCCCAAAGTGGTTGCTTCAATGATGCCCAATAATTTATAATTATGAAACAGGCTACCTTCCTGGAAAAAAAATGACAATGCGGCTATTGAAAGTAAAAAGATAATAAAAAATGAAATACCGCCGAAAGAAGGTTTTGATTGAGTATTAAAACGAATTTGATTTTGGACACTACCTCTTACTCCTAAATTTCCTGAAAATTTTACAAGTATCTTGTTAATCAGAAACGAGAAAAAGAGAGAGACGATGAAAAAAGAAAAATATGCTATAATCAAATATATTTCGTCTGTCTTCACAAAAAAACATTTAGCCTGCAAAGGTACTAAATATTTTTAAAAAAGGAACGGTGTATTAAAATTAATAAAGGGCGTGCCGTTTTTATCCCTTTCAGAAAGCTCAGGGAATTCTATCATCCAGTCGATATTGATATCAGGGTCGTTCCAGGATATAACGCCTTCAGAAGGGCGATTATAAAACCCGGTACATTTATATGAAAAAACGGTATGATCTTCGAGGGTCAAAAAACCATGTGCAAATCCCGGCGGTATCCACAACATCAGTTTGTTTTGCGCTGTAAGCTCTATAGACACCCATTTTCCATAGTAAGGAGAGCCTTTTCGGATATCTACGGCTACATCACGAACTCCGCCTCTGATCACCCGGACTAGTTTCCCCTGTTCAAAAGGAGGGTTCTGAAAATGTAAGCCGCGAAGTACATTCTTTGCAGATAAGGATTCGTTGTCCTGTACAAAGTCATATTTTATGCCGAGTTCTGCAAATTTTTCCTGATTAAAAGTTTCAAAGAAATAACCTCTTTTATCTTCAAAAACATCAGGTTGGACTACAAGAACATCGGGTATTGCTGTCGGTATTTTTTTCACTTCTTATTATTTCTTTATTTTAAAAAATCTAAGAATCTTTCCTTTCAAAGTTTTTGGGGGAGTATGATGATGCTTTTTTTCGACATCTTCTTCGATGCCGTAACCATATCCGTAGCCATAGCCATAGCCGTATCCATAGCCATAGCCGTAACCATACCCTTTATTTTTCGCACTGTATTTTTTTCCGTATTTGTAAGTATTGTTGACAGGTTCGGCAGCATTTAATATTAATGAAATGTGTTTTATTTTACTATCTTCAACCATACGTTCAAGATCAAGGATATAATATTTCTTGGAATAATTAGCCTTTATAATATATAGCGGATAATCGGCAATTGACAAGGCTTTTATACCGTCAGTAACCAGTCCTACGGGAGGATTATCAATAATTACATAATCATATTTAGTCTTAAGATACGCCAAAACAGCATCAGTATCCTCGCTGAATATTAATTCTGAGGGATTGGGTGGAACAGGCCCTGCAGTAATAAAATCAAGGTTTTTAATGGCACTATGTTTTATACATTCATCTATTTCTGTTTTATGAGAAAGTATAGTACTCATCCCTTTATGGTTGTCGACACCAAAGCCAATATGTATTTTAGGCTTTCTTAAATCGAGGTCAATGATCACCACTTTCTTGTCAGAAAAAGCAATAACACCACCAAGGTTAATGGCCACAAATGTTTTGCCTTCCCCGGAAACAGTGGACGAAAAAGCAATGACCTTGGAACCTGGTTCATTATTTAAAAATTGTAGATTTGTTCGAATTGAGCGCAATGCCTCCGCGATGAGCGAACGGGGATGTTCATCAACGATAAGCTGAGAAACAGGGATTTTTAGCGGGTATCTTGGAATTAAACCGATAACAGGAATATCCGTGAATTTGAAAATATCATTCAGACTAAGAATATTATTAAATAAAACATACTTTACAATTACTATAGCCATCCCCAAAAACAAGGAGAAAACAATGGCAACTAAATAGATTGTATTTTTGATGGGAGAAATAGGCTGATCCGGAACCCTCGACCGCTGCAATATCACATTCTGAGAAACAAAACCCGCTTTAGCAAGCTGATATTCCGCTTTTTTATTTACCAACTGAGTGTAATAGCCTTCATTGATAGCATAAATTCTTTGCAGGCTTGCCAGATCCACCGAGTTAAAATTATCACCATCTAACTGAAGCCTGCTTTCATACATATTAATTTTTTCAGTTATTTCCTTTTTTCTTTCATTAATATTGATATTGAGGTATTCAATACTTTCTATAATTAACTTTTTCTGCATGGCGATCTGATAATCCAGTTCTTTTATCGGGCCGCTATTTTCAGTAAGGTCATATAATAATTTTTCCCGGGTAAAGAGCAATTCCTGTAATGTACTTAATAAATTGGTAATGGAGCCTTTAAAATCGCTGCCTGATGTCAGAACAACCAGACGCGTCAGGTCAGAATTGTCGGCAACCTTAATGTTCTTTTCTATTTCCTGTAACTTATTTGACTCCAGTTCAAGGGTTATTAACTGATTCTGATAATCGTTGAGCCTGGATGTCAAAGTAGGTAACAAGCGGCTTGATGAAGAGTCTACGTTGTAAATCTTCTTAAAATTAATGATATCTTCCTGTGATTTTACCAGCGTATCATAAATAATATCCATCCGCTCATCAATATAACTCAACATTTTATCACCGCTTTCTCCCTGTTTTTCAATATCATAGATTTTAAACTCTTCGGCAATAGTATTCACAATGGCAGCGGCTTTTTCGGCGCAATTATCCTGATATTTCAATACTATAGTATTACCCGCTTCATTCAAGGGCTCAACCTTCAGTTTTGAAATTACAGTACCAACGAGTTGATTGGGATCATTTACAATAAAATAATATTTTTTTTCACCCAGAAATTTTCTTTCTTCTGATATTCGCTTAAAATTAATATCAGTAATTAAGAAATCAATTTCAGGGAAAACAGCTTTCTGAGTAATTGATATTTCATTTTTTTGTTCATTACCTTTAGGATATTCATAATTGATGACACACCTTGCATCATCAGTGAAAGTTATTTGAACAGGAATACCATAAATTCCAGGATCTCTGACATTTACATTAACCACATACGGAGAACTGGTAAACTGTTCGAAATCCAGCACTGTACCCTTTTCGAAATAAGAAATTTCAAGAGGCAGCGTGTCAACCACCCGTTGAATTAATGTAGCCGACCTGATCAATTCAATTTTCTTTGCTAAAAAATTCACATCTTCGTAAGCAGAAATATCCCCCCACATAGACCTGGCTTCATCATTTCTATCAATCTGAATAATACTAGTCGATTCATACAGGGGAAGAGTATATCTTACATATAAAAAAGCCATTAATAACGCAATAATTAAAAAAACTACAGGAAAATAAAAATTCTTTTTAAAAATATATAAAAATAATTTTAAATCGATCTCGTCATTTATGGGTGATATTTTTTTCTTTTTTGCCATTATTTTACAACAAAAATTTGGTAAATCATTAATAACGTAGTCAGCAAAGATGTAAACGGAGTAATAGCCTCGATCAATTTCTGAGGGACCCTGCCACGAGGTTCAACATAAATAATATCATTGGCCTGCAGCACCAGGTTGGCTTGGGTCATACCTCTGACGGTTGAAAGATCGATCAGATAAACCTCGGGATTTCTAAGATCACCCCTGATAAGTTTTATTTTGTGAGCCTTCCCGTCCTGAATTCCGCCTATATCTGCCAAGGCTTCAAAAAGGGTGGTATTGGGATTTTTCAAGATATAAACCATTGGTTTGCTTTCATCTCCGCCGGGGAATATGGTTACTCTGGTATTGGAAACTTTTATCTGAACAAAAGGATTGTTGAAATAGGCAGAAAATTCTTTTTCGAGCATCTTCTCTGCTTCAATAATAGTTTTCCCGGCGATCATTGTCCGGTTCAGGATCGGAAGTTTCACCTGCCCGTCAAATTCCACCATATATTTCAATTGACTACCTGTGGCACTTCCGCCAACAGGATCTATCATTTTTTCCCCGTTATTTGTCAGCACTATTATTTCTAATTCATCGTTAGGTGCAATTTTATATTCTTGCATTTTTAATGAATCCGCAAATTCAGCAACCGGATAATCACCCTGTCGCAGCATCCGGTTGGGTGAAAACACCTTACAACCTGACAAAAACACCACAAAAACAAGAATCCATATAAGACGTTTCATTCTAATTTTTTTACAAATTTAATAAATTCTCGTTTTATAAATTATTGTGATAGCAATTCATTGTATAAATTTTTCATATTTTCCACCAATCTGTTGTATGAAAATTTTTCATGAACGAAATCCCAACCTGCAGAACTAAAATTATTCCTCATATCTTCATCCTGCACCAGTGTAAGGAGTTTTTCCGGAAAATCGCCTTTTAGGTTTATATCCGAAAGCAATGCCGTTTTCTCAGGAATTACGATATTTCCAATACCTCCCACACTTGTTGTAATGACAGGCTTTCCTGCAGCCTGAGCTTCAATCAGGCTTACCGGAGTCCCTTCGTTGAACGAAGTCAGGGAAATAATATCCATCCCTGCATTTACACAATCGACATCTTTCATCCATGAGGTGAATGTTACCACAGCTTTTCTTTTTTCAACAGTAGAATCCACTGAACTCAAACCCAGCGTACGGCACTTTTCCATTACCTTGTATTTGTCTTCTCCATCACCGATAATGAAAGCCCTGATTTTTTTTCCGGATCTTTCAGCCACATATTTAATCCCTTCGAGAAACAAATTATGGTTTTTAATAGGAACTATCCTGCCAACTATTCCTATGGCTATTTCATCATCGTCCAAGAGGTAATCATTACGAAACTGTTTTCTTTTTTCATCCATATTCTCACGAAACCTGCTCAGGTCAAACCCGAGAGGGATCACCCTTACTTTGTCTTCAGGACATATCTTATATTTATTCACCAGGTCGTTTTTCTGAATTTCGCTAAGCGCAATAATTTTTGAGGATTTTTTCGCTAAATTTCGTTCAATACACTGATACATTTGTGATTTAATCCCGCTGAAGTACGCATCAAAAACATGGCCGTGAAATGTATGAATAATGACAGGAACTTTCATCCGGCATGCTGCCCTGCGCCCCAGGGCTCCGGCCTTGGAAGCATGTGTATGTACAATGTCTGGTTTATAATCTTCAATGATTTCAGACAACTTTCTCAAAGCAACATAATCCTTAATGGGATTTATAGAGCGGCGCATATCGGGGATGGTAATCGGAACTATACCAAGATTGCGTATAATAAATTCAGAGTTTTCTTCCGTTTCCTCTTTCATGCCCCCTACAAGCAATGTATGAAATTCAGGATACATATACCTCGTAAGATATGCCGCATTGTATGTGGGTCCGCCAAGATTAAACCGATTGATGATTCGTAAAACTTTGGGCATTATTTCAGTCTAATTTATAAAATACTTTTTCCACCAATATTGAAAAACAATTAATCCCCAGATTTGCGCATGAACATCACCTGGGTTATTTGATTGTAAACGGGTCTTCAATTTTTTTGTTTCAGATACTTTGAAAATGTTTTGTTCTGCAATAAAGTCATCATTCAACAAATCGTTATTGATCAATGGGAATAATTCTTTCCGTAACCATTTCAGCAATGGCACTTCAAACCCATGTTTCGGCCTGTGATAGATTTCAGCAGGTAAAACGCCCCTAAAAGTATCTTGTAATATTTTTTTCCTTACATTTCCCTGAACTTTATAATTAACTGGTAATGAAAAAACATAATTTACAAGTTCATAATCCAGAAAAGGAGATCTTACTTCCAATGAATTTGCCATAGACATCAAATCGACCTTGGGGAGCATGTCGTTAACCAAAACGTGTTTCATATCTGCAAATAGAACATCATTCAAGCTGCCTTTATGAGTAATATTTTTGATTATAGTATCTTTACGTTTTACATATTCATTCCGATCAATTTTTTCAGATAAAATCCGGCCTGCTTCCTGTTCAGAAATAAAAGAACACCAGCGCCAGTAACGTTCTTTTTCAGAAAGGCTTAACCCATTGGCGTATTTTGATATCTGTCTGAATTTGTTTGAAAAGGCAGAATTTCTTGACTGAGGGAGCCAATTAATGAGGGGAGCGCTATATTTCAAAAGTTTTTCAACACTGTTCGCATTCCGGATCCTTAATTCGCCGGAATGTTTCAAATACCCGCCAAACAATTCATCGGCGCCATCACCGGATAATGCCACCGTGACATGTTTCCGGGTTTGCTGGCTGAGGATATAAACAGCTATAGCCGACGAGTCTGCAAAAGGCTCATCAAGATAATCCAGCACCTTAAACAAAACGGAAAAAAGATCGTCGTTAGAAAGTGAAAATACGGTATGATTGGTCTGAAACTTTTCAGCAACCACTTGCGCATACCGGGTTTCGTCAAAAAAAGGTTCGTCCCTGAATCCTATAGAAAATGTGTTCAGTTGTTTCGTAAATTTTGATGCAAGAGCTACAATAACTGAAGAATCAACACCTCCACTGAGAAATGCTCCTAAAGGAACATCTGAAATCATTCTTTTTTCTACAGCATCCTCTAAAAGTTTTCTGATTTTTCCACAAGCTGTTTCGTAACCATCTTTATTTTCAACGCTTTGGGGATAGGGAATTAAGTAATATTGTTTTTGCTCCGCCAGCCCTTGTTTTATCATCAGATAATTGCCGGGTTCGAGCTTTACGACATTTCTGATCATAGCACAATTAGCCGGAACATAATTCATCTGCAGGTAGGCATACAATGATTCCGTGTCAAGCACTTTAGGAATTCCCAAAGCAAAAAGTGCTTTCATCTCCGAAGCAAAACACAGTTTGTCCTGATCCCTGTATATCAGCAGCGGCTTGATCCCCATACGGTCGCGGGCAATAAAAACAGTATCTTCTGCTTTATCATGTATGGCAAATGCAAAAAATCCATTTATCTTTTCAAGGCAGGCAGGCCCTTCGAGCATATACAGGTGTAAAAGCACTTCTGTATCGCTGTTTGATTTTAATTGTATGCCCTGTTTAATAAGCCGGTTGCGATACGTTTGAAAATTAAAAAATTCGCCGTTAAACACAATGGTATACCTTCCGGTACTGTCAGTAAATGGCTGTGATGCTGCTTCAGAAACATCAATAACAGAAAGCCGGTTGTGGCCGAAAGCAACATTTTTATTTACGTATATGCCATTATTGTCGGGACCTCTGCTTTGCATCGATGCCACAGCATCGGAAATACGGTTCAGAAATTTCTGACCGCTCTCGTTAAAAGCTACTATACCGGAGATGCCGCACATATTAATTAGTCATTAGTCAATTAGTCATTAGTCATTATATCATTTATCATTAGTCATTTTTAAATGATCATTTTTCAAAGAAAAAAGTCAATAGTAGTTATCAATGAAAGATTTTTTATTCATCGATAAATGGAGAATCATTACACCAAATATCACTATTATTTTTATCACTTATTTCCGGATAATCAGTGGACGGTTCACATACTGAATTGTTTGTTTTTCCAATAGATTTTAAATAACTGTTGAGCATTTTTGCTATCACCACCAATTCATTAATAAATTCAGAATATTCTTTTTGATTAATTAAACATCTTGTAAATGATTTCTCTGTCCATGTTTTTGTCTCAAATAATGAACCTCTTGAATAATAACAAAAATTAATGTTTTCTCGATAATGGTATCTCCCATAACCCTCGCTGATATTGGCTGCAATCGAATCAACTGCCTTGATATATTGTTTACCAATGTTGTCTTTAGAATAATAATCCCAAGTGCTTACAACAGACCATATTTTTTCACCTAATTCCATTTATAAGTTATATACTTTAAGCTCTTCCAAATTCATAATTTCAGATTATTCTATAAATGATTAATGACCTTTGACCATTGGCTATATATGGATCACTTCGCCGTATGCTGCCGCCACAGCTTCCATAACGGCTTCAGACATAGTGGGGTGCGGATGTACTGCCGTGAGAATATCGTGAGCCGTAGCACCCATATTACGCGCCACCACT
Source organism: Bacteroidales bacterium (assembly GCA_035353775.1). Classification (GTDB taxonomy): domain Bacteria; phylum Bacteroidota; class Bacteroidia; order Bacteroidales; family CAIWKO01; genus CAIWKO01. The sequence continues at coordinate 22,832 of DAOQAF010000016.1, read as the reverse complement.
ACTTCGGCAATCATTTCGGTAACATTCTCGCCAATAAAATGCGCACCAAGCCATTTGCCGGAATCAGCTTCAAAAATCACCTTGATAAAACCGTCCCTAAACCCCGAAGAATTAGCTTTTCCGCTGGCAGTAAATGGGAATTTTCCGGTTTTTATGGACAACCCTGCTTCGATGGCTGCTTTTTCAGTAAGTCCCACTGAAGCAATTTCGGGATGTGTATATGTACAACCCGGAATATTACTATAATCAATGGGTTTAACATCTTTTCCGGCTATTTTTTCGACACAAACAATACCTTCGCGTGAGGCAACATGGGCTAAGGCCGGCCCTTTCACAATGTCGCCTATGGCATAATAACCAGTGACATTTGTACGGTAAAAATCATCAACGACAACTTTTCCTCTTTCGGTCAGTATGCCTGTTTCTTCCAATCCTAAATCTTCAAGGTTGGTGCTTACGCCAACAGCCGAAAGTACAACTTCGGCTTCCACCATTTCGACATTTTTCGGAGTTTTTATCGCAACCTTACACAGTTCACCGCTAGTATCAACACTTTCAACAACTGACGAGGTATAAACTTTCATACCGCCTTTTTTAAATGAGCGCTCGAGTTGCTTTGAAACATCTTCATCTTCGACAGGAACTACATTGGGCAACATTTCCACCAAAGTAACTTTAGTGCCGATGGTATTATAAAAGTGTGCAAACTCCGAACCGATGGCACCGGAACCTATTACCACCAGGGATTGTGGCTGTTTTTCCAATGTCATTGCCTGCCGGTAGCCAATTATTTTTTTGCCGTCAATTTTCAGATAGGGAAGTTCCCGTGCCCTGGAGCCGGTTGCCAGAATTATATGGTTGGCTTCATAAATTGTTATGTTGCTTTCGCTATCGGTAACTTCGACTTTTTTCCCGGGTAATATTTTCCCCCTGCCATTAATTACTTCAATTTTATTTTTTTTGAACAAAAACTGAATTCCCTTGCTCATCGTGTCTGCCACTCCCCTGCTGCGCCGAATAATAGCATCAAAGTCCACACTAATATTTTCAGCTATCTTCACACCGTAATCAGCGGCATGCCTGGCATAATTATAAACCTGCGCGGATTTTAATAATGCTTTGGTCGGGATACACCCCCAGTTGAGACAAATACCTCCAGGTTCGGCACGTTCAACTACTGCTACCGAAAATCCTAACTGAGAAGCCCTGATAGCAGCCACATAACCGCCCGGGCCGGAGCCAAGAATAATAATATCGAAATTCATATATAATGATTTATGATTCTGACTACAAAAGTAATAAAAAAAGGCGGTAAACTTATTAATCCGTCGCTGTTTCTTTAAGCCAATAAATATTGTCAGGCTAACAGTCTACAAATTTTCTTAATACAGGATTTTTATTTTGGTTTGTTATCTTCAAAAAACAGCCACTATGTAACAGGCGAATAACGTTTGTGAAAAAATTTTTACCAGTTGAATGAAACTTCTATTAAAAAGTATCTTCCGGGCGAAAGGTAGCCCTTGCTGTCCACAAAACGTTTGTTTAAGATATTCTGACATAGTACCGCGCAATTTATCTTATTATAAAACAATCTTTGTAGTTTGGCATCAAAAGTAAAATACGAATTCAACTGAAGGGTGTTTTCGTCGTCCACCCATTCTTTATCAATGAGCTTTGCCGCTATCGTTGTATTTACAATATTGTTGTTCCAGACAAAAGCGCCACTGGCAAGGTTTTTCGGAACATCAATTAAGAATTTTCCCGTAAGATCGCTCACCGAATTTGAATCCATTTCATACTTACCGATAACTGAATAATTATAGGAATAACAGGCTGTGAGATGGATATTCTTCGTGAAACTGATTTTGGTTTTAAATTCAAAACCAGCGATATTCACCTGGCCGACATTTTGCCTTTTTATCACCGGTTTCATGCTTGTTCCCGAAGTGTACACGGAATCGCCCGTGGCAACAAAATACTGAAAATTACTGCCAACACTGTAGAAGAAAACCGGTTGCATAAGCAACCATTGCGCGGGCCTTATGCCGGCTCCCAGTTCGATGCTTTGAAGGTGTTCGGGTTTCAGGTCGGGGTTGGCAAGTTTGAAGCCTTTGTTTACATCACCGGTTCGCGAAAGGTCGTTGATCTGCGGCGGCCTGAAACCCCATGAATAAAGGGTGTAAATATCATAGTTTTCGTTGAAAACATATTTCGCTCCTGCTTTCGGGCTTAGTGCAAACCACATTTTAGAGGCGTACTCACCCTGATAATTGAAAAGAAATTCGGTGGCCAGGGTGGGAGAATATATATGGAAATTACCATCATAAAAATGCACCAGATCGGCCCGCAGGGCAGCATTAAGCACTAATTTATTTTTCAGCAGCGACCACTGATCCTGAACAAAAACACCGTAAAAGTCCATCTTGCCGTTGTTTTCGATGGTATCCACCGAGGTATGGTAAATATCTTTTGAAAAACAGCCTCCGGTTTTAAAATCAGCGCCGGCCGTGATCACATTATTTTTTATTTTCCGGGTGGTATAGGTAAACCAGATTCCTTCGTCATGCGTGTTTTCGTGAGTATTGTAAAACGTATAAAGCCCTGAGTTTCGCTTGATGGTTTCGTTTTGCTTTATATAATTTTCCTTTTTGAAAAACGCGCTGATATGAATCTCGGATTTTTCAGTCACGCGGTTATAAGCAAGCCGGGTAAAATGGGTGCGGTAATGGTTATAACTGCCTAATTCTTCGAAATAACGGCTGCCGTTTCCACGCCGGTCGGATGAATACTCGTATTGCACTTCAATGTTGTGTCCTTTTGCAAACTGATAGGCAGCTTTTGCCGTGCCATTGTATTCCATCAGGTATGTTTTTACATCATACTGGGTGCGCACAGAATCCGGCGACATCACATACCCGCCGCTTTTTCTGAAAAATCCGCCGGCTCCCCACGAAAAGCCCTTATCATTTTTGGCAAGATTGCCGCCTACGGTTACCTCCCCACCTTGCGTATTGTAGGTTCCCAAAAAAACTTTTGCCCTGGCTTCGAAGGGTTTTTGGGGCTTTGGGGTATTAATATTGATTACGCCGGCCATGGCATTGCCGCCATACAAAGCCGAGTTGGGCCCTTTCAGCACTTGGATATTATCAATTTTTCCGGACGACAGTTTATTCCACAGATTGGAACTGCCGTCAAACAAACTGTAAGGAACCCCGTCGAGCAAAATCAGCAGATGGATGTTGCGGTTGAGGCCTCTCAGCGTTACATCGCCGGTTTTGTTATAGATACCATAGTTTCGTGACGCGTTGAGGCCCGGTACAAGCATCAGCGCATCGTCAACAGACACTAAGGGCAGTTCCTGTAGTTGAGTCCTGGTAAGTACATCCACCCTACCCGGCAGACTCATGCCTTTTGCGGTACGCGAGGCGGTCACAGAAACTTCCGACATGTCCACCACCGTCCTGTTAAGCCTGTGATATATGTACCGGTCTGTTTTCCTGCCAAGGGTGACAATTGTTGTATCGCTTTTATAGCCGATATAGCTAACGATTATATGGTATTTCCCCGGGTTAATATCTTTGTAAGTATAGGTTCCGTCAATATCTGCTGACATCGTAAAATTCAATTCAGTAACTAAAACAGAAGCATTAGGGAGAAAGTTCCCGGTCTGTTCGTCAATAACAAGGCCGCTTAATTTGCTCTGTGCGTTAACCGAGACCATCCAAAATAAAACGATGCATAGTGAAATAATTTTTTTCATTATTTCTGGATTTTAATAGTGCATCGTACGGTTCCCGAGTCGGCACCGGTTACCTGTTCCACGGCAAACATCCCATATTTGGTATGTACGGTTTTAAATGAATATACATCTCCGGCAACAAGATTTTTGGCTTTTCGTTTGGCATTAATTTCGCTATATGCCGCCAGCAACAAACTATCATTAACAATCGCACTGAAGTCGGCAAGGGAATAAGCCGTTTTGTAAAATTTGGTTTCATTCCGCACAGGCCAATAGATGGGGCTGGTGGCCCCTGGATAAATAAATGAGCCGATGTTTGCATTGGCAGAAGATATAGTATTGGCATCGCCGGTTGAGTCGTAATAATAAAGCATTTCAATCGTATCGGGAATAGTGCAAGCGTCGGCCTGAAACCAGACATGGCCGCTGGCAAGGCTCATAAAGCTGCCTGCCGTAATACATTTCTGTGCGCCCAGCACTACGCCGTTGAAAACTTTTACCACCTGATAACCGGCACTGCTGTCTATACTTACGGTAAACGAAACTGAGGCATTTTCCCCTTTTTTGTCAATGACCATAAAGGTAAAAGTTTCGTTTTGATATACGTTTTTGGTGAGGATTTTCGAAATATCCAGGGTTTCGTTGTTCACACCGGTATCAAACAATATTGTTTGTTGTCCGTCGTGATAATTTTTTATCACAAGATTGGTAATATTTTCATCTCCTTTTTGAGCAATGATCCTTACAAAAAAATTAGTTCCTGCAGGCATTATGGTATCATTGCAGATGAATCCCGACGTTGTTCCAAGCATGATTGAGGGCGGAATGCCATCCTTTTTCCGGCAGGATGAGATAAAAGCCAAAACAATAATTACCAGTAACACAAACAACTTTTTTTGTGTTATGATGTGCAATTTACCTATACACCAAAGCTTTTGTTTTCTATAATTCATGCAAAAGCGTTATTGTTTAAAATATTTTTTTATCAGTACGAAAAATCCGAGGGCTATCAATCCTCCGCAGGCGCCAAACACAAAGTGCATGATAAGCGGGAAATAAAATCCGGACAAAAAAGAACCAAAGGCCACGCCTGTTGTCAACGAAATAATAATCCTTATGAGCGGTATGGTCATATAAGCCAGTCCTGCTACCAGTGCAGTAAAAACCACCGTTTTGTTTTTTGCGCTGAACAACTTATAAAAGACATCCACTAAAAAACCCGGCAGCACATACAGTACGGGCATAAAAGGATTGGAAAAGCCTAGGGGCAAGAGCAGCATGGATGCCGCTCCGACACTGGAGAGACTGGATGCATAAGGTTTTTTTGAGAACAGCCGGCCCGAAAATACCAAGGCCATATATACCACGCCCCAATGCCCGGGAATACGAAGCGGAAAACGAAATCTGGCGTGGAGCACAACGCCCAGCGCACCAATACCAAGCAGCAATATGATTTCGGCAATCGTAATGATTACCTTAGTTGGAAATGCTTTTGATACGGTCTTTGGAGATAACAATGTATTCATAATCCTTATTATTTACTGGTTCAACGAACAATACCACCTGATTTTGCTGCAATACAGGGCGCCACCAATCGGTAAGAAAAATTTTTTCAAAGTTAACAAGAATTTGATTTTCTGCAGATATAATTTTTCCCACCCCGGTAATCTCAAGTATCTCTTTGGCGGTATATGATCCGAATATCTCTCTCATTCCTTTTGTCTGCAGAAAGCGCCCGTCGTTACCGCCTGCATGAAGCCCCACCGCAGCCAGAGAGCCTATTATCCCCTGTTTGGTACCTGTATAACCTTCCAGAAATATTTTTAGTTTTTTTGCCAGTTGTCTGGCAGTATCCATAGTCAGCACCTCGCATTTGGCGCGTTTCCCAAAAGCTACCAACTCATCCGTGATATGTTCTTCGGTGCAAACGCACAATCCGGCGTCGGAGCCTTCGGCGGCATGTTCCAAAAGGTATTTTGCCGATAATTCAATGATTGTTTTCAAGTTTTCCGGTTCGGCCGACAACACGATACAAGCCGAGCTATTGTGCGAAGTATATGGGATAGCTTCATTTACAAAAAGCTGGTGCCGGGTAACTCCCGAAACTTTCCCCAGGCCGGCTTCATAAATCATTGATGCCAGTTGCCGTGCCCTGAAGCCGGTTCCTTTGCTATCCGCATTATCGGTATCGTCGATGGCGACAAATATCTTCATCCGGAAATCAGCCTTTCTTCAACAACTTTTTAAAATCTTTTATGATATGATCCACGTTACGTTGGAAGTCGGCCCGAAATTGCACATAGGCTTCTGTCAGCCTCAGTCCTTCGTTTGTGAGGATGGTTACGCCTCCCGACTTGCCTCCTCGGTGCTTTTCCACCAGTTGAAATCCCAGTATGTCCTCCATCCTGCGAATATCACCCCAGGCTTTGCGGTAGCTAATCTTTTGCTGATCCGCAGCGGCTTTCAGCGAACCTAATTGCCTGATAGAGATAAGCATCTGCCACTTATCGTCATCAATAATGGCATCGCCTGTTTCGCCGGCCATCCATATTTTATAATTGATACGGATGTTGGAATATTTTATAAATTTATTATTTTCCATAGCGTTATGCATCTACTTTCATAACATAGGGCAAAAAAAATCACCCGAGGGTGATGATTTTTTATTCCTTATAATTTTCAGCCATTTTCCGTAAGGTTACGATTTCGCGCCATTTTTTTCTGGCTTCAACAGCCGGCGAACCAAAATAAACCTTTCCGCCTTCCAAGGACTTGTCCACGCCGGAAGTAGCCAGCAGTACTGCTCCCTTGCCAATGGTAATATCCTTGTTCACCATCACCTGCGCCCAGATACACACTTCGTCTTCGATGGTGGTTACGCCGGCAATGGCCGAATGTGCGCCAATAAGGCAATGTCTGCCTACATGCGTATCATGACCTATCTGCACATGATTATCTAACTTGGTCCCTTTTCCGATAATGGTATCGCCGGAAACACCTTTGTCAACAGCACAAAGCGCTCCAATCTCCACATCATCTTCGAGGATAGTCCTGCCGCACGATTCCATTTTTTCATAATGGGTGGGCCTCCGCTTAAAATAATAGGCATCGCCGCCAATAACGGCATTGGATTGAATAATGACATTATTGCCTATTATGGTATGGTCGTAGATGCTGACATTGGAATGAATAATACAATTTTCACCAATAGTAACATGGTTGCCAATAAAAGCTCCTGGCTGAATAATTGTTCCCTGGCCGATTTTTGCAGAGTCGCTGATATTTTTTGCGCAGGGCTCAAAGTTACGAAAACGGGTAACTATTTTATTAAAATCACGAAAAGGATCATCGGAAATTATCAACGCCTTGCCTTCAGGAGGAGTAACATTTTTGTTGATAATAACTGTGGAAGCTTTGGAATTTAGGGCTTTATCATAATACTTGTGAAAATCCACAAATGTGATATCCCCCGGTTCTACCATATGAATCTCATTGATTCCGGTAATTTTATGTTCGTCATTGCCTAGGTATTTTGCGTTCAAAAATCCGGCAATCTCTTTTAATGTGTAGCTTTTTTCTAATTTCATATTATCAGTCTTAGTCCTATGCTTCCATCTTATCCTTTTACCCTTTCGTAGTAGGTATGTGTACGGGTATCAATTCTGATTTTTTCGCCTATATTGATGAACAGAGGCACATCCACAGTAGCTCCCGTTTCGACAGTGGCGTGTTTCAGTGTGTTGGTAGCGGTATCACCCCTCAAACCTGGTTCTGTATAAGTAACCTCAAGTTCTATAAAAGCAGGGAGTTCACAGGAAAGCGGACGTTCGGTATCTGCATGGAACATGATTTCGACACGTTGCCCTTCTTTAAGCAGGTCGTAGGATTCAATAAGTTCCTCCATAATATTTACCTGTTCGAAGGTTTCTACATGCATGAAATTATATCCGGTATCGTCTTTATACAAATATTGATAAGGCCTTCTTTCCACCCTTGTTACTTCAATTTTTGTCCCGGAATTAAAGGTATTGGCAAGAACCTTTCCGGTGGTAAGGCTTTTTAGTTTTGTGCGGACAAATGCCCCGCCTTTTCCTGGCTTAACATGTTGAAATTCAACAACAACATACAAGTCGTTATTAAATTCTATACATAAACCGTTTCTTAAATCTGCCGTCGTAGCCATAAATACTTCCTTTTTTTGAAAATTTCGTGCAAAAATAGTCAAAATATTATTACAACAACAGGAATTTTGAATCAGCCCAAAGTCAATAGCCAATAACCCTGTTTTACAGCGATAATAGTGTCCACTGGCGGGTGAACCATGTTGCTAAAAATTTTATAATGAAGAATATTGGTTTTCTGTCAAAGCCCGAGCATCCTCCTCATTTCGCTTGTTGAGATGTCAGAAGGATCCGTTTCGTAAGCTTTAAAAGTATAGTCTGCATGATTCTTTGGATTCAACAGGACATTCTTCACACTTTCCTTGTCTATCAAGGCTATTGATCCATTTTCGCCGATCAGGAATATTGCTGTTTCCGAGGTAGGATCCAGCGACATTTTAGTTTTATCCTCATCGGGTATGTATGTCAGAATTGCTTTTATTCTTGCGTCTATGACACTTACCTTTTTTACATTGATGTTCTGGTCGAACTGATTTTTGAATTGTGCTGTTATCTGAACAGGATTCCTCAGCCGCAAGATCTGGTCGCAGTTCCATATACCGAATCCGTCTATCTGAAAGCTTTGTGTTACCGTGGTAAAACTTGACTGTATTTTTTCGAGATCCCTCTTTTCGTTTTCAAACCTGGCTTTTGCATAATCCAGCCATTCATCTCTCGACATCGTTTTTTCCTCTTCACTCATTGCTGCCGATATCCTGTTCCAGATTTTCCGCTGATGCCTGGCCATCTTGCGGTTGATATTTTTATCAAAGCGCATTCCGTATTTGTTTAATGACTTGGTATATCGGGTATCAAGCCTGGTATAGGTTCTGATATAATTTTTCCTTTCCGTCGTATATTTTGACTTTATCGGGAAGGCCTCCATGCTCACTACTTCGTGGGGCGATTTGAGTTCTATAGTAAAAATATTTCCTGCCTCGTCGTAGTCAATTCTTGTATCCGTCCATTTTTTATGTGAAATAAATTTTTTTACAAAATCCTTTTTCGACAAAGGCCCGGAATATACCCAAACATATCCCTTGAAGGCATTCAGTTCGGTGAACATCTGATATTTCTTGAAATACAGGATAAAATTCGTTGCCTTCTTTATTTCCTTGTCGCTGCTATATTTATAGATGCGTTTTATTTTAAAATACGGCTCCAGTAAACGCTTTCTGCCTTTAAAATATTCCCAGGGGATCTTTTTAGTATGTGCATAAAGGGAATCATTATATCTTTCGGCGAAACGGGTAGTATCGAAGTTAAAATTATTCAGTTCGTTATACATCCGATATGCGTTTGAAAGCTTGCGTTCCTTTTTAATAAAATTATTCTGCAGCGGAGTGGTGAAATCCCAATTTCCTGTTTTTTCATCGAGACGGTATAGGTTATATCCTGAAGTAGTATCAAGGGCAGCAAAATCAAATGTGATATTTTTACCGGGAGCCATGGAAAGCATTTCGTTATCTTTAAAAGCATAAATCTCGAACATGCCCGATGTCCGGAAAAAATATTGTTGCCCGGCGCTGTCGTAAGCCATAGGGACGCCGTTAGCCAAAATATCAACAATATCGTTGTATTCGCGGTAATAAAGGTTTACATCTTCGGTTACCGTATTGCCTTTCAAATCGACAAAAGCATTTTCGGGTATGCTGATTGTTGTCCCCGAAGTGTATGAAAGCGTGCTGGATTGAATGGGCTTAATCGTATATTTTTTTCTCACGGTTTCCGGATTTCCAATAGGTGGTACAACTTTATTACCATAAAACTTACCGATGGATACAGGCACAAGCTGTGGTCGAATATTTTTTTTGCCTGCATTTATTTTTTCCGGATCACGATAAACGGATATCTGAAGATCGGTTTGCGGGAATTTTTTTGCTAACAACACCGAATCCTTTCTGGTAAAACAATTGATGGAAAAATATTTAATGGGGAGACTATCAATCTTTTTGATCAGTTTTTCTATATTGTCAAAATCATTTTCAGAAATATTAAGGGAGTTTAATTTTTGTAAATTATTCATATTATCAGGCAGATCCTCTAACCAATTGTCCGAAAGGTCGAGTTTCCTGAGGTTCTTTGGTAACGGGACTGTATTGTTCAGTTCCAGTGTATTGACCGAAGACAGGGTAAGTTGCTCAAGATTTTGAAGTTGCGAAATATTCTCCATCAATTTCGCACCATCCACAAATTCATAATTTGTCACCCAAAGCATTTTCAGATTGTCAAGCTCAGAAATCGTTGATGGTATGTCTGCCGATTCATTTTCATCAAGTTTCAAAACCCTGAGGGCGGGCAAACTGCCCAGATAGTGAAAAAATTTTTTATACTTCAAATCAGGGCAATTAACCAGCGAAATCGTTGTGAGGTTCTTTAAATCAGTTATAGCAGCTGGAGCAGCCTTACCAACATAATTATTTATACTCAATAACGTGATCTTTTCTTTATAAGGATAACCGGAAATAAATTCATCCAAAATCTTTGCAGAAACAGCACCGTTCAGATCCAGACAAAAAGTATTACTGTCAGGGTACTGAATTTCGGAAACAGAAATATATTTTTCAAGATCATAATAGGCGCATATACAACTGTCATTTGTCTGGCACCCGGCAGTGGCCACATTAAATATCCAGAACACCGGAAACAACAACCATATTTTTTTCATCTTTACATACTTTATGAGATTCTTACTGGCTAACAAATATAACAACAAACCGGCAGTTTTTATAATGAGTTTTTAGATAATTAATGATGTTATTTTTCTGATCAGAAATCAAATTTAAACTTTTGTTTTCTTTTATTACTTTACATATGTAGAATTTATCTCTAAGCGTAAATACCTATAAGTCTAACTTGTAACCGACATTAATTTGAGTTATTTTATTTTATCAACAATTCAATTTTCAACCGACTAATTCCGTAATTTTACCAATAGAAAAAACATTACATTCTTTATTGTTATTATGGTCAATTTCACTCATTTACATGTTCATACACAATATTCCATACTTGATGGAGCATCGAATATTGAAAAACTGATTACAAAGGTCAAGAATACGGGTATGACCTCCATTGCCATCACCGATCATGGTAATATGTTCGGTGTCAAGGAATTTTACAACATTGCCAGAAAAAAGGGTATCAAGCCGATACTTGGCTGCGAAACCTATGTGGCAGCCAAAGGCCGCACCGACAAAACGGATTCGGATGACAGGTCGGGCTTTCACCTCATATTGCTTGCAAAAAATGAAACCGGATATAAAAACCTCTGCAGGTTAATATCTAAAGCGTGGATTGAGGGTTTTTACTACAAACCACGTATCGACTGGGAACTTCTATCACAACACCACGAAGGCCTTATTGCTTCTACAGCTTGTATTGCGGGAGAAATTCCTTACCACATCCTGAAAAACGACCTTGAAAAAGCAGAACAAAAAATTCAGGACTTTAAAAACCTGTTCGGAGATGATTTTTACCTTGAACTGATGCGGCATAAGACGGGAGATGCGAAAACAGATGAAGACGTTTATGCGCAGCAAAAAATTGTAAACAAAGAACTGATCAGGCTATCAGACAAACACAATGTTAGGCTGATAGCCACCAACGATGTACATTTTATTGACGCGGAAGATGCCGAAGCACACGACCATTTGTTGTGCATCAATACCGGCAAGCTGATGAGCGACACGAACCGCCTGAAATACACAAAGCAGGAGTTCCTGAAAACCCCGGATGAAATGGCCGCTTTGTTTGCCGATATTCCTGAAGCACTTGAAAACACGAAGGAAATAGCTGACAAAATTAATGACTTCGAATTAGAAAAAAAACCGATCTTACCGGATTTTCCTCTTCCCGAAGGTTTTACCAGCAATTATGAATATCTTGAACACCTTACATACATAGGTGCAAAAAAACGCTATCCTGAAATTACGGATGAATTGAGGGAGCGCATTGAATTTGAGTTATCCGTTATTAAAAAGATGGATTTTGCCGGTTATTTTCTTATTGTCAACGACTTCATCAGGGCGGCACGCGATATGGGTGTTTGGGTAGGTCCCGGGCGCGGATCGGCAGCCGGCTCCGTGGTGGTTTACTGCCTGTTCATCACCGACCTTGATCCCTTGAAGTATGGACTTCTTTTTGAAAGATTTCTCAACCCCGACCGTATCAGCATGCCTGATATGGATATTGATTTTGATGAAGAGGGCCGTGAAAAAGTGATTCACTGGGTTGTGGAAAAATACGGAAAATCAAGAGTCGCCCAGATCGTGACCTTTGGTACTATGGCTTCAAAAATGGCGATACGTGACGTTGCCCGTGTTGAAAACCTTGCCTTATCCGAAGCCGACCGCCTGTCCAAGCTGGTGCCGCCCAAGGCTAAAAACCTGAAAGAAGCTATTAATAATACAAAAGAACTCCAGCAAGCCAAAGAATCCAGCAACCCGCTTATTTCTAACACCATGAAATATGCCATTGAACTGGAAGGCTCAGTAAGACATACAGGCCTTCATGCGTGTGGAATAATCATCGGTAAAGACGACCTCATCGATCATATTCCATTGTGTACCTCCAAAGATTCCGAACTGATGGTTACCCAATACGAAGGCAGCCATGTGGAATCTGTCGGTTTGCTTAAAATGGATTTCCTCGGACTGAAAACATTATCCATCATCAAAGACTGTATAGAGAATATTAAATATTCAAAGGGGATTGAAATTGACATCGATACGATACCGCTTGATGATGCTGAAACTTATGAATTGTTCAGCAAGGGAAATACCACGGCAGTTTTCCAGTTTGAGTCGGACGGCATGAAAAAACACCTTCGCGAGCTGAAGCCCAATCATTTCGAAGACCTGATCGCCATGAACGCCCTTTACCGCCCGGGGCCAATGGATAACATCCCCAACTATATCAGACGTAAACACGGGAAAGAACAGATTACCTACGATCATCCCCTAATGGAAGAAAGCCTGAAGGATACATACGGAATCCCGGTATACCAGGAACAAGTCATGGAACTTTCGCGCAGGATGGGTAATTTTACCCGGGGACAAGCCGATGGGCTTCGCAAGGCAATGGGAAAGAAAAATATTGTGCTGATGAATGAGTTGCATCCCAAATTTATCGAGGGTTGCGCAACAAACGGAATTTCAGAAACGATTGTGAATAAAGTCTGGAACGATTGGCGCGCTTTTGCTGAATATGCCTTCAACAAATCACACGCGGCTTGTTACGCCATCACCGCGTACCGTATGGCCTATCTGAAGGCACATTATCAGAATGAATTTATGGCTGCAGTCCTGAGCAGGAATGTTTCCAATATTGAGGAAATTACTTTCCTGATCGATGAATGCAAGAAACTGAATACACAGGTATTAGGACCCGATGTCAACGAAAGTCATGAAAAATTCACTGTTAACGCCAAGGGGGAGATACGATTCGGGCTTTCCGCCATCAAGGGTTTAGGAAATGCTGCCGTTGACTCTATCATTGAAGAACGCAACAAAGACGGGGCTTACAAGAATATTTTTGATTTTCTCAACCGTGTCAGCCTGCGCACGGTAAATAAAAAAAGCATCGAAGCCCTCGCAATGGCCGGAGCATTCGACAGCATGAATATTCACCGCGCACAGTTTTTCTACAAACTGCCAAACGAAGAAATAACTTTTCTTGAAAAGATCATCAGGCATATTTCCCTCACACAGAGCAAGCAAAATTCGATGCAACAATCACTTTTTGGGGATAGCGCCGAAGCCGAAATTTCCGACCCCGAACTTCCCGTTTGCGAACCATGGAGTACTATTGAGATGCTAAATCATGAAAAAGATGTCATCGGATTTTATATGTCGGGACACCCGCTGGATAACTACAAAGTTGAACTGAAGTATTTTACAAATTTCACCCTGGACAAATGTGAGAACCTCAGCCCTTTGGCTGGCAGAGATATTCGCTTCGGAGGCATGATCACACAGGCAGGGCACAAATTAAATAAGAACAACAAGCCTTTCGGGTACTTTGAGATTGAAGACTATACCGGAACTACCAGGCTGAGCCTTTGGTCTGAGAACTACGACAAGTTCAAACATTTGCTCGAGATCGGGAAATGCATATTCGTTACAGGAAAAGTAGACCGCAGAGGCTGGGATAATAAGGAAAAAGAAAAAGACCCCAATTATGTTGTTGAATATGAAATAAAAATTCATTCCATTGAGCCCTTGTACAGTTTAATGGAAAAAAAGGCAAAGGAACTTACATTGTTCGTTAATCTCGAAATGATCAACGCTTCATTTATAGAACGCATCCGGCAACTTGTCAAAGATTATCCAGGAAATGTCAAGCTGAAAATGCAGATCGTTGACGAAGAAGGGGATATTTCTGTAGATATGTTATCGAGAAAGCAGAAGGTCAGCTGCGATGGATTTTTAAAGGAACTGGAAACAATTAACGGAATAAGATATAAACTGAATTAAAAGAAGTCAGAAGTCAGAAGTTGGAAGTCAGAAGTTGGAATTAGGAAGTATGTCCGCCGCTACGGATAGGAAGTTGGTAGTCAGAAGAAAATTTTGCATTTCGACCTTGATAAAATTATATTTCACGAATAAAGTAAGTATTTTTGTAAAAAATTAAATTAAAGAATTTATGGCACAAGAAATTAATGATGGAAATTATGAAGAGTTGGTGATCAAATCCGGCAAAGTAGTCATGATTGACTTCTGGGCTGAATGGTGCGGACCATGCAGAATGATAGCCCCTATCGTCGAGGAAATGAGCAAAGACTTTGATGGAAAGGCCATCATCGGCAAAGTAAATGTTGATGATAACCCTGGTATCACTGCGAAATTAAAAATACGCAATATCCCTACCCTTTTGTTTTATAAAAACGGAGAAGAAGTTGACAAGATCGTCGGGGCCGCTTCCAAATCAGCTATTACAGACAAGCTTAACAGCTTACTATAATTTTTTTGTCGAAGGCCAGCCTGATGCCTGTACCCATTGATCAAAAACTGATACAAGCCTTTGGCAACCTTGAATTTATTGCCAAACAGGTTGTGGAAGGTTTTATTACCGGTCTGCACAAAAGCCCTTTTCATGGCTTTTCAGTAGAGTTTTCAGAACACCGGCCTTACAACCAGGGTGAATCGATCCGCCATATCGACTGGAAACTTTATGGAAGGTCAGACAAACTATATACAAAGCGCTTTGAAGAAGAAACCAACCTCCGCTGCCAGATCATTATCGACAATTCGTCATCAATGTATTACCCGGTAGCCAAAGACATTACTGTGAACCATCCGAATAAAATTATTTTTTCTATTTATGCAGCAGCTGCTTTGATCTACCTTTTAAGGCTGCAACGCGATGCCGTTGGCCTGAGTGTATTTTCCGAAACTGTCGAAGAGCACAAATCAGCCCGTTCGAGCATGGCACACCAAAAAATTATTTACCATAGCCTCGAAAAAATGTTGCATGCTTATGAAGAAGGTTCAAATAAAAAAACTTTTGCAGCAGAGGCATTACACCAAATAGCGGAAATAATACATAAACGATCACTGGTTGTTATTTTCAGCGATATGATGGAAAGCAATGCGCACACCGATGATCTTTTCACGGCCTTACAGCATCTGAAACACAATAAACACGAGATCATCCTGTTCCATGTTACTGATAAAAGCAAGGAGCTGGATTTTACATTCGAAAACAGGCCATACCGGTTTATCGATATGGAAAACGGTGATGAAATAAAGCTAAACCCTGCTGAAATTAAAAACCAATATCTTGAAGCGATTAACAAATTCAGGGGTGAGCTAAAGTTACGTTGCGGGCAATACAGGATTGACCTCGTTGAAGCCGACATCAACGAAGGGTTTCATCATGTTCTGCTGTCCTATCTGCTGAAACGCGAAAGAATGTTTTAACTTACATTAAATTTTTCGCCCTGTTTTTCAAATCAATACATTTTTCTCAATGAGAGACCTATTGGGTTTTCAGGGTTATCACTACAATTTCAGGCCGGCAAAAAAATCTTACCGGCGGAGTAATTGTCCCGATTCCTGATGTGATGTAGGATTTCATTTTACCAAATTCTTTTAATCCGTATCTGTATTTCTGTCCATATTTTGATGGTACTTTGGGTGCCCATAGTCCAAATAAAGTTATTTGTCCGCCATGAGTATGCCCTGACAATGTAAGGTCAACCAGGTTTGAGTTCATATCTTCAAGATAATCGGGGTTGTGAGATACCAATATGCAAAAATCTTTTTCTCTGACGTCTTTGGTTGTGCTGTCTGTAATTTGAATATCCTCCCACAAATCGCCAACACCGCCAATTTTAATCCTGTCTTTTCCACTTTTTACCCAATAAGACCTGTTATCGCAAATATTAATTCCATTTCTGGACATCATTTGCCTTGTTAACTCTGCATCTTCCCAGTGGTCGTGATTACCAAGAACGGCATAAATACCCATTTCAGAATTAAATTTTCTCAACTCATCAAAAACAGGTTTTATGTATTTTCGTTCTCTATGACAATAATCACCGCCCATAACAACAATGTCCGGGCGCAATTCATTTATCCTTTGAACAATCATTTTTACTCTATCAACAGAAAAATATGGTCCATGATGAATGTCAGAAATAAAAATAATCTTTTTATTATCAAAAGAGGCAGGAATATCAGAGGACGTAATTGATATCTCTTTTATTCTGACCCAATGAGGTTCGAGAGTGCAATATCCCAATAAAAGGAAAGCAAGGGCCAGCAGAATAATATATTTTTTAAACTTCTTTCTGGATTTCACGGACATATTATGGTTTTGCTCTGTCTTACCCTGATAAAATTACCGGTATTCAATTGTAAAGTAAATATAAAAATCTCAGCGTTTCAGAATAATCCAATATTTTCAAAAAATAAAAGGGCTAATCTATTATTAACTTTCGAACATAAACATGGTTATCTACTTGAATATTGACAAAATAGACACCTTTCATCAAGTTACTCAAGTCAAGTTGTTTCGTTTTTTCAATGAAAAAATTGCCGGAAAAACAAAGTACACCTGACATATTAAAAATCTGAATAACGCAGGGCCTTTCGATTATTTCTTTACATATAAGATCCAAATAAACCAAGCCGCACGAAGGATTCGGAAAAAATTGAATATCTGGTTCGATGGGTTTCATTTCATTTATTGACACAACAATATTGTCTGTCGCTAAAATTTTTCCTGTTATAATTTCTTCGTCTAATGCTTTTCTTACATAAACGGCAATATGGGAATGCTCCATAAGATATTGCTGTGCCGAATTATCAAAAACGAAGTGCCTGGTAAACAATGAGTCCTTATTCGCCTGCAGGCACAAGGTATCTCCCCACTGAGCAGTAAGCGCTTCCCTGAAAACATGATTGTGCATATAGAACATATCCGTTATGCCATAGTTGTTCTGTTCGGCAACAATACTGTCTTCCGAAAGCAACACATACAATGTACACATTGAATTTACCGTGTCTGTAAAATACACTTCCACATCAACAGTAAGAATTGATGATGATTGATTGTAAAGAGTGGCAATTCCTATATTTAACGGAGAGGTCTCTGCAAGGATTGTATCAGCATAAAGACGCCATTTATCCCTGGATTGTTCACGCCGCTCTGGGTTCCATTCCCGCCTGTTTATAAATGCACCCGGAAAAAATCGGATAGAATCATGTACAAAGGGGATCGTAAAAAACTCATTAACAAAAGTTCTGCGCAAATCAGGGCTTCCGGGATATGGCAAGGTCAGCGTTCCGTTGACATTGGATGGATACATGGCCACAGGAATGATTCTTCCGGGATTTTCATCGATGATACTATCTAAAATCAAATGGCCTGTAGGGCAATAAGAACATCTTACCGCAGTAAATTCTTCAATAACGACGTTTTTGTTGTGAGGCAGGGTATCTGTCAGTGTTTGTGAAAAGCCTGTTGATACCAGTGCATACAAGACACTTACCACCTTGAATGATAAAAATAATAATTCAGCACATTTATGCCTGGCCTTGTGCATCCTAAAATACTTAAAAAAATAGTATAAAAAACTTAAGCTTTATTGGAATAAAGTTCAATGATTTTTAGAATAACTGCTGTGGCTTTTTCCATGGATTCGACAGGAACATATTCAAATTTTCCATGGAAATTATGTCCGCCTGCAAAAATATTCGGGCACGGCAAACCCATATATGAAAGTCTTGCACCGTCCGTACCTCCCCGAATAGGAACTACTTTAGGCTCAATACCCAGTTCTTCCATAGCTTTTTTAGCTGTTTCCACCACATGAAAAACAGGCAACACCTGTTCTTTCATATTGTAATACTGGTCTTTCATTTCAAGGCGCAACACATCAGTTCCGTAGCGGGTCTTCATAAACTCCACACACTCAGCAAATAGTTTTTTCTTGTTTTCGAATTTTTCCTTGTCGTGGTCACGGATTATATATTGCAGCATAGCATTTTCAACGGTTCCTTCCATTTTTACCATATGAAAAAAGCCTTCATAATCCTGTGTATGTTCCGGTCGCTGATTGGGAGGCAGCATGGCATTGAACTCCATAGCCACCAGCATAGCATTTATCATTTTGTCTTTCGCATAACCCGGATGTATATTTTTTCCTTGTACAAAAACTTTAGCACCGGCAGCATTGAAATTTTCGTATTCAAGCTCCCCTATCCCACCGCCATCCAAGGTATATGCAAAATCAGCATCAAATTTTTTCACATCAAAATGATCGACGCCTCGTCCTATTTCTTCATCAGGAGTAAACCCTACTTTTATTGTTCCGTGCTTTATTTGAGGGTTTTTGACCAAAAATTCAACGGCGGTTATAATCTCAGCAATACCAGCTTTGTCGTCGGCACCCAGTAAGGTATTTCCATCGGTTGTAATGATGGTTTTTCCAATATACTCTTTTAGCTCCGGAAAATCCTTCGTGGTAAGCACAAGGTTCTTTTCTTTGTTGATCATGATATCATCACCATTGTAATCATAGACAAAGTTCGGATGTTCAACCATTCCGGGCATATCAGGACTGGTATCCATATGTGCGATAAAACCAATAACTGGAACTTTTTCGCTGATGTTTGAGGGTAGCGTTGCCATTAGATAGCATTTTTCATCCAGCGAAATATCCTGTAATCCAAGATCTTCCATTTCCTGTTTGAGCACTTTTGCAAGAGCAAACTGCTTTTCGCTGGATGGTGTGTTTTCCGAGTTTTCATTTGATTGAGTATCGATTTTGATATATCGTAAAAACCGTTCTAAAACTTTTTCTTTCATGATGAATATTTTTATATCAATGATTTTATTAATATTTGAATTTTATTACCACTATGACAAAAAGCAGGAGATTATTTTAATCATTTTCCTTAGCTCTGAATGAGTCCCAGATAAAATATCCAATAAGACATAAGAATGCCATTAATGCGACAATTTGCGCTCCCCTGGAATCTTCGGGCCACAAGTGAGTATCAAGATTTATATTAAAAAACAGCAGAAAGGCTCCGACAACGCCAAATAAAGCTGCACCGGCAATAAAACCGGATGCGATTAAAATCCCCCTGTTTGAACGGGCAGTATTAAGTTTTTCGTTTTTGGTGCTTTTGTTAAACCAATGATTCAGCAATCCTCCCACAACAAGAGGCGTATTAAGATCCAAAGGAATAAACATTCCGAGCGCAAAAGCGAGCGGTGAAATTTTTAACCAATTTAACAAGATTGAAATCACCGCACCTATTGAAAGCAGAACCCAACTAACACCGCCTCCGGACATCAGAGGCTCAATAATGGCAGCCATGGCATTTGCCTGAGGAGCTGTCATAGGCTGGGTATGCTCGGCAGTAGGTACAAATCCGTAGGCTTTATTAAGAATAAAAATAACACCTCCAACCGTTGCAGCTGAGACTAAGGTTCCTAAAAACTTAAATGTTTGTTGTTTATAAGGAGATGTGCCAAGCCAGTAACCTACTTTTAAGTCAGTGATAAACCCACCGGCCATTGAAAGGGCGGTGCAGACAATACCTCCGATTATCAAAGAGCTAACCATGCCCTGCCATCCTTTTAACCCCACAGAAACAAGCACCACTGAAGATAATATCAACGTCATTAGCGTCATGCCGGAAACAGGGTTGGTTCCAACAATAGCAATGGCATTGGCAGCAACTGTGGTAAACAAAAATGAAATAATAAAAACGGTTGCCAATGCAACTAAAGATTGCACCAGCGTAATTTTCACACCAAAAATTAAAAAGATAAAAACAGCCACTATTGTAAGGAAAAGGAATAACATTACGAATGACATTTTTAGGTCTTTTTGTGTTCGTTCTGTTTTAACTTCAGCATGTGCTTTTGATCCAACTCCAACAGCCAGTTTAAAAGCGCTTCCAATAACGCCAGATGACTTAATAATACCAATTATCCCCGCCATTGCAATTGCTCCTATTCCTATTGGTCTGACATAAGCTCTGAATATAGCTTCAGCAGGAATATCTGCAAAAGGGTTAACGCCACCACCAAGGCTGGCTACAATATTACCGACTTCGTTAACTAATGGAATAAAAACAAACCATGATAACAAAGAGCCCACGGCAATAATCAGAGAAAATCGCAGACCAACCAAATAACCGAAACTAAAAATCAGCGCACTGACATTAAATTTAAATACCATTTTTACTTTAGTTGCCAGCACTTCTCCGGCTGGGATTACTCGTGAAGTAATAACTTCACTCCATAACTTGAAGGAAGAAAAACAAAAGTCAAATATTCCGCCAATTAATCCACTGACAACAAGTAACTTGGCCTGCGAGCCACCTTTTTCTCCGGTCATTAATATCTCCGTGGTAGCAGTAGCTTCTGGAAACGGAAGTTTTCCATGCATATCCTTCACAAAATATTTTCTGAATGGGATTAAAAACAAAATTCCTAAGAAACCGCCCAAAAGAGAAGAAAAGAATATCTGCCAGAAATCAACCTGAATTTCCGGGTACTTTGCTTGCAAAATATATAATCCCGGAATGGTAAAAACAGCACCGGCAACAATTACACCGGAGCTGGCACCAATTGATTGTATAATTACATTCTGACCAAGGGCATTCTTTTTGCGAGCTGCTGCTGAGGCGCCTACGGCAATAATCGAAATAGGAATGGCGGCTTCAAAAACCTGTCCTATTTTCAATCCTGAATAAGCTGCTGCTGCAGAAAAAATTACAGCCATTAACAAGCCCATAAACAATGACCAGGTAGTTACTTCAGGAAAAATCTGATTGGGGGGCATTACAGGAATAAACTGTTCGCCGGGTTTAAGTTCGCGGTAAGCATTTTCTGGTAAACTTTTTGTAGTTTGTTCTTGTTCCGACATAAATCCTCCTTTATTTATTTATTTTATGTTTTATTTTTTCGAGTCAGTAAAAATATAAAAACTATGATAAAAACAACGAACCCACTGAAAAAAAATATATAATACCAAATTTGACTATTTCTATTCTTGGCAGCCATACTAGTTTCCTCATTATTTCCATATGTTTTGACCGTATTCCGAATTTGATTATTAGTCCTTTGAAACATAGTTGATTCATTTTTCATCGAGTCGGCTAATATTTTGTATAAATCATTGTAATATAGCGCTCGGCGTATGTCTTTAAGCTCAAAACATGTATATGATAGATACTCATAATTATCAAGCATTTCAGGCCATGCATTTATCTCGCGGGCAAACTCCAAACTGTTCAGAAAAAAATTCATAGCCAGCTCATATTCTTCGGCTTTAAACAGCATCTTTCCTTTGTTGGACAGCCCAATGGAAATTTTTTTCTTGTTGTTTAATTCAAGTTCCATGGCAATCCCTTTAAATAAATATCTGTTCGCCATTTCCTCATCACCTACTGCCTCATAAATTAATGCTAATAAATTAGTTGTTGCAGCAATACCTTGCTTATTGCCAATTTTATATTTAAGTTCAAGCGATTTTTGGGCATATAAAAATGAATTAAAATAATCCTTCTCCGAATACAATAGCTCTCCAATATCATGACACACGAGTGCAATGCGTTTTTCATTGCCCGTTTTCTTAAAAAGTAATAATGCATTTTTATAGTTTTCCATGCTTTCTGAATTCATGCCATTTTCCTGGTATGCGGAGCCAATATTCAGCAAACATTCCCCTATTCCATTATGATTTTTGAATTTAATTTCAAGGATTAGAGATTTTTCATAATATGAAATTGCCTTGTCATATAAACCCTGCAAATGATATATCTCCCCAATGTTATTAAGTGTGCTAGCCATCCCTTCTTTATTATCAAATTTTTCATCCATTTTTAAACTAATCATATAAAAACTCATCGCTTTATCATAATTTCCCACATCTTTATGAATGATGCCCATATTATTAATGCACCCAGATATTCCTTGCTTGTTTGAAAGTGATTTATAGACTTTAAGGGCTTTATTATAATAATTGAGTGCCCTATTATTTTCACCAAGAAAATAAAATACAACCCCAATATTTTTTAGTGATAATGCGATATTTAAACTATCATTTGAGGCAAGCGACATTGAATAAGCCATACGTGCATATTTCATAGCCTTTTCAAGATCCGAGGTCCAAAATTTTTGAGTAAGTTCCTGAAGAATTTCAATCTTTGAAACTCCTTCTGCTTTTCTAAAAGAAGATTTTAGACTATCCTCAAATGATTTTTGAGCATAAATATCGACAAAAGAAAAGACTATAATGCCTACCAACAATAACAATAAAATTCCAGAGGCACCCTTTTTAATATATATCCGCACAAAATAATTCATCAATCAAAAATAGAGAAAATATCAGATAGTTATTTATATTTTTACACTATTGTCCGACTAAAGTACAAAACAATCGCATTATACGTCTAACTGCTTGA
>DAOQAF010000015.1:0-51859 GCA_035353775.1 Bacteroidales bacterium | reverse complement strand
GGTTTACAAATCTGCGACATTTTAATCTGCTGCCAAGTCAGGAGTTCTGAATTTAGCTTCGTGTATCTCCGTGTCCTCCGTGTCTCCGTGGTTAAAAAAGCTCGGTACCCTTGAAATTTGGTCCGCCGCGGCGGATTGAGACTTGAAATTTTGGACTTCAAATACGCTCTGTGTATCTCCGTGTCCTCCGTGTCTCCGTGGTTAAAAAGCCCGGAACCTTGAAATTTTGAGATTAAGACTTGATCCGCACTTGCGTATTGGGTCTTCCCTGTACTAGAATTTCGCCACCAGCTTAATATTGAAAAGCCTTTTGGTGAGTTCATTGGGTACGGCGTACTGCCTGTTATTCACGTCTTTCACCCATAAGTACGAAACAGTGTTCATGCGCCCGAGGAGGTTGAAAACTTCGCCCGAGATCCATAATGATTTTATAAAACGGAAAGGATTTTTCTTTCTGAGGATGGTGCTTTCGTCGATGATAGATTTTGAAAAGCCGATATCCACGCGGAAATAGGCCGGCATACGCAGCGTGTCCATATATCTTTTATGTTCGGGCGGGCCAAAAGGCAGGGGGCTGGCATACACCATGTTCAGGTGCATTTTAAAGGTCGGCCACCGTGGAAAATGATCCTGGAAAAAAATGTTCACATTCAGCAACTGGTCTGTCGGACGCGGGATGTAGCCGGGCTGGTGAACCACGCTGTCTACGGCAATATTGTCAATAGTATATCCGTAAATGATCTTTTCGCCGCTGGCATTATAATAATCCGTATAGGTCTCACCGGTGATTTTTTCGCGGGTACGCATCAGCGAGATGCCAAGCCACGATTCGTCACCCTTCACAAACTCCCCGTTGATCTTCAGGTCTATCCCTGTTGCGTAGCCTTTGCCGTTGTTGTTTGCAAAATACCGGAGCCGAACGTTGTCGATCTCATAAGGGATCAGGTTGTCGAGCATCTTATAATAAACTTCCCCGACAAATTTGAACGGACGGTTCCACAAAGTGAAGTTCAGGTCGCTGCCCAGCAGGAAATGTATAGAACGCTGCGCCCTGACTTCCGGGTGTATCGTTCCGTCGAAAGCCCTTATTTCTTTGTAAAATGGCGGCTGGTTATACATCCCGGTGGCAAAGCGGAACACGACATCCGTTTTCCAGTGTGGCTTGTATGATAAATTGATCCTGGGGCTCAGGCAGAATTGTTTGTTGAAATCCCAATAAACAGCCCTGACGCCGTATGTCAGAAGCAATTCAGCGCTGTCGATTTTAAAGGTCCATGTATCCTGAAAAAAACCTGAAAAACGGTTGCTTTGCATGTTTACCTTACTGTTGACGACTTCCTGTAAAAGCAAAGGATTATCGGACTGCAGAAAAGGATTGGTATAACCGATAGAATCTGACGGATGGGGCAGTGTAAACCCAGCCGAATCAATCATTTCCCATTCTTTCAGTTTGTCATCGATAATCTCGTGCTGGTATTTTACGCCGAACTGCAGGAAGTGATTTTTTTTGGTGTATCCCCCTCGTATTTCAGAGTTCATGACCGTTGCTATCAGCTCGTCGCGGGCATGTTGAAAATGTGTGCCGACGCCCAGCACTTCTTTCATTTCGCCGAAATCTTCTTCGCCGTAATTAGCCTCCAGCCTGCCGATGAGGTATTGTCCCTGAACGTCGTAACGCTGCGATTCCCATGTCTGATATACGGAATTGTTCCATTTGAAATAAAGGTCTGACTTTGGTTTGTAGGTCAGTGTAAGCGCCCCGAGGTAAGTATTTATATAATCAATTTCTTTTCCGTCGAAATAAATTTTCAGTTGGTAAGATTCTTTTACTGTTCCGAATTGTGTTTCCCGTGATTCGGGAATGACCATGTATTTGTTCCGGGCATAATTGCCCATAAGGCTTATCTCGAGTTTTTTACTGATCTGGTAGGTGGTATAAAGCTGAACATCAGTGAACGAAGGTTTGTATTGTCCTTTGGTTTCCATGGCATTCAGGACATACTGATTTGATTTTTGTCTTATTCCCAGCAGGAAAGTAAACCGTTCGTTTTTTGACGCGGCTTCAATATGTCCGGACGCACCCAACAGGCTCAGCATGATTGAACCTCCGAATTTTTTGGGTTTCTTGTATTGGATATCTAAAACCGACGACATTTTATCGCCGTATTTTGCGTCAAAACCGCCCGAAGAGAAAAGCACCGATGATGTCAGATCTGAATTTACAAAGCTCAGTCCTTCCTGTTGTCCCGAACGCAGGAGTAGCGGACGGTACACCTCCACATCGTTGACATAAACCAGGTTCTCATCGAAGTTGCCGCCCCTGACAGAATAGGCAGAGCTGAGTTCGTTGCTGGAATATACGCCCAGGCTGGTTTTTTTTATCAATTCTTCGATAGCATTGCCCGAAGTGGTAGGTATAAAAGCGGCCTGTTTGTGGTCAATGCGGGTAATGGTCGCTCTTTCATCTTTTTGGCCAATGAGTTCAAAGGTAGGTATCTCGGTAGTGGTCAAGACCATGATCTGGTTCATTTTCCTCGATTCGTTCGGCGAAAGAGTAATTGTGTGGGAAACTTTCTGATATCCGATGAACGAAAATCCAATGGTGATCTCCTGATTTGCAGGAACATTTAAATGGTAATAGCCATTTTTATCGGTGGTAACGCCGGTGGCTGTCCCGGATATAGCAACGTTTACCAATTCAAGAGGTGCGTATTTTTCATTCGTGACTTTTCCGGAGATTGAGGCCCTGTCCTGTGCAATAACAGAGATTACAGGAAGTAAAAATAATATATAGAAAAGGCATTTTTTCATCCGTTGCTAATCGTCCCGTTTTTTAATTTTAAATTTCCCTTCACGCCATGCCTTTATGAACTGTGCCCATGCAAAGGGATTCAGCAAATTATTTGGTTGCATTTGTCCTCTATAGTAGTTTTGGCTTATACGGTTGTCAATATAATTACGGTAATTCATGGAACTGCCCATGGCTACATCGTCAAAAAGCACACGTTTTTCAATTTCGATGATATTTTTTTTGGCGCGTTCCAGATCGTCATCCGGAACATTTAGATCTGCAAATGCCTGTTTGAACTGCTCGTACGTCGGCCAGGGATATATGACGGTCTCGTTCATGAGAAGCGTATCCGGGCGAAGGACCTGGATAAGTGAATACCTGTTAATGGTAAGCGTGTCAGGAATGGTGTAAAATGCTGTTTTGTATCCTAAAGCGTTAAAAACCACCACATCTTTAGGATGAGCCACAAATGAAAAAAAGCCATACAGGTCAGTGATCGTTCCCCGCCATGAATCTTTGATGAGGATGTTGACGAACGGGATCGGCTTGATACTGTCGGCGGTAACCACAATACCAGAAAACTGAACCAGTGTGGTATCGGAGATAACCTGTGCGGAACCACGGACGGAGATGAGCAGCAAAGCAAGTAAGGAAGTCAGGCAGAAGAATCTTTTTAAACGTTCTGGCATAAGGGACTTTTTGTAGCAACAGGAGTATATATTTTTTACCGGAATAAACGATGTAAAATTAAAATTATTTCACATGATAAACATAAAAAAAAATGCTGCCGCAAAAGTGCAGCAGCATTTCAATACCATTTAATATTCAATACTTATTTGGTCAGAAAACCTTTTTCGCGGGCTTCTTTGATGCAGGCAGAGATGCCTTTTTTATCAATGGTACGCAAAGCAGCCGTTGAAACCTTGAGTGTTATCCACTTGTTTTCTTCAGGGATAAAAAATCTTTTGGTTTGTAAATTGGGTACAAACTGGCGTTTAGTCTTTATGTTTGAATGTGATACATTGTTGCCTACGATCACTTTTTTTCCGGTTAATTCGCATATTCTTGACATGGTACAATTTTTTTTCTTAGTAAGAACTTTTCAAAATGGGGTGCAAAGGTCAGAAATATTTTTGAAAATGCAAAATATATATGAAAAAATATTTTTTTGATGATAGCAAAGTTATAGCTTGCTTAGTTTTTTGGTACAAAGTTTATTCCCTGATGGGACTTGATTGTTTTGATTATCTAAGAAGGCATGTGATAAAATGTTAAATATTCAGGGTTTTGATCTTTTTAGACAAAACCTTTTTGTGTTTTTTTTCCTAATTAAATAATCTGTAGTAATTGTAATTTTATTAAAAAATTGATTTCCCTTTAGAGCTTTTCTTTCCTAGCAACACCCCCAGCAACCCCCGTGTAACTTCGCGGAAGATAGTTTTTGCCACCCCGCTGTTGGCGATTTTCTTTAATGTTTTTCCGGCTTCCGAAGTGGTCGGTTTGGGTACAGGAGTGCTTTTGGGCACCTTAACATCGGGATATTTTATGTCAGGATAGCTTGGTTTGGTCTGTGGCTCAGCTTGCTGAACGGGTTGTTCAGCGGAGGCAATTTTTGCTTTCAATAGTTCATAGGCGCTTTCCCGGTCGATTTCTTCGTTATAGATTCGGGCAATTTTCGAAGAAGCTATTTTCTCATCTTGTTCTTCCGGTGTAATAACATCCATTCTTGATTGGGGGGCGCACATCATCGTATGTACCAGCGGGGCAGGGATGCCTTTTTCGTTCAGCACGGTAACGAGGGCTTCGCCTGTTCCGAGCTCGGTGATGAGCTGATCGGTAACATAAAAATCTGTCAGGGGGAAATTCTCGGCTACCAGCGTGATGTCTTTACGGTCTTTGGCCGTGAAAGCACGCAGGGCATGTTGTATCTTGGTGGCGAGCTGGCTTAGTATGATGGCGGGAATATCGGTAGGCGCCTGGGTACAGAAAAAAATGCCTACACCTTTGCTGCGGATGAGTTTTATGATGGTTTCTATCTGGTCCATCAGCGCGTCGGAGGCCTCTTTAAATATCAGGTGGGCTTCATCAATAAAAATGACAAGTTTCGGCTCGCCTTTATCGCCAATTTCAGGGAATTTATTGTAAATTTCTGCCAGCAGGCAAAGCATAAAGGTCGAAAAAAGCTTAGGCCTGTCCTGGATATCGGTGAGCCGCAGTATATTGATGTAGGCCTTGCCGTCGCTGGTTTTCTGAAGCAGGTCTTCTACTTCAAACGATTTTTCGCCAAAAAACAGGTCGCCGCCCTGTTGTTCGAGTTCTAACAGTTTGCGCATAACAACACCCGCAGAGGTCGGAGATATCAGCCCGTAATTTTCCGCAACCTCCTTTTTGCCATCACCGGTCGAAACATAATTCAGCGCGGCGCGAAAGTCTTTTATATCAAGCAGTGGCAGTTGGTGATCGTCACAATATTTGAAAACGATGGCTACCGTTCCTTGCTGGTTTTCGTTCAGTTCCAGGATTTTGGAAAACAACACCGGCCCGAATTCTGAAACGGTTGCCCTGAGCCGTAATCCTTTTTCGTGCGAGATGGTCATCAGTTCTGTGGGATATTCGCAGGGAGCCCAGGGCAGGCCTATCAGGTTCATACGTTCTTTGACCTTTGGGTTTTCGGCGCCTGCCTTTGAGATACCGCTGACATCGCCCTTGATGTCCATCAGCAACACGTTGACACCTTGTTCCGACAGGGATTCCGAAATACGCTGTATGGATTTTGTTTTACCGGTACCGGTAGCGCCTGCAATAAGCCCGTGCCGGTTGATGGTGGCCAGAGGCAGCCTGACCAGCAATCCGGGGACAGCTTTTTTATCATACATACCTCCGCCAAGACTAATGCTTTTGCCCGAAAAAGTATATCCGGCCTGAACTTGTTCTATGAATTTTTCCTGTGACATGATCAACGATATTTTATTAAAATTTCTATTTTGTCAAAGATAAAACAAAATTCAACTTTCTCGGAGTGAAAATCATTTTTGAACAATAAAATATTTGGTGCGATTTACAAACTTCGCACAATTGAACAATCAATAAAACAAATGCGATAAGGTCACTCCGTAGAGTGAAATATTGGTAAAATGGTTTCAATAATTACAAACAGCGACTACGGCGGAGTCGAACGTTTTTGTTTCCGCCTAAAGCTGTTTCCTCAGCATATTCAGGGCTGCCAGGCTTGCCCGCCTGATATTGCGTTCGCGGTCGCCGCCAAGCAACAGTTTTTGGGTAACGATAACCTCCGGAGTTGCTAAGGCTATCCATACTGTCCCGACCGGTTTTTCCGGTGTGCCGCCATCAGGGCCTGCAATACCACTGGCTGCCAGCGCATAATCGGTTTTCATCAGTTTCCGGACGCCCGAGGCCATGGCACGTACTACTTCTTCGCTCACAGCGCCGTGTTTTTCGATAAGTTTTTTATCTACACCCAGAACTCCGGTCTTAACAGCATTATCGTAAGCGATCACCGCGCCTTTAAAATATTTTGAACTTCCGGGTACGGAAGTAAACAGGTGAGCAATGAAGCCCCCCGTGCAGCTTTCGGCAGTAGATACTGTCGCCTGTTTTTTTAACAGCAATTTCCCTGTGACAGACTGGAGTGTGTCGGTTTCAGAGCCGAAGATCAGGCCGGGGATGAGTTTTTTTAATTTTTTTATTTCAGATGTTACGGCCCTTATGCTTTTATTATCCTCAGCCTCATAACATGACAAACGTAATTTGACAATTCCCGGCTCAGGAAGATAGGCTAATTTAATAGTTTCGGGCAGTTTGTTTTCCCATTCACTGATCAGTTCAGCCAGCGCAGATTCACCAATACCGGTAGTCAGTATGGTTTTATGAACGATAGGCTTAGAGATTTTAAGTTTGATCAGCCGCGGGATGATCTCACCGGTCATCATGGCCTTCATTTCGAATGGTACTCCCGGCATTGAAATATAATGTGTATTATTTTTCTGAAACCACATCCCGGGAGCTGTACCTAAAGAATTTTTTATGACGGAACAGTTGTCGGGCACCAATGCCTGGTCCCGGTTGACTCCGGTAATTTTCAGGCCTCTCTTGTAAAATAATTTACGGATATTTTCTAAAGAAGCTTTGTGCATGACCAGCTTCGAGCCGAAATATTCACAAAGGGCATTTTTCGTAATATCATCCCTGGTAGGCCCCAGCCCGCCGGTAATTAGTACAATCCCTGACTGGCCGGATTCCTGTTGCAGCGCATCCAATATATCTTCCCGCTTATCGGCAATGGTTAATATGCTTTTAACAGCAATGCCTGCTTTGTTCAGTTCCGAAGCAATAAAAGAAGCGTTGGTGTTGATGGTCTGCCCGATGAGCAGTTCATCGCCAATACTGATGACAGATGAAATCATCCGAAAGAAAGTGTCTCGCCCATGTCTTTGGGAACAACTGACATCACCGGAAAATCTGCTCTCCGGATAACTTCTGTAGCATGGGAGTTTACAAAAAATGGCACCAGTCCGGTTTCCTGCTGTGTCATGATCAGGATAAGATCAATGTCACCCTGCTGTTTTGCATAAACAAGCATTGATGGCACCATATCCGATTCTTTGTTGGCCTCGATCATCTCTGCAGAGCATTTCACATTGCGTTCTTCGATGAAGTTTTTTACCTGCATCATTTTTGCAAGAAGTTGTGTCTTTATCTCTTTATGATTTACAGACCACAAAACTGTAACGACCTTAATGGTAGAGCCAAACATTTTCGCAAGTTCAATGGCCCAGGTGACTTTCTGGCGGCTTTCCTGGGTAAGGTCGATGGGTAAAAGGATACTGCGGCAGCCGTCGAAATGGGTTTCGGAGCTGATAGTAATTACAGGGCATTTTGATATGCGGATTACCCTTGAAGTATTTGCGCCCACCGAGGGTTCTAAAGTATTGACATTGCTTTCTTTTCCCATGATGATGAATAGTGCCTGAATCATCTCAGCAACTTCTGTGATTTTTTCATATACTTTGCCACGAGCGACCATGTGATTTATTTTAAGGCCGGTCTCTTTGGCTTTTTCTTCGGCAAAGGCCAAAAGTTCTGATTCCATCTTGGCAATCAGGTCTTCGCTTTGGTCGGCTGAAAAAAACTTTTTTAACATTCCTCCTTCTTCATAAACATACAATAAGGTGATTTCAAGGTTTAACATGCGGGCAAGATTGTAAGATTGGCCAAGGGCAATTTCCGACTGTTCATTGAAATCAAAAGGAACTAAAATGTTTCTGTAATTTTCCATAATTTTATTAATTTTGTACGGTTATAAAAATATATCAAAACGCACGTTGAAACAAAAAATTTTTTTTATCAATCAGCATCTGATATAAGTTTGTTTTTAATTTGTTGTTAATCGGGCGCAAAGATAATATAAATTTTTTAATTTATGAAAAGAGTATATGAAGATTCGGAGTTAATTTTATCTGCCGAAAAAAAGATTTATCATTTAAACCTGCATCCGGATGAAATTGCCGATACGATCATTGTTGTCGGAGATCCGGGAAGAGTGGCGACTGTCTCAAAATTTTTCGACAGCATCGATATTAAAGTTCAGAACAGGGAGTTGGTTACGCATACGGGCTATCTGAATAATATGCGGATAACTGCCATGTCCACAGGTATGGGGCCTGACAATATCGACATCGTCATCAACGAACTTGATGCGCTTGCCAACATAGACCTGGAAAGCCGTACCGCGAAAACCGATCACAGAAAACTGAATATCATCAGGCTGGGTACTTCAGGTTCCATGCAGGGCGATGTTCCTGTCGATTCCTTTGTTGCTTCTGCTTATGGCCTCGGCATCGACGGTGTTTTGAACTTTTACAAAAAAACATCTGAAATTATTGAGGGAGAGATGAATGACGAATTCATTAAACAAACCAACTGGCCTGATTTTCTGGCAAAGCCTTATATGGTAAAAGCCTCCGGTGAACTGCTGGAAAAAGTGGCTTTTGATATGATAAAAGGTATCACAGCCACTGCTCCCGGATTTTTTGGCCCGCAGGGCAGGGAGCTAAGAGGCGAACTGGCTATCCCTGATCTCAATGAACGCCTTACCCGGTTTGCGTTTAAAGACAACAGGGTTACTAATTTCGAGATGGAAACATCTGCATTGTATGGGCTGGGAAAAATACTGGGGCACGATACTCTTACCATATGTGTTATCATTGCCAACCGTATTGCAAAACAATTCAGTAAAGATTACAAACCCTTGATGGAAAAACTGATAACTACTGTACTTGAAAGACTTACAGCACGATAACATCTTTTTTCAGGAATAATAAACAAACATTTTAGTATCTCAGTTTTAAGCAGTATTTTTGGAAACAAAAAAACATGCGGAAAATATACTGTTTCGGAGAAGCTGTTTACGACATCATATTTAAAAATGAAAAACCTATTGAGGCCAAGCCCGGCGGGGCGATGCTCAATGTGGCCGTTTCCCTCGGAAGGCTCGGGTTGCCGGTTTGTTTTGTGGGCGATTTTGCAAACGACCGGGTAGGCAACATTATTAAGAGGTTTCTGGAGGAAAATAATGTAGATACATCCTTTATAACCATGTATACCAATGCAAAATCACGTATTGCACTGGCATTTTTAGATGAAAAAAATAATGCAGATTATTCCTTTTATAAAATAAGGATCGAAGATAAACCTTATATCCGGTTCCCGGTTTTGCAACCTGATGATATGTTGTTGTTTGGTTCATATTATGCTATCAAGCCAGAGATAAGAAGCATGGTATCTGACTTCATTAATACCTGCCGGAACAACAATGCCGTAATTATTTATGACCCGAATTTCCGCCTTGCCCATCTGAAACTACTTTCCGAATTAAAGCCTTTTATCGAGGAAAATATTTCTAATGCCGATATTACTAAAGGGTCGGATGAGGATTTTAAGAATATTTTCCATACGGAGGATGCTGATGGAACATACTCGGTTTTAAACAAGTTGTCATGTAAATCATTGATATATACCCGCAACCGCTATGGTGTGGATCTGTGTACCGGCCATTTTCAGAAACACTACGACGCTATTGGTATAAAACCGTTAAGTACTGTGGGAGCCGGAGATACATTTACCGCCGGAATGGCTTACTGGCTGTTCACGCATAATATCAATAAAATACAGTTACAAAATCTTTCACCTGCCGAATATGAACAGATGATACGTATGGCCATCCGTTTTGCAACAAATGTATGCATGAGTTATGATAATTATGTTTCTTTCGACTTCATTTCCGGGTTAAAAAATACTTCTGATGAACCTGAGGAAATAAAGGGTGTTAAATAAATTTTTGTTATATTTGCATAGCGTGCCGGAGAAACCATTATAAAAGCGAACAGTCAGGTTACTAAAAAAAAACATAGCAGAACCAAGTCTTTTTAAAAAGAATGCGTTTAATAATTAAATTGAGCATATGAATCAGGGGGACGAACTGAAGGATGTGGTGAAATTATGCAGAGAGGGAAATTCGTATGCTCAGGAAAAATTATATAAAATGTATTATGGCCAGATGATGAATGTTTGTCTCAGGTATGCAAAAAACAGCGATGATGCCGTTGAGGTTCTTAATACAGGTTTTTTGAAAGTATTCCAGAACATGGACAAGTACAAAGGCGATGGGGAATATCTGAATGCTTGGATACGAAAGATCATGGTAAATACAGCACTGGATAAGATACGATTCGAGAAAAACCGCTATAATAATACTGTGCCTCTTAATATCAACAATGATTCAGTGCATATAGAGAACGATGCTGTAAGCAGGCTGGGCGAAGAAGACCTCATCAGGTTGATTGAGGATCTGCCTCCCTCAAGCCGGGCTGTCTTTAATATGTATGTGTTTGAAAATTATAATCATAAAGAGATCAGCGAAGTACTGAATATTACTGAAAGCACTTCGCAATGGCATTTATTGAATGCCCGCCGTATTTTAATGAACAAAATACAAAAACTAAATTCCAAAAAGTCTATCATAAATGGATAAGAAAAATCAAATAGACGACATATTCTACAAAAAACTTGGTGAGTACGAGCCGCCCTATGTGCCCGAACACTGGCAAATGATGAAATCGGTGCTGGCTAACCCGGGCAATACCGCCATGAAAACTAACGGAAAAAGTATTTCCGACATCATAATAATAATCTCCGCAGTTTTTTTAATTACTACGGGCATTGTTGCTTATGTGGCACTGGAAAGGTCAAGACAGTCCGATGTTGTCAGCGGACAACTGGCTGTTGGTACTGCCGCTTCAAACAGAAAACTTGCTGACCAAAATACTACCAACAAAAATATGGTGTTGCCAACGGAAACAAAAAATCTGACCGGCCAGCCAGAAACCCAAACTGCAGACCAGCAAAATAATGTATCAGGAAATATTACATCATCATCCGTAAATAAACCATCTGCAAAAAAAACAAAAGCACTAAATAATCAAAAATCAACAACCCCGGCAAAAAAACTCAATAAATCAGGTATCAATGCTTCTAAGACAGCTGCTGCGCAGGTGCAAGTCGCGAATAACAAGTCAGATAATAAGGTTGTCGCGGAAGAAGTGCCGGCAGTAGTCCTAAAATCAGATAATCAGAGCTATGTGAATGGTGTGAAAATGGACTATACCAATAACGGTGAAGAAAATGTGACTTTTATAAACACTGCTATCCTTACCGACAAAGAAAAATTTTATGTCGGCTATAGCGAGGAAGAACTGCTTGCCCCCCTCTCCGATGACGTAGAGGAACAGACGAGTGTGGTGGATGATTATAACGCAAACCAAGCCAAAGCCAAAGAAGACAAAAAACATAGCAATAAAAACAAGAACCTTTTAAAGAAAAACCCCGAAGCTGCTCCTGATTATAAAGTGGGTGTTGTGAATAATATTGCGTTAAATCCTGCTTATACGGGCTACAATCAGCGCCACACCATCGCCGTTTCCACTATGGTATATAAACCTTTGTACAAGCCGGGAAACAATTTTAATGTGCCTTTCGGATACAGTTTTGCCTATGATTTTAACTTCGGAAAAAGAAAAAACTGCGGATTGGGTATCAATTACCAACGGTTTATCGGTGCTGCTGAAGGAATTATGGATGTGGACCTTACTTTTTCTTATCGCTTTAACCTTGCCAAATACCATAATCTGCGGGTAGGCGCTTCGCTGTCGTACTATACCAGCGGCCTCAACTCCGATAATCTGAGTTTCCCGGATATGATCGATGCCAACCATGGTTTTGTCTTAGGCACTTCCGAAGCATTCCCCGGCAAGACCAGCAAAAATTCCCTGGATATGGGCCTGGGGGTTTGGTATAGCTGGAAATCGCTGTATGTGGGAGTTTCCGCCATGCACCTGACTTCGCCCAACCAGGGTATCATCAGTGAGTATAACCTACCCCGCGAATATGTGTTGTCTGCAGGATATAACTATTCCTTAAACGATTACTTTGGCATGTTGCCTGTTGCAGAACTCCGGTACAACGAAAAAACGTTTAATTTCTCGCCAGGGATGTTATTCACCTATAAAAAATGGTTGCTTTTTGGCACCGAGTTCCGTAATCTGAAAAATGCAGGGCTGGTGCTGGGATTTAATATCAAAGATAATGTTATTATCAATATCCGCAGCGGAATACCCATGAGCAAAGTGTTGATTAATAATTTCGGAATTATTGATTATGCAGGGGTTAATGTGCGTTTGCAGTTTGGTAATCAACGGTAACAGTTTATAGTGATGAAAAAATTATGCTTTTCGGCCGTAATGATTGTTGTTCTGACAGGATTTTTTATTTCATGTAAAAAACAGGATGTGCCTCCTTCGGAAACACTTTACGATACATTGAAAGTCAATACTGCCTATACCGTATATACTATGGCCGAAAATACCATTCTGACCTTGGATGCTACCACTTCCGGTGCAGTGGCCTATTTGTGGATGCCTGATTATAACACTACCCCCATGATCACCATCACACAGGAAGGTAATTATTCGGTTAAGGTAACCACCCACGACAACGAATTTGATTATGCGGTGCTGGTGCTTTTTTCAGGCAGCGATTGTTATATTCCCAATTCTTTTTCTCCCAACAATGACGGAGTGAACGATTACTGGCATCCATTTTTTGCCAATATTTCCATTGAAAATTTTTCGCTCAACATTTATAATAATGAAAACCTTAAACTGTTTTCATCATCCGATGTAAATGCTAAATGGGATGGCTATTATAATGGAACCCTTATGCCTGCAGGATATTATTATTATGTGCTCTCGTACAAAACCATTGACGGGGGAACCCAAAACCGTAATGGAATGATTCAGTTGGTTCTTTAACACCCAGCCATTTTGGAGGCAGGTTGTTTACTGTTTTACCAGTTTTACAATATTTCTGCTTTTTTCGTCCTTGATCTCAATAAAATATATTCCCGATCGCAGCCGGCTGACATCAATGGTGTTTTCGTTCATGGTTTGTGATGATACTAAATTACCTATGGTATTATAAAGATTTATTGTCAGTGGATTGATCTCTGCTTTACTGAAAAGAAATACCTGATCTACGGCAGGGTTGGGATAGATGAGATATTTGTCATCCACTGAATTTTCACTGATACCCGCATATGCCATTTTTACGGCTTTCCAGGCATTGATCTTTCCCCATCCCCAGCGGTAGCTACCGGTGTCGGGTATGACACCCGTGCGGTTGTCTTCGCGGGCAGTTTCAATAATGATCTCTTTTACCTGTTGCGGTGTGAGTGTGGGATTGGCCTGAAGCATAAGTGCAACAATTCCAGTAACCATAGGGGACGACATGGACGTTCCGGAAAATGCAACAAATTTGTAAGTTCTTCCACTAAAAGATATGGTAGCCGCTGGCGTAGAAAGCGACTGGTTTGTAAAAGAAGAAACCGAAGAAATAACGCTCACACCCGGAGCCGAGATATCCGGTTTCAGCCGGCCGTCGTATGTTGGCCCGTAACTTGAGAAACTGGCAAGTTGCCCACCGGCAATTGTATTATTGGAAAGTAATATTTCAGAAGTATGCGCGGCAACACTTATTACACTTTGGGTACAGGCAGGTTCTCCGATGCCTGAATAGAGATCTCCGTTATCCCACCCGGTAATGAGTGCGCTGAGCGGCGAACCCCAGTTTCCTACATCATTGGTGAGTTCGATCACATTCCAGCAATGTATGGTGCCGGAATCAGCATTGGCAAAAAGGGCGATCTTGTACTGTGATGTGTGGAGGTTGCGTATCCTAAGTCGCATATGGGGGCGGTTGTTCAGTGGATTGGCCGAGTCGCAGGCAAGATTGTAGCATATTGTGTCTGTCCCGATAATGATGGTATCTTCTGAATAAGGATCAGCAGTATTTGTAGCGTATGAGGCTGAAGTTGCAATTATTTCGTTGAGGTTGTTCAGTACATTTATGTTTATTTCAAAACTATGGGCTGGTTCACCCCAGATGGTAACCGATTGTCCCCACATGGTGGGGTAGTAAGAATAATTATCAAATTCCACCTGTGTTTTCATGGTGTCTGTAGCGCTTATAAAAGTGTGTTTCAGGTGGAAATATGCATTTCCGTTATTACCGCCGCTTGAGACAAAGACCACATCGTTTGCGGACAATTGATCGATAGCCTGGCTCAGCAAAGATGTTCCGTCAAGAGTACCTGCCCAGTATAATCCCCAGCTTTGATTTATCACGAGCCGTTTGCCTTCACTCTGGGCATAATTGTACATCCAGTTGTAAGCATCCAGCACGGAGGCCATATCTACCAGAAATGTAGCCAACAGGTAATTGGCTTCGTAAGCAATACCACGGTAAATAGTCCCTGCGCCGCTTCCTCCGCAGATGCCTGCCACATGAGAACCATGGGTTGCCCACTGGTATACATTAAATGTATCGCATTGTGCCAGCATAAGGTCTGTTTCGCCAGCAATTTCGGTTCCGTAGGTAAACCCTGCCGGCGGAGGCCCTGCATTGCGAAACTGGTCCCAGGCTTTTATGATACGCGTGTGGTTTAGTGCAGTATCGTAAAACATGGGATTGGTGTAATCAAATCCCCAGTCGGTAATGCCGATCAGGACATCTTTTCCTGTAAATGGCTGGGGAAGCATGATGCTTTGCCAGACACTGTCGACACGTGTGTCTTTTACAGCACGGTTAAGCATGGGGCCAGCCTTTCCTGCTATTTCGATATATGAAATACCCGGGATATCCATTTTTTCCTGAAAATTTTCGACAGGAATGCGTAATGTGATGATGTTTCCTGTTTGTGAACCAATTCTCATCCCCTGAGCTTCGAGTATATGCTGTTCATAGCTTTCATTGATCTTTGCAAGGCATGACACATAATATTTCCCATTGAAATCACGGACAGGATATTTTTCAAGGAACTTGTTATCGTAAGAGGAACTATTCTTTGCCCCGCTCTTTTTCAGGTCTGATATAAAAAGCCGTGAATCGGCAGAAATACGTACCTGAGCTGATAAAGCCGCAGATAACAACAAAAAAACTGCCGCCGTTAAGCATGTTTTTTTCATAATATGTATTTTAGCCGGCCATAGGTTGGCCTTTTCAATGTTCAGATACTTATTTAACTTCCCGTCCTAAAATGCCATAGGCAGGAAAGTGGTCGCTGTAACCCATAATATACTGTCCTCCGGCAGCGGTGCGCCATGGATAGCCGGTGAAAGTCCCTGTTTTTTGCTGGAGGAATGGTTCATTAAACACTTTGGCTTTAATCAGTTTGTAAGTGCCGAAATCGTTGCCTGTAAGTGCGTATGAAACAATGATCTGGTCGAACAAATCCCAGGCATCGCGGTAGGCATTGGAACCTACACCGTTTTTAAAGAGTTTATACATGGGATTGTACAGGCCTCCCTGTTTGACCTCCTCAAGGTTTCCTTTGGCGTTAAGATGCTTTACGATGCTGGCATTGGTGGGATCATCGTTGAGGTCGCCCATAATAAAAATTTTGGTGTTTGGGTTTGACGCAAACAACGAATCTGTGACATGTTTTGCCAGCAGGGCTGCTTCCTTACGCCGTGGTGCGCTGCGTTGTTCGCCGCCGCTGCGCGAAGGCCAATGGTTTACCAGAAAATACATTTCTTCGCCATCGAGTTTGCCCCATACCAGCAGTTGGTCGCGGGTGCGGAACGACGTGTCTGAGGATTTCAGCCTGTAAGGCCTGCTACCTTCAAGTTCAAAACGGTTTTTCTGATAGATCAGAGCCACATCAACACCACGCCGGTCAGGAGAATTGTAATGAACTATTCCATAATTTTTTGATTTCAGGTTTTCAGTTGCAATGAGCTGCTCTATTACATCACGGTTTTCTACCTCCGACAAACCTAAAACGGCCGGCCCATCAGGTACGACATCCTGGCCGATTTTTGAGATTACCTCGGAAATACGCTGCAATTTCAACTTAAACTTTTCGGTATCCCATTTTTGTGTTCCCGTTGGAAGAAATTCATTGTCATTTTTTATAGGGTCGTCGATAGTATCATATAAATTTTCAACATTATAAAATGCCACAATGGCAATATTGAGTTTCTTGTCCTGTGCATTTAATGTCAGGTTAATCAGGAGGATAAGTGCTAAAGTCAGGGTTTTTTTTAACATAGTTTCGGATTTTTGTTTGGCTTATTGTGAAACAAAATTACTTCTTTTACCAAAATTGGTTAGAAAATAATTCAAATAAATGTTTTTTAAGTACCTTTGCCCAAATTTTTTGTAAGGATATATACGTTAAATAAATAATATAACAAATCCTTTGTTTCAAAAAATTACAGGAAAGAAATCTTTAAAAACTAAGTGATCTTAACATGATGAAAAAGTTCTTTTTAACCTTGCTTGTAGTTGTTATGTCAATTTATGTACAAGCACAAAATGCAACCCTGAGAGGGTCGCTTGCCAATGCCGAAGGGAAACCGTTGGTTGGCGCAAAAGTAATGGTCGGTATGCAACCGTTTCTTTCAGATGCCGAAGGCAGGTTTGTTGTTCCCGGAATAAATTATGGTACCGCCGAGATCAGTTTTGATATGGATGGTTATGAAACCAAAACGATGACCGTGGAAGTAAATTCTCCGGAAGTGAATCTGGGTATGGTACAGTTGAAGGCGGGAGGCCTCGAAAAGACCGTGATATCTCAGTCGGAGGTTTCTGCCAGTGCGGTGGAATCGGAAGATGACATCAAAGAACAATATATCGGGGGGCTGTTACATTCGGCCAATGATATCTTTGTGTCTACAGCCGGTTATACCCTGAGTGCAGGTTATTTTCGTCCGCGTGGATATGACAATGAATATTCCGAGGTCTCTATTGGCGGCCTTTCCATGAATGACCCGGAAACGGGACGTCCGAATTATTCTGACTGGGGCGGCCTTAACGATGCTACACGGTACAAAGAAAGTGTTTATGGTCTTAGCCCGTCAAGATTTGCTTTTGGCTCGCTGGCAGGGACCACCGACCTGGATGTAAGGGCTTCGCATCAGCGCAAACAGGTAAAAGCTTCCTATGCGTTTTCCAACCGTTCATACCAACACCGTGCTATGGTTACCGGTTCTACGGGCATGATGGAGAATGGCTGGGCTGTTACGGCATCCTTGTCTACCCGTCAGGGAAAATTTGGCTTTGTGGAAGGTACTTCCTACGACGCCTATTCCTATTTTCTTTCTGTTGAAAAGAAGATCGGGAAAAAACACTACATTTCTTTTACCGGCTTTGGAGCTCCCGCCAAAAGAGGCATGCAGTCCGCTGCTGTTCAGGAAGTGTACGACCTGTTAGGCGATAATTATTACAACCCCAACTGGGGATGGCAAAATGGCGAAGTGAGAAATTCCAGGATAAGAACTACCCACGAACCGGTGATTACGCTGTCGCATTACTATGATATTAATGATAAGATGAAGCTTACCACAACCATTGGTACCAGCTTTGGCCGCATGGGAACCACGGCGCTCAACTGGTATGATGCCGCTGACCCCCGCCCTGATTACTACAGATACCTGCCAAGTTATCAGGAAAACAGAGACCTCGACGAACCTGCCGATCCTTTGGTGGTTCAGGCCCTTACCGAAGCGTGGCAAAATGATGAAAGTTACAGCCAGATCAACTGGAACAGGCTTTATCAGACCAACTACCTTAGCTACCTGAATGGCGACCAGGCAAAATACATACTCGAAGAACGCCGTCTCGACCATGTGCAGGGTGGTTTATCAAGCCATCTTAACTACGAGGTCAACAATCATATCTTCATTACCGGAGGAATAAATATCAACTTATACAAAAGCCATAACTATAAAGTGATAGCCGATATGCTTGATGGCATGTCAGATATCAATACCGGCGAAGCCTACGAAGGCTGGTGGGTGGATATTGACCAGTATTCTGAACGCGATTTTCCTTCCGACACCCTGATTCTGCAAAATGACCTGAACAATCCCGACAGGATAGTCAGAAAAGGTGATAAATATGGCTATGACTACAATATCCATATGAATAAAGGGAGCCTGTGGGGTGTTGCCGAATTTACCTTTAACCATTTTGATTTTTATGCCGGCCTGAACCTTACCGGCAGCCAATATTGGAGAACAGGCAATATGAAAAACGGTCGTTTTGCCGACGATTCTTATGGAAAATCCGAAAAGCATAATTTCTTTGATTATGCCGTGAAAGCAGGAGTAACCTACAAGCCCACCGGACGTCATTATATTTTGCTTAACGGCGCCTATATGACCATGGCACCTTCTTTCAGCGATGTGTACCTCTCGCCCAGGGTTAGAAACACTGTTATACCCGAAATCAAATCCAAAAAGGTTTTCAGCGCCGACCTGAGTTATATCGTTCGCTATCCCAAATTCAACGCACGTGTTACCGCCTTCCACACCATGTTCTGGAACGATACCAAGGTTAACGGTTTTTATCACGACGACCTCAGAACCTTTGTCAATTACATGATGTTTGACATCAACAAAGTTCACCAGGGAATAGAACTTGGCGCCGAAATCAAGATTATCCCTGTTTTATCCGCTACTTTGGTGGCTTCGTACGGAAATTACAGATACACCAACCGGCCGACAGGTTACATGTCGGTGGAGAATGGTTCGCTGCCGGATTCCATGCAGACAATCTATTGTAAGAACTTCTATGTAAATGGTACCCCTCAGGCTGCAGGTTCTCTGGGACTGAAATTTAATCATAATTACTGGTTTGCCAATCTGAATGCCAACCTTTTTGCCAACAACTGGGTTGATTTCAGTGCCGCCCGCCGTACCGTAGAAGCTATTCAATATTTGTACCCCGGTGATGCAAGGGTTACAAGCATCACGGAGCAATACAAGGCCAACGCAAAACCACAGTTTACCCTCGATGCTTCGGTAAGCAAATCTTTTAAAATCAAAAAATTCTACCTGATCCTGAACGGAAGCGTCAGCAACATTTTGAATAATACCAAGATGATTACCTCCGGGTACGAACAACTCAGGTTTGATTACAATACCCTGGATACCAATAAATTTCCTGCAAAATATTACTATGGCCTGGGACGGACATTCTATTTCATGATTACTTTCAGATACTAATTACAAATTGAAATTCAAAAAATAAGGATATGAAAACTTTCAAAATGACAAGCAAAATGTGGATAATGGCCGTTGCGGCTATCCTGGTCGTTATGACAAGTTGCAAAAAGGAATTGGATACACCTCCCCTTGCAGAGCCGGTGTTTACATTGCCTGCAGGAGCTACCCTGATGACTATTGCTGATTTTAAAGCCAC
Source organism: Bacteroidales bacterium (assembly GCA_035353775.1). Lineage (GTDB taxonomy): Bacteria > Bacteroidota > Bacteroidia > Bacteroidales > CAIWKO01 > CAIWKO01. The sequence goes on along the minus strand of DAOQAF010000015.1, from coordinate 32,232 downwards.
CCCGGCCGGGACAGTAACCGACGAAATTTATATCACCGGTACGGTATGCGCTAATGATATTTCGGGAAATATATACAAGTACCTGTTTTTTCAGGATACCACGGGTGGTATAGGCATTGGATTGGATAAAATTTGCCTTTACAATATTTATTCGGTGGGGCAGAGGATTTATGTGAAATGTAAGGGACTCGATTTTCGTTTTGTTAATAGTATGCCTTACCTCGGCATTCCTTATAACGGAACACAGGCTGCCATTCCTGAGGATGATGTAGACAAATATGTATTTCGTGATGGGTTACCTGGCGCAACGCCCGATGCACTGATGCATGCTACTTCAGGGCTGACAGATAATCTGCTCGGCATGCTGGTTCGGTTCGACAGTGTTTCGTTTGCAGATGCCGGAGAAACTTTCAACAGTGATGTTTACCAAAGTACGCAAAACCGAATCATTTCAGATGGTACAGGGGATGTTACCCTGCGCATCAGCGGCTACGCAAATTTTCATGCCGACACCATCCCATCAGGCAAAGGAACGGTTTATGGAATACTCACTAAGTACAACACCACCTGGCAATTGCTGTTGCGCGATATAAATGATGTGGTGTTTTAGTTGTTGCTGAATACTATTTCGAACTATAATATAGTTTATATTTAAAATAAATAAAATGAAAACAATAAAGACTAAAAAAATCTGGATATTGGCGTTCACCGCCCTTGTGTTTTTTATGACCGGCTGCAAAAAGGAATTTGATGTACCACAGCCTGAAGTCCCCGCATTTAGTTTACCCGCCGGTGCTACCTTAAAGAGCATTGCAGATTTTAAAATCACCACCACAGGCATTGTGACCGATGATGTTTACATCAGTGGAATTGTTGGCGGCAACGATATTTCCGGAAATATTTACAAATACCTTTATATTCAGGATTCTACCGGAGGACTGGGTATTGAAATTGATAAGGTGAATATGTTTAACATCTATCCTGTGGGACAGCGTGTGTATGTTAAATGTCAGGGACTGCACTTTGGTTACGAAAAAGGTATGCCCAATCTGGGAGGGTATTTTAACGGTGCCGTGATCCCCATACCTGAGATTTTTGTTAACGACCGCATTATCCGCGACGGCCTTCCCGGGCCGGCACCAGCAGCCATGTTGCATACTGCCGGCAACCTGACGGACGATCATCTTGGTATGCTGGTGCGTTTCGACAGTATTTCTTTCAATGCTGCCGGGCAGATTTTTAATGACGATGATGCTTATAAAGAAACCTTAAACCGCATCATTACTGATGGTTCCGGCGATGTTACCGCAAGGATAAGCTGGTACGCCGATTTTCACAGGGAGACTATTCCTTCAGGAAAGGGAACCATCTATGGCATACTGACAAAATATAACAGCACCTGGCAACTTTTAATCAGAGATTTTAATGATTTGCAAGGTTTTGATTTTGCCACAAAGGCTATTTTTACTGAACCCTTCGAATCGGGGCTGGGCGATTTTACCACCTATGATTCTCTGGGAACGCAGGCCTGGTCATTCAGTTCCAGCTACGGTATGACTATCACCGGTTACGAAAGCGGCAGCCGCTATGCCAATACCGATTATCTGATATCACCAGCTTTGGATCTGAGTCAATACGATAGCGTGTACCTGGCTTTTGACCATGCCATAAATTACTATTATGGATCAAATATTCAGGGATGTCATTCTGTGTGGATTACCACCAATTTCAACGCTTCTAATCCTTCAGCCACCACCTGGGTAAATGTGTCGGTTCCTAATTATCCTGCAGGTAATAATTGGACTTTTGTCAATTCGGGTAAGGCTTATGTTCCTGCAGCTTTCAACGGCGCTTCCAACGTTCGGTTTGCCTTTAAATATATCAGTACGGGATCAAACAATGAAACTAGTACCTGGGAAATAAAGAATGTGTCGCTTATGGGTAAGCAAAATTAGAAAAAACACTTTTCTTTCGAAAGGTTGTTTCCGGCAGGGAGCAACCTTTTTTTTTGCGATTGTCATCCCGAGAGTATTGATAGTTATTGGAACGAGAAGAAGACCTTTTTTGTTTTCAGGTGTTTCAATGGAGTGAATAGTTCCCTTTTTTTTGGACCGTGGCGATTTCAAAAAAGCAAAAAAAAAACTGCTCCGTTTCTGAATCAGCTTTAATGGAATTATATGAGCTTGTTATTGCTTAATGAATTTTCGTGTTGCGGAAATAGAGTTGTCTTTAATGAACGTAATGAAATAAATTCCGCCTGGCAGTTTGGCTACATTACAACTTAATGAATTTCCGGTTATTTCATAGTCGAGGACATTTTCTCCAAGTGTGTTTGAGATTTTTACCCGGCCAATTCCTTCTATATTCTCAATAAATATTTTTTCAGATGCCGGATTAGGGTAAATATTCATTAATTGTGCTGAGGATTCATTAATGCCCACACCGGAATTTACCTGAATATCGGTGATGTCCCTGGGGAAAATTCTATAATCGTAGTAGTAAAATACGAGGCCTGTAACATCATAATGTGTACCGACAACTGCAGCGGGGAATCCAAAAATAAAATTCCCGATTTCTACTGTATCGGCTGATTGTTGTACTTTCCACCATCCATTCGTATGAACAAAAGTGCATTCTGCATCGGTGATATTTACAAGCATGCCTTCATACATTTCATTTTTCACCGTGGTTGTTGTGACGGGGACAGATGCCGGTAGAAGGTTCCCGGTAGTGATCGTATAATATTCAGTAATGTTTTTTAATTCCGTGTAGTGGAAATATTCATATATTGTGCCTGTTACTGCGATGCTGTCTCCCAATGCCGGAGCATGCGTACTGTCATAGACGTAAAGTCCGTTCCATGGGTTGATGCCATTCTGAATAAAATAACCTTTAGAAAAGGACTCTGTTACAATACCGGAAGTAGTTACATTTTGATTCGCATAAGGAGAATCTCCGGTTGGCAGCGTTGAATATTGTATATTATAAATACTGATTGTAGGAGCAATGGTATCAATGCTAACATCATCGATCTGGATGTGGCCTTTATCCGCGTTGGTACTCCTTATGGAAAAAATAAATTGAGCTGAGTCTGAAGTCGTGTCGATACTGATAGTTTGTACACAATGTTTCCATCCTAAAGTGTCTAAAAGGATATAGGGATTGTAGGTGTAATAGGCGCCGCCGCCTGATCCTGTACCTTTGTAGCAACCTGTCCGGATTTCTCCGTGGCCGCGAACCCAGAAGTGGATTTTATAAGTTTTTCCTGCAATTATACGCGTTCCCTTAGTATCGAAACGTTTATGAGTGGTTGTGATGTTTCTCAACTGGCATGCATAAGTTCCGCCATGAACACTTGAAGTATACTGAAAAACGCTGTCGGGAGAAATACTTGATTTGGATCCGTACCAGTCGGTTGGCAGAATAGGAGCCATTGATGTCCATGTTTCGAACCCGCTGGTGAATGGCTGAGCAAATGAAGAGGAACTGAACGATAACCCTATCAGTGATGCAATTAAAAATAAGTAAAACTTTTTCATAGATATGTGTTTTTGATTTATGTATGATTTAATGGTTTGTGAAATAGGTGGTGTCAAAAATACAAAATTATTATGTTTTAATGGTCGTGAATTTTGATTGAAAAATTTCGGCAAATGTACAAGGTGCCATTTTAAAAAAAATCTTTAATCGATGGGAAAATCACCTAAGAAATCTGACGTCAGGCGTATCAAAAAAAAAGCTGCTCCGTTTATGAAGCAGCTTTTTTTAAAATAAAAAGTTCTTTATTCTTTAATAAACCTGGCTTTACCGGCAATAACATTCTGTTTTAATAAAGTTACAAAATAAATTCCGGGTTGCAGGTTGGCTACGTTCAATCGGGCATTATTCCCGTTTACATTGACGGTGGCAACAGTTGCTCCGAGGAGGTCAACAATATTTACCTGGTTAATGCCATCAATATCGTTGATAAATAAATTAGTTGAAACAGGATTCGGGTAAATGCTGAAAGACTGTTCTCCGTTTTCGGAGATGCCGTCGGTTTCCTGGTAGTCAATGGATAAGATACGGTATTCATCGAATGAATAATGTACCGGGCCGGTGATGTCATAGAAATTATTAACAACGAGGTAAAGGGTGGTATCGCACAGGTCGTGAACTTTCACCGAATCTGCATCATTGCCGGTAGCCGTTACAGGATACATGCCATAGTCGGGGGGCGCTATTACCTTAGCATTGCTAATCTTCACCAGTACACCTTCGAGTTCTTCTGTCAACAGGGTAATGTCGTAAGGCGGATAGGAGTATCCTGAACCAATGATATTGATACTGCTGATATTTGTCAGTTCAGTACACTGAAAATACTCATCAACTTTTCCGGTAACATAAACAGAGTCGCCTTGCTGAACACCTGAGGAAGCAATCAGCGGGGAGGAATAAATATAAAGTCCGTTCCATGGGCCGAAACCGCTCTGGATAAACATTCCCTGGGTACATATTGCGGTTACAACGCCGCTTGTAACCACAGTCGAGTCTTCGTAGGCTGACGGGAAGTTGGCTGCTGTTGAATATTGAATGTCATAAATACTTACGGTGTCGGCAGGTTGTATGATAGCAGTCACGGTATCGATGTTTACGTCATCCACCTGAATATCTTCAAGATCCCCCTGTGTCAGTTTTACTAAAATTATAAACTGAGCCGCTGCTGAAGTGGTGTCCGCCGTAAGATTAAATGATTTCTGAATCCATGTATTCGTATTGACCGTATCAAAAAGAGTACTATTATAAACATAATTATTGCCACTGGTGCCCAAACCTTTATAATAACCTGCTTTTAATAAACCATGTCCTTTAATCCAGAATGTCATCTGGTATGTTTTGCCGGAATCAATAGCAACGTTTTGAGTAGTGAGCCTTTTGTTGGAATTTAACCGGTTTTTAAGCTTGCAGGCATTGGTGCCCTGATGTGGATTGCTGGTATATTGTGCAATACTATCAGCGACAAAACTGGTTTTTGAGCCGAACCAATCTGTTGGAACAATAGGAGCCACCGAGGTCCATGTTTCAAATCCGCTCTGGAACACCTGAGCAGAAGCATTGTTGAGAGTCAACCCCAAAAGGGCAGCAATCATTAAAAGGTAAAATTTTTTCATACTTTTTTGTTTTAAATTATTTAAAATTAGTTTGTTATATTTTTACAATGCTGTCGAAAAAACACATAAGTACATTTTCAATCGTCAAAAATACAAATTATAATGCAACTGTATACATTTTTCTTATGGAAGTTTGGTTTTTAACATTTGACGATTACAGTGCATATGGTTACCGATTAATTTTTTCTTTTTTATGGTTTTTTGGAAAATATTATGTAGGTTTGTTACGTTTTTAAAAATAAAATTTTGTGACAGACAGTATAGTAATCATCCCAACCTACAACGAACGCGAAAATATTGAGAAAATAATCCGCAAGGTGTTTTCGCTGCCAAAAGAATTTAATGTGCTTGTCGTGGAGGATAATTCCCCTGATGGTACTGCAGCCATTGTAAAAAATCTTATGAACGAATTTCCGGAACGTTTATTCATCGAAGAACGTAAAGGGAAGCTTGGTTTGGGAACCGCTTATATTCACGGTTTTAAATGGGCCATAGCGCACAATTATGATTATATCTTTGAAATGGATGCTGATTTTTCGCACAATCCCGACGACCTGATCCGCCTTTACGATGCCTGTGCAAAAGACGGTGCAGATATGTCCATTGGCTCAAGATATATAAACGGCGTAAATGTAGTGAACTGGCCTATGGGACGTGTGCTGATGTCCTATTATGCCTCAGCTTACGTGCGGTTTGTCACACGCATGAAGATCCGCGATACTACGGCAGGTTTTAAATGCTATACCAAAAAAGTACTTGAAACAATTGAACTTGACAAGATACATTTTATCGGCTATGCGTTTCAGATCGAGATGAAATTCACTACGTGGAAACATGGTTTCAAAATCAAGGAAGTTCCTATAATTTTTACCGACCGTACCGAAGGACAGTCCAAAATGAGCAAGGGGATTTTTAAGGAAGCCATATTTGGCGTACTTTCTTTAAAAGTAAGAAGCTGGTTACGTTCCTATAAAAAAGTTGCTTAAATCTCATCCTTTTTTTTATTTATTTGATGTATGAGTTGCAATTATCTGATTAAAAATGCTTTAGTTGTCAACGAGGGTGAAATACATCAAAATGATATCCTGATTATCGATGGCCTGATTGCTGGTATCGCAGGACAGATGGAGCTTACGGCTGATTTTCAAAAACAAAACGGGATAGCGGTCATTGATGTTTCAGGCAAATACCTGATGCCCGGCATTATTGATGACCAGGTTCATTTTCGTGAGCCGGGGCTGGATTACAAGGCGGATATTGCTTCAGAATCGGCGGCTGCGGTGGCCGGTGGTGTGACAAGTTTTATGGATATGCCCAATGTGAAGCCTCCGACAACAACCATTGAACTACTGGAACAAAAATATTCATTAGCTTCTGAACGATCAGTGGCGAATTTTTCTTTTTATCTGGGTGCGACCAATGATAACATTGAACAACTGAAGAAATTTGATCCGGTAAATAATTGCGGGATTAAAGTTTTTCTCGGGGCATCCACCGGTAACCTTCTGGTAGACGATGCAGGAGCGCTGCGACAAATTTTTGAATTGCCTTTTTTGATTGCCATTCATTCTGAAGATGAAAACACCATCAGGGCAAATACTGAAATTTACAGGCAAAAATTCGGAGAAAAGGTTCCTGTGGAATGTCATCCACTAATCCGAAGCGCCGAAGCTTGCTATATATCTACCAAAAGGGCTATTGAACTTGCTGAAAAAAATGGCACCCGTCTTCATATCCTTCATTTGTCAACGGCTGCAGAACTGACCTTGCTGAATAATAAATTGCCATTAACTGCCCGAAACATCACTTCAGAGGTTTGTGTTCATCATTTGTGGTTCAACGATTCGGCATACCTGACCAAGGGGACAATGGTAAAGTGGAACCCCGCCATAAAGACTGAAAACGACCGCAAGGCCTTATTCGAAGCTATCCTCGACGGCACGGTTGACATTGTCGCTACCGATCATGCCCCGCACACCCTGGAAGAAAAACAGCAATCTTATTTTAAAGCACCATCAGGCGGGCCGCTGATACAGCATTCACTTCAGATGATGCTTGAATTTTATTACAAAAAGCTGTTATCACTCGAAAAGATCGCTGAATTGATGTGCCATAAACCTGCAAAGTGCTTTAAAATTGAGAAAAGAGGATTCATCAGGGAAAATTATTATGCCGATCTCGTGGTTTTTGACCTTCAAACGCAGACCACTGTTGACAAAAGTAATATATTGTACAAATGTAAGTGGTCGCCACTTGAAGGACAACTGTTTCATTCAAAAATTTCAAATACCTTTGTAAACGGACAAATGGTATATGACGGACAAACGGTCTCGGATAAAATAAAAGGGATGAGGCTGCGTTTTAACCCAGACTGAAAATGAACCCGATCATGATGAAAAAGCTTCTGATCATATTAGTTGTTGCGATAACGTTTACAGCATGCTCAAAAGAAAAGAGAGTATCTATACCCCCGGATGTGATCCCTCCCGAACAGATGGTGCCCGTGCTGGTTGATTTTCATTTGGCGGAAGCCGCATTGGCCAAAGCACGGGAGGCAAAAAGGGATGTCGGCCAGTTGAGTGGCCATTATTATTATTCTATCCTGAAAAAGCACCAGATTACAAATAAAAAATTCAATGTAAGCCTCATGTTTTATTCATCAAACCTGAAAGAATTATATCTTATTTATAAGGATGTTATTACTGAATTGAGCACAACGCAATCCAGAATCGTCAGCAGAAATAAATAGTGTTTGTTGGAAATTTCCATAAAAAATCCGGTTGTCAATATAATAAGATTGATAAATTATTTTAATACTATTGATTTTTTGTTTGGTTATTTTAGTAAAATGCGTAATTTGGTTTATTTACCAAATCTGAAATTATCGCTAATTCCTATAAATAATATGGCATAGTAGTTATTGGTCAGAAAAAATAAAATTCACGGCCAGATTAAATAAGAAAGCGGGAAAATTTCAGGAGCATGATTTTTTAAGTTATGCTCCTGTTTACTCATGCACTATTTATTCTGTGAAACAAGCTTCCCGGATTGGACAGGCTGTCCATTAACTTCGATCTTGTAATAATAAACACCTGCAGGGATATCATCAGCCTCTACAGCGGCACTCTTATTTTTTAGTGGAATATTCACCATTTGTTCTCCAAGAAGGTTGTAAATTATAAATACTGTGTTTTTGTCCGGCAACGGAGCTTCATTTAATTCGATGTTAAGGCTGGTAGTAAAAGGATTGGGATAAATAGCATTTAAGTGTGAATCCCCGGAAACAACCGCCACAATTTCTGAGTAGGAGAATTTTCCGTCAAAATCGGTTTGTTTCAGGCGATAATATGATGTCCCGGGAAACGGGTTATTGTCATTAGCACTATAATGAAGTATTTGATTGCTGTTGCCTGCGCCTTCGATGATTACGACTGTTTCAAAATTTATTGCATCCCTGCTTTTTTCTACGGTGAAATAGTCGTTATTTATTTCGGTGGCGGTTGACCAAGTGTTTACAACGATATCATTTACCAATTTGGCATCATAATTTAATAGAGTGATAGGAAGAGGATTGGTTTCTTTGTCGGGGGATCCAAATGTGAATGGCCCGAAATTATTCACCATGTCAGATGTAATATTTCCGGGATCAGAGTATGTGATAGCGCTTTTGCCTTTTGTTTGCCACGAAGTACCGGACCAGCCGGCAACAAGGAGACTGAGATAGTTGTTGATGACCGATCTTGAAGCACTTTCCCAGAACAATGTGACGCTGACAGAATCATCAGCCTTAGCATTTCTCAGGAGGTTCCAATATTCAACGGTGCTTACATGGTCAAGGGGCAGGGTAACAGAAGTTGTATTGCTGTAGCTCTCGTAAAAGTATTCAGCAATGAAGGCCGCCGCTGTTGACTGGGGTCCCGAAATCCCTATCCGTGCCCATATATCATTTTTTCCGACAGGATAAACAAAGGCGTCGTTACCGATTTTCTGCATGGGACCATTCACAAAACTCACCGTAGTCCCGGAAGTTGCCTTAGCGTCATCTTTTGCTGTTAATATATTTGTCATGGTAGTGAAAATCTTCCCAGCGGACAGTTTCAGGTTGCCTTCATAGAAAACCGGCAGAAGAAGTGTAAGGCCTTCGCCGGAATTATACATGGCAAGATTATGAAGCGTGGGAGCTACTGATCCCCAAAAATACTGCATGATCGTTCCATCAATGGATATTGTCTTCTGCATATGGGCGAAGGTTGCATCAAATGTGAGATTCCCAAGTAAATGCAAATCCGTCCACATGATTTTTGTTCCGGAGCCTTCCAGCACAAGGTGAAAATAGGTGAGATTTTCAGGTCCGATGATGGCCTGGTCTGTTAATCCGCAATAATGGACCGAATTATTCTCGGAATTTGCAACCAGATAACCGTTCGTGGCAAACATGGTGGCGCTTCCGCCATAATAGAGCACGGAACCAGGTTCGTTAATCCAACGGGATGTACTTGTCTCCGCATCCAAATTTCCATGAATATTTATTTCCCCATAATTGTATATTCTGGAGAATCCTTTTAACATGATGCCGGCATCAATATTCAAATCTGCCGTGGATTTAAAAGTTTTAACGCCATCATTTATCATCAGGAGATCGGTGCTTATGACTCCTGTTCCATCAATATCAGAGGTGTTAAACAAGGCAATGTTGGCATGAGTGTTCTCCAAAACACCGAACACGGTCAGGTTGCCGGATACTGTCAGATCATAGGTTGATGCTGCGAAATTCTTTAATGTGGCGCCCGGTCCAATATAAAGATTACCTTCTATTGAATCAACCTTGTGGTACCACGATGTTCCTGTGCCGAAAATATTAACATTACCTCTGACGATAAGATCTCCAAGAAATGAGAAATAACCGTTATCGTAAATGTTAATCTCATTCGTAACGTAAAAATTCATATTTGAATTTCCTCCTTGCATGGAACCGTCTTTCATAATATTTACCACATCTACCTTTCTGGATTTATTTATTGAAACGATGGTGCCGGAATCAATAGTGACAATCCCAGCCCCGTTGGGCTGACAATTACACAACGGGCCACCTTCTGTTACAGACCATACATTATCAGTCCAGTTTCCAGAACTATTGGAATAATAAAAAGCTGAAGGAACAATTCTCCTGTACCCCGCCGGCGATGGTGTGGCTATATCTGTGATGGTTACGCCATTCATAACAAATGAAGTCAATGAAGCATCAAGCCTGTTTCCATCTTCATCTGTATATGCATCGCCTGGGACGTCATAGCATAGATAAAAATATATCGTTGGCCCGGTCGTCAGATAAGCACCCTTAATAATGAAGTTACTTAATAAAGGACTGTCTGCTAAGCCAAATAAAGAAGCCGTTGCGTAATTAAATTCAGGCGATGTGCTATAATATACTTTCGCTTTGGAAATGTTTCGTAATGAGTCAGTGCCATCGGATCCTGTAGTTGAAAAATTAAACTGGGTTATTTTGGATCCGCAATTTCCGGTTCCGCTGATAGTTATTCTTAAGATAGGATTATTAATAGAAAATTGATTAATTGTTGTTGTTGTCAACAATTGAGTGACAAAGCTGGATGAATAACTGTAAGGAGTCCTGGCCGACAATGTTCCAAAAGCCTGTGTTCCGGGTATAGACGCCGAATTGTCTATTTTGAAAGTTCCGTTGTTCGGAGATGCACCCCGGCGAATTGATCCATTTTCAACGGGGGCGACCGCTCTGATTTCAAATTGGTTGAAGTAAATCGTGTTATAATCAAAATTATTAGAAGTGGTTGTAATCCAGACAGTAAATTGATTGGCACTATTGAATTTAAAAGAATCAATGATAACTTCGGGCGAGCTTATTACATTTGCCGTAACACTTGCCATCGTTCCTGAAGTTTTAAATTCTAAACCGGCAGGTATGGTGATAATAAGTGTTTCACTTGTCTGGTTTTTTGTAAATCCAAAACTTCCATTAATATACGTTTCTGTAATTGAAAAATTTGCCGAAACATAATATGTTGGAAAGGATGTGACGCACCATTCATAATTATATGGTGAAATAACATAATTACCTAACCCTTTTAACGGTAATAATAAAATAAAAATTAACGCTAGTTTGTATATTTTTTTCATATTTTATTTTTTTGATTAACTTGATTATCAAACATATGGTCTGATTTTCTTGTTTTTATACTTCTGTGCTTCGCAACTACTAAAGATATTGTAACAATCATCTTTAAAAATCAGTAATTGACTAAATTCAATCAGTGAAGTACTAATAAATTTAATTAGTGATATGCTTAGTAGATTATTACTTTTTGCAGATTTTTTTGCAATATTTCTGGTGTTCTTTTTTATCAGAAATCATTAGTGTCCATTAAATAATAAAAAACGTTCTTTGAAATCATTGTATATCTAAATTAAAACGAGCTTTTTAGTTGCGTGACGATTTGAAATGCTTATGTTCGGAATAAAAAATATTTCTCACATGAACAAAGGCAAATATGTTTTCGCACAGTTAACTGATTTTTTACCTCAACGAGTATTTGATGGTTTTGTAGCAAAGTATTCAGGCAATATACGTCAGGCGCTTTACATGTTGGAACCAGTTGCTTTGTATGGTTTTCGGACAACTTACCAATCGGGATAGTCTTAGGGACTTAATTGTTGCCATAGATGCTCACAAATTAAAAACATATCATCTTGGATTGGGTAAAAGCGTAACCAGAAGTAATTTTGCAAAGTCGAATGAAAACCGCAACAGTAAGATATTTGAAGAGTATGCGTACCATCTTATTGACATAGCTCGCAAAAAACAAGCGAATGACAATTTCGAAATTAAGGGAAAAGTTTATGCTTTTGATTCTACTACTATTGACCTATGCTTAAATATATTTTGGTGGGCTAAATTTCGTAAAGCAAAAGGTGGTATAAAACTCCATACACTTTATGATGTTACTACGCAAATACCTGCATTTATCCATATTACAGCAGCAACGGTAAACGATGTGAATGCAATGGATTTAATTCCTTACGAAAGTGAAGCATATTATATTTTTGACAGGGGGTATGTTGATTTTACTCGGCTTTACAAGATAACTAATCATACAGCATATTTTGTGATAAGAGCAAAAACCAATCTGAAATTTGATAGAATGTATTCAAATAAAAAAGTTGATAAAACTACAGGGGTTCAATGTGACCCAATTGGAAAATTGACGGGCTTTTATGTATCCAAACAATACCCTGATAAAATTCGCAGGATAAAATTTTATGATAAAGAAACCAAGCGTACTTTTGTATATCTCACAAATAACTTGGAGCTCTCAGCTGTAGTAATTGCATTACTTTATAAACATCGGTGGCAAGTAGAATTGTTTTTTAAATGGATAAAGCAACATTTAAAGATAAAATCCTTTTGGGGTACTACTGAAAATGCTGTGCGTATCCAAATTTACACTGCGATTATTGGATATTGTCTGGTTGCAATTGTTGGACATGACCTTAAAATTGACCGTTCAACCTACGAAATATTACCGGTTTAGGGATATCTCTATTTGATAAAAGCCCTGTAAAAGAGCTGTTTACAAAAATAGATTACAAGAATGTCAAAGAAATATATAATAACCAGCTGTCAATCAACTTGTTTTAAGTGGACAGCACTGTTATCAAATTTGAAATTATCGCTAATACCTATAAATAATATGGCATAGTAGTTATTGGTCAGAAAAAATAAAATTCACGGCCAGATTAAATAAGAAAGCGGGAAAATTTCAGGAGCATGATTTTTTAAGTTATGCTCCTGTTTACTCATGCACTATTTATTCTGTGAAACAAGCTTCCCGGATTGGACAGGCTGTCCATTAACTTCGATCTTGTAATAATAAACACCTGCAGGGATATCATCAGCCTCTACAGCGGCACTCTTATTTTTTAGTGGAATATTCACCATTTGTTCTCCAAGAAGGTTGTAAATTATAAATACTGTGTTTTTGTCCGGCAACGGAGCTTCATTTAATTCGATGTTAAGGCTGGTAGTAAAAGGATTGGGATAAATAGCATTTAAGTGTGAATCCCCGGAAACAACCGCCACAATTTCTGAGAAGGAGAATTTTCCGTCAAAATCGGTTTGTTTAAGCCTGTAATAGGATATGTCGGGCATAGGGCTTTCGTCATACGTGTTGTAATGAATAATTTCGTTGCTGTTGCCTGAGCCTTGAACAATGGCAACGTCGCTGAATTCTTTGGCGTTGGCACTGCGCTGTACGGTGAAATAATCGTTATTGATTTCAGTGGCAGTAGTCCACATTATTTTTATATGACCACCATCTTCTATGGCATCAAAACTTAATAATGAAATTGGTAATGGATCATTGATCTCTTTTAAAGGGTTAAGATTAAATTTTGAGCCGAAAGTGAAGGCCCCGAATTCATGTACCAAATTTGAGGTGACATTCCCGTGATCAGCTGGCAGGATATCACTTTGGTCTCTGTTAAGCCATGGGCCGGAATATCCACCAACGACTAAATCTGAGGAATACTCTAAGATTCCTGACCTTACAGGGTTCTCCCAGTACAATGATATCAGGACGGAATCACCTGCCTTTGCATCCTGAAAAAGATTCCAATACTCTACTTCACTTACATGATCCAATGGAACAAGTACCGAGGTATCTAAATAAGTGGCAGGGAAGTATTCAGCGGTGAATGAGGATGCTGTTGTTGCAGGTTTCGAAATTCCTATCCGTGCCCAGATATCAAGTTTGCCAACCGGGTACACAAACTCATCATCGCCTATCTTCCGCATAGGCCCGTGCACAAAACTGATGTCGGAACCCGTGCTGGCAGTAGCACTGTCGGTTGCAGCGAGAATGTCTGTCATTGTCGTGAAGATCTTTCCGGAAATCAGGTTCAGGTGGCCATTATAAAAAACAGGAATCTGTAAGGTAAGGCCATTCTGATTGTTATCCATGGTGAGGCTAAATGCCTTGGGGGTTACCGTGCCTCTGAAATATTGCATGAGCGAACCGTCAACGGTAATATTTTTTTGCAAGTGTTGCAATGTAGCATAAAAATCCATATTACCATGTAAATGAATATCTGTTACCAATGATTTTGCTCCAGCACCTTCCAATACAAGATTGTAATATGTCAGATTCATTGGCCCGATGATACCCTGATTTGTAAGTCCGGAGTAACGAACAGTATTGCTGTCGGCAAAGCTCTCCAGATAGCCCTCGGTTTTAAACATGTTTTCAGGCCCCCCATACGAAAGAACGGAATATTGCTCGTTGATCCATCGAGACAAAGTGCTGTCTCCGTCCATATTTCCCCGGACATTCACTTTCCCGAAATTGTCGATCATATATTTCCCTTTTATCAGTACACCACCATCTATTAAAAGGTCTGCTGTCGGCAGGACTTTTTTATCCCCGGTACGTATCACCAGATTATTGGTCTTTATCACTCCTGTTCCGTCAACATCAGTATTATTGAACAGGGTGATTATGGCGTTTGAATTTTGTAAATAGCCGTTTACGGTCAGATTGCCGCATACCTGTAAATCGTTTGTCGCCGATGCAAAATTTACCAAAGCAGAATTTTGTGCTATAAGCAGATTGCCTCCTACCGAATCAATCTTGTGAAACCACGAAGTGTCGCCTGTGAAAAAACTTAAATTTCCTCTTACAATATGGTCAGCAAGGAATTCGTAATGAGCACCCTCAAACACGTTCATGTTTTGAGTAACATAAAACCTGAATGCCGCAGATTGACCTTCTAAAAAAGCCCCTTGCAATACGTCACACGCATCCACTTTCCGTTGTTTGTTTAAAATTACATGATGGCCTGTGTCTAGAATTACAACACCAGCCCCGTTAGGCTGGCAATTACAAAGGGGGCCATTATCATAAACGGCCCATATGTTATCTGTCCACTTTCCGTTCCCTTTTGAATAATAAAAAGCAGAGGGTATCACTCTCCGGTACCCGGAGGGAGAAGGAGTAGACGCGTTGGTTCTGGTGATACCATCAATTACAAAAGATTTTAGTTTAGCATCCAGCCTGTTACCGTCATCATCCGTATATGCATCACCGGGCACATCATAGATCAGGTAAAAATACATAACCGAATTTTGCATTTCATAATAGCCATTGATAGAAAATTCCGTAGACGTAAGTGTATCCAAATAGCCGAAGAGGGAAGCAGTAGCATAATTAAATGTGGAGGAGGTGCTATAATATACTTCAACCCGGTCAATGTTTCTTAAGGAGTCCGTTCCATTGGATCCTAAAGTTGAGAAATCAAAACGGGTTATAGGCGACCCGCAATTTCCTGACCCGAAAATTCTCATTCTCAATATCTCGTTATTAACGGAATATTGGTTAATAGTTGTTGTTACTAGTTGGGTTACTGCGCAGGCATTATAAACAAAGGGGGTTCTGGCATTTAAAGTCCCGAACGGGCGGGATGCAGGAGGCGTGTAAACAGAATTATCAATCAGAAAAGTGCCGGGCGTTGTGCCTCTCCGGAGTAATCCATTTAAAACCGGACTTACTGCCTTTATTTCAAAATCATTAAAGTAAATGGTATTATATTGGACATTTGTCGGGGCTGTCGTGATCCACACGGTGATCTGATTTGTGCTGTTGAATACAAAGGAGTTAATCACCACCTCGGGGATTAATGGCGCAGTCGAACCGATAGTAACACTGGCTGTCGTGCTGGTAGTATTAAATTGAAAATTAGCAGGCAAAGTGATGATTAGAGATCTGTTGATTTGGTTTTTTGTAAATCCGGTATTCCCGCTGACAGAGGTTTCGGTAATTGAAAAATTTGCTGTAACATAATCGGAAGGATAGGCCCACACCATGTGTAATTGAATGGCGAGATAACATAACTGCTATATACCTGCGATGACATCAGTAAAGCAGGTATGATCGATAGTGTGTATAGAAATTTTTTCATATGAATAAATTTTAAACATATCATTGTATCTTATTGTCATGTCTGCATATTTTTGTCGTTCCTATATATATATATATATATATATATATATATATATAACAATATAAAATTGTCAGATATAGTTAAAATTAATAGTGTCAAATATAATATAAAGTTTGACAAAAAGCAAGTTTTATTTGAAATATTTATTCACTATTTTGCATGTTGTTGAAACATAGTCAATCTGGTATTTATTAATATTCATCTATAAAAAGCACATATACAAACCGGAATAATAATTATATATATTAAAAGTAGTAAATATACCTATATTAATAATTCATAGAGAAGGGCCGGATAGGCTCGGATAAATGGCAAACTCATGAGCGTATATATAATCAACAGCAACAATTATTCAGGGCACCTCTAAAAATTCCAAATTTCTTCGTTCGTCTATGTTCTTTAAATCCTTGCTTCCGGCAGGCTCAGCATGGGCATGTAGGTATAGTAAAATGCGGTTTTCAAACTTCTACTGCCTTGAACTTTTTTGTTCTAAGGCTCTCGATCAAGGTTATCCGGGATCCATAAAAATATTTTCAAAAAAATCAGCTTGTTTCAATAGATAATATGGGTATTCATGGAACTAGGTATTTTCATTATTCTATTTTAAGATGTATTTTTTTTCATACGGTATTATTTCTGTTGGTATGTTAACAAAAAATATGCACAGCATCAGATTTGTTGCCATAATAGTGTCGTGCAATAGTCCGGTTCTTTTACTTTCTGCAAGTTTGTCTTTATAAATGCAATTTTGACAGTGGAAAGCAGTATTTTTTCTGATGGTATTTCTTTTGATGTAACTTTGAGGAAATTATAAACAGAAACGCCAATGAATTTAAGTAATCTTACTATAAAAGCGCAGGAAGCTGTTCAAAAGGCTCAGGAGATAGCCACCGCTTTTCAGCACCAGCAGATTGAAAATGCCCATTTGCTGAAAGGTATGCTTAGCGTGGATGAAAATGTGGTGCCTTACCTGTTGCAAAAACTTAATGTTAACCTGCCTGTCTTCAAAAAAGCGCTGGACCAGATCATCGCTTCGTTTCCAAAAGTTACAGGAGGAGATCAATATCTTTCTCGAGATGCGAACAAGGCGGTTATTAAAGCCGGGGATATAGCAAAAGAAATGGGGGATGAATTTGTTGCTATTGAACATTTGCTTCTCGGGATGTTGTCATGTGATGACACCGCGGCACGTTTGCTGAAGGACAACAGGGTCAATCTGAATGACCTGCGTTCCGCGATTAGCGAACTCCGAAGGGGATCAAAAGTGAACAGCCAGTCGGCTGAAGAAACATATAATGCACTGAATAAATTTGCACGCAACCTTAACGACCTTGCACGTTCCGGGAAACTTGACCCTGTGATAGGACGTGATGACGAGATACGAAGGGTGTTGCAGATCTTATCCCGGCGCACCAAAAATAATCCTATCCTGGTCGGTGAGGCAGGTGTGGGTAAAACTGCAATAGCAGAAGGCATTGCCCACCGTATCATCAGTGGCGATATACCCGAAAACCTGAAAAGCAAACAGTTGTATTCCCTCGATATGGGAGCCTTGATAGCAGGGGCAAAATACAAAGGAGAATTTGAGGAAAGACTGAAAAGTGTTATCAAAGAAGTGATCTCGTCAGAAGGACAAATTATTTTATTTATTGATGAAATCCATACACTTGTAGGTGCAGGTGGCGGAGAAGGCGCTATGGATGCTGCCAATATTCTGAAGCCGGCGCTTGCGCGCGGAGAATTAAGGGCTATCGGAGCAACCACATTTAATGAATATCAGAAATATTTTGAAAAAGATAAAGCGCTTGAAAGACGTTTTCAGATGGTCATGGTTGACGAGCCTTCTGCAGCGGATTCGATTTCAATACTCAGGGGGCTGAAGTCGAGGTACGAGACTTACCATCAGGTACGTATTAAAGACGAGGCGATCATTGCAGCGGTAGAACTTTCGCAGCGTTATATCAGCGAACGGTTTCTGCCCGACAAGGCCATCGACCTGATGGATGAGGCGGCAGCAAGGCTGCGGCTTGAGATTAACTCGGTACCTGAAGAACTGGATGAGGTGGATCGGCGGATACGCCAGCTCGAGATCGAGCGGGAAGCCATCAAACGCGAAAATGATAAGGAAAAACTCGATGCCCTGAATAATGAGATTGCCGTGCTGAAAGATGAGCACAGCGGCATGAAAGCCAAATGGCAGCAGGAGAAAGAGGTTGTGGAAAGCATACAGCAGCGCAAAAAAGAAATTGAAAATTACAAGTTTGAAGCGGATGCTGCCGAACGGGAAGGTAATTATGGACTTGTGGCAGAGTTGCGGTACGGAAAAATCAAAGAAGCCGAAGCAGCACTGGAAAAACTGAAAGAAAAGAAATCAGGCTCGGCCATGATCAATGAAGAAGTTGATGCAGAACAGGTAGCAGAAATAGTTTCGAAATGGACGGGAATTCCTGTGAGTAAAATGCTTAAAAGCGAAAAAGAAAAACTGCTCCATCTTGAAGATGAATTACATAAAAGAGTCATAGGGCAGGAGGAAGCCATTGTCGCCGTGTCGGATGCCATACGCCGAAGCCGGGCCGGCCTACAGGATGCCAGGAAACCCATCGGGTCGTTTCTGTTTATGGGCACCACGGGCGTCGGAAAAACAGAGTTGGCAAAAGCTCTGGCCGAATTTCTGTTCAGTGACGAAAATGCTATGGTGCGTATTGACATGTCGGAATACCAGGAACGCCATACGGTTTCTCGTTTGGTTGGAGCGCCTCCGGGATATGTCGGTTACGATGAAAGCGGACAACTTACCGAAGCCGTGCGCCGCAAACCATTTTCCGTAGTGTTGCTCGACGAGATAGAAAAAGCCCACCCCGATGTGTTTAACCTTTTGCTGCAGGTGCTCGACGACGGACGACTTACCGACAACAAGGGAAGAACCGCCGACTTCAGGAACACTATTATCATCATGACCTCGAATATTGGCTCAAGTATTATTCAGGATAAATTTTCGGAACTGGCAGATAATAACAGAGAGAAGATTATCAACGATACACGTTCAGAAGTGCTCGTTTTGCTGAAACAAACCATAAGCCCGGAATTTCTGAACCGTATTGATGAAGTTATTATGTTCCAACCTTTGACAAAAGATGAGATCAAGCAGATCGTGAGCTTGCAGCTTAAAAATGTGCAAATAATGCTTGAACAGAGCAATATTCAACTTAATGTAACGGAGGTAGCCCTGGAAAAAATCGCAAGTCTTGGTTATGACCCGAACTACGGCGCACGACCGGTAAAAAGGGTGATACAGCAGGAAGTGATGAACAAGCTGGCAAAACAGATTATCTCAGGAGAAGTGGTAAAAGACAGCAAAGTAGAGCTACGCCTGAATAAGAACGAGTTTGAGTTTGTGAATGTGTAAACTTTTTTAGGATAAATCATCAAAGTGCAAAGAACGAATGAGAGGCTTTTTAATGCTGACGTGATGGCGATTGTTTGCAAAAAATGAAATTTAATTTCAGTATTCAGGATTATTAAGTTACCTTTGCATCAGATAATTGCACGTGTGAAATATTTACTTTCGTTTTCTCTTATCGCCCCGCAGTTACAAAACAGGATATTCATGAACCTTTTAAGGGGTTAGCGGATTTTTCGGTTTTTTTATTTGTTTAATCATTAAATAGAAAATAAAATTATGGGCAGAATGCACCAGGCAGGCAACAAAAAAGAAGTACAGCAAAACAAAGAGAAAAAAAGAAAAGAAAAAGAAAAAAAACGCCTGGAAAGAAAAGAGAACAAGAGCTCTAACAGGCTTGACGATATGATTGCCTACGTGGATGAATTTGGAAACATTACTTCAGAACCACAGGATCTTTCAAAAAGAGAAAAGATAAATCCTGAAGATATTGAAATAAAAACCGAAAGAAACCGTGAAACGGAAACACAAACAAAAATTCGAAAAGGGATCGTCACTTTTTTTAATGATTCCAAAGGTTTTGGCTTTATAAAAGATACCGACACCCAGGAAAGCATTTTTGTTCATATGAAGGGATTACTGGAACCTGTCAAAGAAAACAATAAAGTAATTTTTGAAGTAGAAAAAGGAGTTAAAGGCCTGAATGCTTTTAACGTAAAAATTGACCGTTAGGATTGAATCCGCATAGAACACCTGGCAATACCGCCGTTAAGGGATAGTTCACCCCAAATACTGAAAACTGTAAAACAATCATTTTCCGGTTGAAATATCAAAAACTGCAAAGTTATCTTTGGATGGTAATCAGCATATAGATTTGTAAAACCCTGATTGTCTTATTTATTTTATCCTGGGCCTCTGGTCATTTTTAAGGTTTGTTATTAATTATCATCGTTTTTTAACCGTTAACTTAAAAATATATACCTTAAACTGGTTTATTCTATCATATGGTGTTCAGAAATTTTATTTTTATAATAAATAGCTTGATATCTATGAAAAAAATAATTACCATTTTGTTTTTATGTCTCAGTATGCATATTTGTACCGGGAGTCAGCATATAGCTTTGCCGCAAGCAAGCACGACAAATGCGGCTCTTTTCTTGCCAAAATCCAATAAAGACATGGATTCAAATGTCATAAAAAAAGCAGTGCATGATTCCCTGATCAGTGATGTGCTTACGGGGCTGAATGCCGATTCTATAATGAGCCACATCCTGTACCTGCAATCATATGGTACCCGTTTTTTACTTGCTCCGGGCCATAAAGATATTTCTCTTTGGCTGCAGCACAAATTGATCTCGTTCGGTTATGCCGATGCTGTGCTTGATTCGTTTGAAATAACTGTAGAATGGCCGGCTGGAAGCGATAGCATGATCACAAACATGCAATATAATGTTATTGCGGAACTCGGTGGGGTGATCAGCCCTGATGTGCAATATGTCATCGGGGCTCATTATGATGATATCCTTCAATTTGGTGGTTACGATCCCTATCTTGTTTGTCCCGGGGCTGACGATAATGCCTCCGGAACTGCTGCCGTGTTGGAAATAGCAAGAGTGCTGAAAGAAAAGAATTTTTCTTCGCCGGCCACCATAAGGTTTGTCTTTTTTGATGCGGAAGAGTTGGGAACATTTGGCAGCCGTCATTTTGTTGATGACATTAAGGCGGGTAATGAAAAACCGGAAATCATGTTCAATCTGGATATGGTCGGTCACGAACCTGCCGATACGACCTGGCTGCTTCAGTTTAACAATTATTTGGGTAATGAATGGATATGTGGAATGGGGGCAGAAATTGCTGCCGATTATACACAGTTGGGCACTTTTAATCTTTTTTTTAATGAACCGATTGGTTCCGACAGCGATCCTTTCTTTCTAGCAGGCTTACCTGCCATATTCTTGCAGGAAGATTATTTTAGCCCTTATTATCACCAGTTGTCGGATGTAGACAGCAATATTAATGGGCTTTATTGCAGAGAGATAGCCCGTGCTGCCTGTGGCATGCTTATGGAATCATCCATAGTCCCCACACGGGTGGATTTCGAAATTTTCAATCCTGGCGACGGACATTCCTTAGTTCCAAGATGGAGGCCAAATCCGGAAAATAACATTGCCATGTACAAAGTGTACTTTGGAACGTCCCCTTTAACATACGACACCGTATATGCTACTGCCGACACCTCACTTATCCTTTCGGGTTTAACAACGGATACCCTTTATTATGTTTCAGTTTCTGCGGTAAATACTGAAGGGCGGGAAGGGATTAAAAATGAGCTGAATGACCGGCCTGCTATTGTGAACCTCGATCAGGGAATACTGATCGTCGATGATTCGGAAGGCGGGTTTTTTGATCCGCCGGATTCGTTAGTCGATGGCTATTATCGTTATTTGTGCAGCGATTTCAATGTTACTGAATATGATGCCACTCAAAATGGCCCCTTGACCCTTGCCGGGCTTGGGCCGTATTCATCAGTGGTATGGCATATCAACAGGGCGAATATCATCCCCGAACTTCGCAGTTCACTTGCGGAACTGAGACAATATATGCAGTTGGGAGGTAATGTTTTTTTTACCATTTTTCAACCGTCAAAAATGTTGGATTATACTGTTGATTTGCACCACACATGGCGGGAAGGGTCTTTTTTACATGATATGCTGAAAACCGACTCGACAGCATATTTGACCGGCGCTGTATTTATTGGCGGGTTACCTCTGATTGCAGGTTATCATATGCTGGATGTGGATACGAATAAAACGTATCCGGCATTTAATCATCATTTGGCTAATATACAAGCTGTGTATCCTTCAGCGGAGGGGAACGCGGTTTATTCATACAATACGGATTATGATAGCACTACCAGCCAGGGTATTATGAAAGGATTGCCGGTAGGGGTAGAATACCGTGGTAATTATAATGCAGTTTTGTTGTCGTTTCCTTTGTATTATATGGATAGCATACAATCTAAAGTAGTGATGCGGTATGTTCTGCAGGATGTATTCGGTGAGTCCCCCGTTTTTATAGATGAAAAAACGTCTGGACTGTTGGCAGTAAATGTTTTTCCCAATCCGGCACAAGGCGCAATTGTAATTAAAACCACCGATGATTTTTCACAGAAAAAGTCTGTGAATATCTACGATGTTACAGGCCGGCAAATATTATCTGTTACTGGTATGCAAGGAAATGAAAACAAGATTGATGTTTCAAGCCTTCAAAGCGGAATATATTTTCTTAGAATTATGGGCGGGAATCGGGATTATCATATTCCGGTGATTATTGCCAATTGATTTGTCCGCAATTCGTGTGAATAATTTTCCCGATCTGTTTTATTTCTGAATTTGTTTTTTTTCAGGCCTTAAAAACACTTTATACATAAACCTTTGCGGAGCATTTCGTGTAAGCCTTACCAGTATGAACAAAACCAGCATGCTCAGCAGGAGGCGGATGACGAAGATTCCGGTAAATGTCGCTCCGAGGGAAATCATCAGGATGGTGTCTTCGATCACACTATGGCACAGACCCATCAGCACCATGGCATAAAAAACATCTTTTTTGGGAATATTGGGATTGCATTTAACTTCATTGATAATGAGTGCGCCACCGTATACAACACCGAGCGTTAGCCCTACCAGTGCTATGGTACTTACGTCTTTGCCGATGCCGAGAAACTTGAGAAAAGGATTCAGTGCACGTGTGATGAGGTTAATGAAACCTATTTTTTTTAAAATCCTCAGCAACAGCATCAGGCAAAAAATGAAGCAAATGATCATCAGGTAGTTTTTCAATTCGGAGATAGCCCATGAGGCGAGTGATTCATCCATAACCCTTTCAGGTTGCCAGACTATTCGGGCTGTTTCGGTATTTATGCCAAGAATATGATAAAGTTGATAAATTACAAATCCGAACATAAAAGCGAAAAACAACCGGATAAAAAACATGGCCGCGAGCCGCACACCCGTTTTACGGGCTATCGCCAGTTCGATAGGAAATGTATGAGCCACCAGCATCATGATGCTGATCGTCGTTACCTGTGCAATGGATAGGTCCATACCACCGGAAATATTGAGGAAAGCGATAATGCCGCCGAATAAATTTGTGATCATGCCTGTTGCCCAAACCAGTCCCATCTCACCGGGCAGTCCGACAAATTTCATGACCGGGTAAAGCACATCGCCGATGACCTGTATGAAACCCAGTATCTGCAATATTTTAACTATAATGGAAACCGGGATCATAATACGGAATAGTATCAGCACCGTATTGAAAACGTCTTTCAGCAGTGAAGTGAAAAAGTCAATCAGAGAACTGAAGCGACTGGTCATTTGTTAGCCCTTGGAGTGATAAATGGTGGCTTACGCCCATCGGTTATTTTATCAACCGGAACATTTTTTTCCAGCGCAGGCGTTCGAAAAAGCTTTGTTTTCCCCTGATACTGTTGAGCTGTTGATTATCACAAACCTGTCCTTCGAGCGACAGCCATACGAATACCGCCCTGCCGACAATATGATCAATAGGGACAAAGCCCCAGAAACGGGAGTCGGCGGAATTATGCCGGTTGTCGCCCATCATCCAGTAATAGCCATATTTAAAGGTGTAAGATGTCGCTTCTTTGCCGTTGATGAGAACTTTGTCACCCTTGATGTTTACATCATTGTTTTCGTAAATCTCGATGCAGCGCCTGTAAAGGCTTATATTTGTGGTGTTGATCGGGATAGTGCTTCCTGCTTTAGGAATATATAAGGGCCCGTAGTTATCTTCGTTCCAGCGGTAATTGGAGTCGAACGGAAAAGTATATTCATGCCATTCACCTTTGGGGTAAACTACTTTTTCCAGGTTCCTGACGTAATTAAGTTTTTTAATGCCATCAAATGCTTCGGAAGTGAGTGTCATGATATACTTGTCATAATCGATCTGGGTAACGTCTTCGGTAATATCCAGTTTGTCGAAAATGCGCGGGTTGATCGCGGAGGAGTCGGTCTGCACGATGTATTTATATTCTTTTTTGCCCACATCAGGCAATGGCGTTCCATTGATAAAAACAATCTGGTCTTTGATCTCTAAGGTGTCGCCGGGAATCCCTATGCAGCGCTTGATGTAGTTTTCACGTTTGTCAACAGGACGTGCCACGATATCCCCGAATTTACGCTTGTCTTTCCATACTTCACGGTGTCCGAAATTTCTCACAAGGGAATAGTAGCTTTGGTTTTGCATGTTTAGTGCAACGGTGTCGCCATCTGGATAATTGAACACGACCACATCGTTATTCTTGATCTTTGTAAATCCGGGAAAACGATAATAGGGCAGTTTTATCCATTCCAGATAAGACTTTGTGAATTTGGTCATCGGCAATGTATGGTGGGCAAAGGGAAAAGACAGCGGTGTCATCGGGAATCTCGGCCCGAAGCTGATCTTGTCAACAAAAAGATAATCGCCGATCAAAAGAGATTTTTCCATAGAAGATGTCGGGATGGTATAAGCTTCGATGAAAAATGTGCGGATAATGGTAGCGGCGATCACGGCAAAAACAATAGCGTCAAGCCATTCGCGAACAGCAGATTTTTTAAATGGTTTCTGTTTGTCGGGGTGGGTATATTTTTCTTTGGAGACAAAAGCAAGGTAGGGAAGGTAGCCAAAAGGAACCAGGATGCTAAGTGCCTGTGCCCCTAATCCATTCTTGTTGTAACATTTCACCAGTTCGACGATCATCAGCATGATAGTAAAAACATTGATAAACGGAACAAGAATGAAAATGTACCACCACAAGGGCTTTTTTATGATCTTCAACCAGATATAAAAATTATAAAAAGGTATCAAAACTATCCAGCCTTTTTGGCCTGCTTTGGCAAAGAGGCCCCATAATCCGATCATTGTTGCAATAAAGAATACTATTGTCAGGATGGCGTATATACTCATAGGATTTAAGAATTATTGATGTTGATTTGTGAATTAAAAAATTGTCAGTTTAGATATATGACCAGTGTATTTCATATTTGTTGCAAAAATCAGTAAAAAAAACGAAAAATAATAATAAAAATTATAATTCATTGATGTTGAAAACAAAATACGTTGCATAAAATCATTTTATAAGGTAATTTTTTTTTGAGGTGCTGGTAAAAAATGACAACTCAAATTTGCCTGAGAATCTCATGTTTTTCCCGAAACATTATTTTATAAAAAAGGACTTATCAGGGGCAGAGCCCCGAAATATTTGTTAGAAATGGTACCCCTCAAAAAAGTAAGGTGCAGGGCACCGTAACATACTAAAAGCTACACACTCACAAATGCAGACTTTTGGTTGTGTAAGCATGGTAATGATTTTTGTCAACGCTGTGTTTGGGAACAATGTCTTTTTTTCGAATGTAAATACAAGATTTACCCATCAATGCAAATAGGGCTGTCCATAATCAGGAGCCTCATATTCCTGTACGCCTGTCTGCCGAACAGGCAGGCTGTACCTTAATTTTCAAACGTTAATAATTTTTATAGATATTACGGTGCTCCTGTCTGCCGAGCCAGGCAGGCTGCACCTGTTATTACTCAGACTGGGTTATTACGGTAAAAAAATGTCAGCGAGGATGAAAATACAAACAAGTGAAATGATCGCCAGCACTTTCCCTTACAATTATTTTTCAAATTAATATAGGGGCCCACTCCGAAAAGTATGATTTTTGAAAATCAGCTTGGCCCCGACCCTAAAGGGAGGCTGATTTTCTGCGACTTCCCTTTAGGGATTAAGGGCAGGAAGTCGCAGGATAAGAAAAACGGGACTTTTCGGAGTGGACTCATATAATAATTTTTTGCACCCATTGATTAGTTTCAGCACCTCAAATTATAATTTTGCCTTTTATAAACATGGCTCATGTTAATAATTAGAAAGAAAAAAAATTAATTATTGAAAATGTTTTCTATTTTTGCAAAAAGAAATTAAAACAAATTATCATGAATTCAAAAGTCTTCACATCACGTTTCTGGTTTGTACTTACAGTGATTCTGGCTGGTGCCGCAATGCGCCTGATACCCCACTGGCCCAACGTTACACCGATTGCTGCTATAGCGTTGTTTGGCGGCGCATACATGAGTAAAAAATACCTGGCATTTATTATTCCCCTTGCTGCTTTGTTCCTGAGCGATCTGTTGCTCGGATTTCACAGTACGATGCCGGCTGTTTATATCAGTTTTATAATTACGGTTGTCTTGGGTATGTATATGCTGCGTAACCCCAGGTTTCTGAATGTCATTGGAGCCTCCTTGTCATCTACGGTGTTATTTTTTATCATTACGAATTTTGGCGCATGGCTTGGAAACCCTATGTATCCTCAGAACTTTGCAGGGCTTATGGAATCTTATGCTGCCGGGCTGGTATTTTTCAACAATGGTAGCTTAGGAATATCATTTTTCATGAACAGCCTTTTAGGTGACCTGTTCTATACAGGATTGTTCTTCGGGGTTTTCTATTTGGCAAAGCTTCGTTTTCCTGTTTTGGTAAGAAGCTAATAACTGAGATAAATATTAAAAAAATCCGGCCGATGCCGGATTTTTTTTTATCAGAATGGATATCCTATCCCGATATTTCCAATGACTTTGAATTTGTTACTGTTTTGCCCTATCCACCGGGTATGTATGGGCATTGAAGGATCTTTAAATACGGTAGCCCCGTCGAGCCGGATGACAAAATACCCGAAATCAAGCCTTAACCCGAGCCCCATATCAAAAGCCAGCTCGCTCAGAAAAGTCCGGAAATTAAAAGCGGCAAGAGGCTGCTGGTTGGATGGTTTGCGCAGCCAGATATTACCTGCATCCACAAAAATGGCACCGCGCAGGATTTTATAAATAGGGAAGCGGTATTCTACATTCATTTCGAGGGATATATCGCCGATTTTCTCAAGCGAAATACTATCCGGTTGCTTATAAGCGCCGGGGCCTAACGCTTTCAATCGCCATGCACGCATGCTGTTGGCGCCTCCCAGGTAAAAACTTTTCTCGAAGGGCAGCACATTTTTATCATCAAACGGTGCGCCGTAGCCGGCATAAGCCCTGTATACGATCCGGTTAAATTCATTGAATACCATGTAATACCTGAAGTCGGCATCAAGACGGTAATATTGCGAATAGGGTATTCCGATCAGGGTATATGCCCCCTGCTTTTTTCGTATCTGGTTGGAAACCCAGAAAATGAAACCTGCAAGTTCGATATTGGTCCGCAGGTAAATAAAATCTTTATTTTTATTGATCTGCTGGGTGTTGTAAATGAAACTATAGGTTAGCGAGGTAGAAATGTGGTCGCGGTAGGCGTTTTGCAGGGACTTATTGTTAAGGGCATCGATCTGTGCTTTAAAAGTGGAGTCGGGGTTAATTTTGATCATATTTACCTGAAAAGGAGTCAGGATATGTGTTTTGTAATCACTATCTTTCCACTGATAACCAAAGGATCCGGAGAGGTAGTACCGTTCATAATCAGGGCGTATCTGGTAGTTAAATACAGCGCTGAGATTGGTTTTTGGTTTGAAATATTTTGGAAATTTTTCCTGTTTTACCGGGATTACAAACCGTGGGATTTTTAAATTCAGTTCGATGCCTGTTTCTACCGTGTTAATAAAAGGAAGACTTTTTATTACCGGTGCTTCTTTGATGGCATCTTTTTTCAGCGATTGAAATTCGACGGCTCCGTTCACCTTGATGTTAAACAGGTCTGCACCACGGAAAAGGTTCTTGTTTTCGTATACGATGCCTGCCGAAAGGCCTAATTCCCCTCCTTTGTTAGTCGTTTCAGTGCTTATGGCTACAGCCTGTGTGGCCGACTTTGTCAGTTTGATATAACAGTCGAGTGCACCCGTACGATCCGAAGTACTGCTCAATTCACTGAATGTGATATTGACAAAACGGTAAATTTTAAGATCGAGCAGGCTTTTATACGTTTTTTCTACATCGGAAATGTTGAAGATATCGCCGCTGTCTGCAAATACGGACTGAGAGATTGTTTTCTTGTTGATTTTGAGTTTGTCGCTAAACACATAATAATATACTTTATGTGGGCGGTTTTTTTGCCTGGCAGGAATGGTGACCCTTACTGTATCATAGGATTTCATGATGTTTTTGTCCGGCTCGAAATCGGTGTTGATGATGATTTTATTGAGTATAAAACGTTTGTGCTTGACCGTTACCAGCGAATCGGCCTTTGTTTCTGAGGGTGCCAGGGCATCAGAGATCCTGATCCTGATGTCCACCTGGTGAGAATTTAAAGAACTGTCGATGATAAAATTTATATATTCCTTGCTGAAATAATAATAACCGTTATTTCGGAGGGTACGGGTAATGCGGTCCCTTTCAGTATCAATATTATCGGTATTATAGATATCGCCGGGTACCAGCCTGCAATCCGCTTTTTCGGAGTAAACAAAGGCTTTGAGTGTAGCATCGCTGATGGTATAGCTTACTGAATTAATTTTGTAGGGAGTATAGGTCTTAACTTTATAGACGACCCTGGCGGCCCGCTTTCGCTTTTTGGGGTATATCACGCTGTCACTGATGTCTGAGTTGAAGTAACCATGATTATTGAGGTAGTAATTGAACTGCTTCCTGGAACTTTCGTTGAGGGTAGTATCCAGAATTACCGGCTCAGCCGCAAAGGTGTTTTTTATCCATGTCTTAAACCGGGTTTCTTTACCTTTGGTGGCATAATTCCAGAATCTTATGTTGAGGTATAACCCGAAGTTTTTGCGGTTGGGTTTTTGTTTGAAAAGGGACTTGAGCTCTGAAGCATCAATGGCATTTTTATTCATGATCAGCTTGTTGCGGACCAACAGACGCTGGCCTTGCGGGTATTTCCTTATAGGGCTGCATGAAATTCCCAGTGCGACAATTAAAATAAAAAAAATGGCGATATGTACAACGCGGTTTTTCAAAATTCAGGATTTATTCATATCTCAGCGCTTCAATAGGATCAAGCCGGGCAGCTTTCATAGCAGGAAAGATGCCCGAGACTAAGCCCACCACGATACATATCAATATGCCGGAAAATATCCATAACCATGGTACCACAAAACTACTGTCAAGTATCAGCGACATAATATTTCCGATGAGGATGCCAAAAAATATTCCAAGCAACCCGCCCAGCACGCCTATCACAACAGCTTCGACCAGAAACTGGTTTTTTATCATGTTTGAAGTGGCGCCCATGGCTTTGCGTATGCCGATCTCGCGCGTACGTTCCGTGACAGAGACCAGCATGATGTTCATCAGCCCGATAGCGGCACCCAGCAAGGTGATCAATCCGATGATCGTGGCTGCAAGCGTTACATACTGAATGTTTTCAAGAAGCATTTGTGCCAGGTTGTCGCTTTTTTCCACTTCAAAATTATTCTTATCGCCTGGCAGCACTTTACGGATAACCCTGAAAGTCCCCGTGGCTTCTCCGATGGCAATATCCATCATCAGGGTGTTCGGAACCATCACCTCAATCGTATAAGATAATTCATTGCCAGAAACAAACTGACGGAGTGCCTGCAAAGGGATCATACAGCTTTTGTCGCCGCTGAAACCCATGCTGGATCCTTTTTCTTTCATTACTCCGATAATTTGAAACTTCTGCAGGCCGACAGATATCTGCTTATCGATAGGATCTTCATTGTTGGTAAAAAGTTTTTTGACGATCTCGCTTCCAACGATGATCATTTTATCACCATTGAAAAGTTCCTTGTTTGAGAAGTTTCTGCCATAGGCCAGTTCCTGACCGGAAGTGGCTAAGTAATTTCCGTCCACACCGCGGATATCGATATTTGGGTTTGTTTTTTTTGAAGCGTATTTGGCAGTGGCTGCGCGGGTTCCGACCGTTGAAATGGATGTCTGTGCCGGGAAATTAAACCGTTCTTTAAATTCCATGGCTTCTTCATAGGTGATGTTTCTGAAGTCTTTTGGCCGTTCGCCGCCGCCATGCATTCGCATGCCATGGTTGCGGATGCTGAATGTATTCGATCCCATGCGGGCGAAATTGCTGCTGATAGAGCCTTTGATAGATTCTATGGCAGTAAGTATTCCGACCAAAGCCATGATGCCGAATGCGATGATCAGCACGGTCAGTATGGTGCGCAAAAGATGACTGCGTATGGAAATCAAGGATATCCTGATGTTTTCAATGACCAATAACTTCATAACAGACGTTCACTTCTAATATAGTTGTAACAAAAGTATAAAAATTAAGAAACACTTACTAAATGAAGTTTAAATTGCTAATAATAACATATAACCCATGGAGGTGCCTCCGGCACTTTTTTATTTTTTATCTTTGTGAAAAAAATTGAACGAAAATCAGCTTTTTATTGCGAAAACACAGTTTGGCCTGGAAGATATTCTTGCCGGAGAACTGAAGGCTCTTGGCGCCAAAGACATACAGTTGCTGACCCGCGCCGTATCGTTTCGCGGCGGCCTGCAGATGATGTATGCAGCTAACTACAATTGCCGGACGGCATTGCATATTCTGATGCCGGTACTCGATTTTAAATTCAGGGATAAGGAACAGTTTTATGAATTGATAAAAAAATTCGACTGGTCCCAATTTTTTGAGCCTGACAAAACTATAGCCATCGATACGGTGATGTCGGATACTTTTTTTACAAATTCCCATTATGTTTCTCTTTTATGTAAGGATGCTATTGCCGATCATTTCCGCGAAAAGTATAACCGCCGGCCCTCCGTGGAACTCGAAAATCCGGATATCAGAATTCATATGCATATCCGTGGCCATGAATGTTCGGTATCCTTCGACAGTTCGGGAGGCTCGCTGCACCGAAGGGGATATCGTGTAAAACAAGGCATGGCGCCGATGAGCGAGGTACTGGCCGCGGGAATGGTTTTACTCAGCGGGTGGGACAAAAAAACAAACCTGTTCGACCCCATGTGCGGCTCGGCGACTATCCTGACCGAAGCAGCTATGATAGCAGGAAATATCCCGGCAGGCTATTACCGCAAATCATTCGGGTTTGAAGAGTGGAACAATTTTGATGAAGCGCTCTGGCAGGCAGTGAAAGACGAAGCTGATGAAAAAATCGCAGAGTACGAATGCGAGATTGTAGGCTCCGACAATTCGGGCTCCGCTCTGGCAGCCGCATCAGACAACCTGAGATCTGCCCATCTGCATAAAGACATACATCTTACGCAATGCGATTTCCGCGAATTCAGATTTCCGAAAGAAAAAGGGATGATTATCACCAATCCCCCCTACGGCGAACGTATAAAACCCGATGACATCATCCGGCTTTACAAAGATATCGGCGATACCCTGAAAAATAATTGTGCCGGTTATGCAGCATGGATCATCAGCTCCCATTTTGATGCCCTGAAATTCATCGGGCTGAAACCGGGGAAAAAAATAACTTTATTCAATGGCCCGCTCGAATGTAAGTTTGTGAAGTTCGAGATTTTTGAGGGTAGCCTGAAAGATAAGAAAATAAGGGAGAAGTAGGAGCGAAGGGCGGAAGCGGAGAGCGAAGGGCTGAGGGCAAAGGGCAGAGAAGGTTGTAATAAGCCGTAAGGACAATTCTCAATTTTCGATGCTCAATTTTCAATGCTCAATTTTCAATGCTCAATTTTCAATGCTCAATTTTC